>NZ_JBHVUS010000008.1:0-371523 GCF_042884005.1 Kitasatospora sp. NPDC058162
CGTCCGGGTACGGCCGTACGGGCGTACCCGGACGACCGCCGACGCGCCCCGACCCGGCACCGCGAGCGGGCCTGACCGAGGTCGGCGGGGCGTCGGCGCCGCCGCCGACGCCCCGTCCGGTTCACAGGTACAGCGGGTGCGGGCGTCCGGAGCCCGCGACGTTGTGGCGCTCCCCGTGGCTGGCGCGCGCGAAGGCGGACACCAGGCGGCCGTCGACCGCGCCGAGGGCCACGTCGTGGCGGGGTGCCGGACCGTCCATGACGCCGTACAGGTGGGGGCTGGTCACGTACTCCTGGACGAGCCATCCCTCGTCGCCCGCGAGCCCGACGGCCGCCTCCCAGGCGGACCCGTCGGCGACCTCCCGGCCGATCACCACACCGTTGCCGCGGGTGTCGAGCGGGCGCTTGAGGACGTAGCGGTCGCGGTCGCGCAGGACGGCGCGCAGCGTCGCGGCGTCGCAGTACGCGAGGTTGCGCGACCACGGGACGGCCGGGCGGACCCGACGGTAGTCGGCGGCGTCGAAGAGGTGGGCGAAGCGCGGGTCGGAGAGCACGGCGAGGCACAGCTTGTTGTCGCCGATCAGACGTCCGCGCAGCCCGTTCTGCACGAACAGGCGGCCCTCGCGCACGGCCTCCAGGTAGGGCGCCGCGTCGTCGCCCATCCGCAGCAGGTCCTGGATGCCGACCTTGGCGAACCCGTGCCGCACCGGTTCCCCGCGCACGGCGACGCCGTGGCGCCCGTCGGCCGTGAGTTCGCGCGGGTCCGCGTGCAGGACGCGGACGCCGAGGGCCGTCAGGGCGGTGTCGTAGTCACGGGTGTCGGCGCGGTAGCTGCCGTCCGGGCAGAGCAGGGCGACGGTCTCCGGACGGCTGCCGGTGTGCTGCTCGGCGAGGCGCAGCAGCCAACTCCCCGGCCAGAGCGCGTCGTCGGCGGGCAGCGGCGACGGGAGGGTGATGCCGTGCCGGGCCAGCAGCGGCCGCCAGGCCGAACGGCCCCGGCCGGCGCCGGGCAGGCCGCCGGGGCAGTTGGCGTTGGTCTCCAACACCCGTAGCGTGCCGTCGGGTTGGGGCAACAGGTCGATCCGCAGCAGGTGCACCCGGGTGTCCCGGGCGGCGGCCACCTGCTCGTGCAGCACCCGGGGGAGCGTCAGCACCTCGCGCAGTCCGCGGTCGTGGTCCCAGGCGGCCACGACCGTCTCGATCACCCGGTGGTACGAGGCGACGAACGCGTCCAGCTCGCCGCGCAGGTGCGGACGCACCCGCAGCGGCAGCCCCTGCGCCTGCGGCTGCGCCCGGACGATCTCGAAGACCTGGGACTCGGCCAGCTCGCGCCCCTCGCCCTTCCGCGCGATCGCGACGACGTCCCGGGTGAAGTCCTCGTCCAGCCCGGCCCAGGTGTACCCGCCTGCGTCGCCCCCGTCCTCGTCCGGAAGGGGCGTGCTGGGTCGGGGCGGAATGACGGTGGTCGCGGTGGTCGCGGTGGTCGCGGTGGTCGCGCTGGTCGGACTGGCGGCGGCAGCCAGCTCGATGCCGGGGCCGCCGGGGCCGGGAACCTGGTGCATGGTCGGACGTCCTTACGGGTGCGGGAGGCGTGCGGCAGCCCTCGGAGACGGTCGGTGGACGCGCACGTGATCCCGGAGTATCCAGCCACCCGCGAACAGCCCGGCGCACGGCACCGCACAGTTCGCCGGATCGAGTGAACCTGTCGAGCACATGCGGGAATCGCGCCGAGCCCGTGATCCCCGCCACGGAACGACGGACTCCCGCCCGCGCGCCCGAGGAGGAATCATGATCAGGTGACCATCGACCTGCTGCCCGGCCTCGGCGTCCGCCTGCCGGCCCCGCTGCCCGAACTGCACTTCGGCCTCACCGAGGCGGCGGTGCTCGCGCTGCTGGCCCCGCACGGCGAGCTGCTGCCGGACGGGGTGCACTCGACCTTCGTCTGCGGCTGCCGCTGGTCCCTGGGTTTCCGGCTCCCCGGCGTGGGCGTCTCGCTCTCCGCGCACCACGAGGACGCCCTGGCAGGGGTCTGGGTGGGCCGGAACCCGCACGACGACCGGCCCGCCTGCCCGGTCGGCTACCTCGGCATCGACGTGTTCGGCTGGCCGGCCCGGGAGTTGGCCGAGGCCCTGCGCGCCGAGGGCCTGCCCGTGTCGGACCCGGACCACGGCACCCTGCGCCACCAGGGCCTCTACCTCCATGCGAGCACCGGTCGCCCGCCCCGCCCGGCCCCCGGTCGCAAGACCCGCCACGAGGTGCCCTACCACTTCGACTCCGTCTCCCTCCACCACACCACCCCCGAGGCCCCCCGATGACCCCGCAGCAGGCGAACCCGCGCCCCACCGGCACCGCCAGCGGCCCGTACGACGCCGCCTTCCTCCCCCAACGTGCCGCGTTCCAGCGGTACTTGCGCGACGAGGGCCCCGAAGTCCCGTTCCCGGACGGCGGCCACGTCTTCGACCACCTCGGCGGCCTCCCGTCCTTCCCCAACGGTGAGGCCCGAGTTCCCGCGCCCTGGCAGTACCTCTTCGCGCTCTCCGACGCCCCGGACGACGGCGACCCGTACTTCCTCGACTTCGATTACGGCGTCGGCACCGGCTTCCTCAGCCCGGACGGCCTGGAGGGCCGCTTCCACCGGGAAGTCCCGTAGTACCCGAAGCCCCTGTCCACCCCACCCCATCCCAGGAGACAGCGCATGACCACCACCCCCCTCACCGTCGCCGTGCTCGGCCCGGGCGGCGTCGGCGGCCTGATCGCCGGGCTGCTCGCCCGCGACGGCCACCGCGTCATCTGCCTGGCCGGCGAGCAGACCGCCGCCCTCCTCGCCCGGGACGGACTGCACGTGCGCAGCGCCCAGTTCGGCGAGTTCACCGCCCGGGTCGAGGCGGCGACCGAGCTGAGCGAGCCGGTCGACGCGGCCTTCGTGACCGTCAAGGAGACCGCCCTGACCGCCGCGCTCGACCGGATGCCGCCGCAGGCCCTCGGCGCCGCCATCGTGGTGCCCCTGCTCAACGGCCTGGACCACATGGCGCTGCTGCGCGAGCGGTACCCGGCCGGGCAGGTCGTGGCGGGGACGATCCGGGTCGAGGCCACCCGCACCGCGCCGGGCCGGATCGAACACACCAGCCCGTTCGCGGCCGTCGAACTCGGCGGTCCGGTGGCCGAGTTCGCCGAACGGCTGCGGCACACCGGGCTGGACGTCACGCTGCGCGAGGACGAGACCGCGATGCTCTGGAGCAAGCTCTCCTTCCTCGCCCCCTTCGCCCTGCTGACCACCCGGCACGCCGACGGCATCGGCGTCGTCCGGACCGAGCACCGGGACGAACTGCTCGCCGTCCTGGCGGAGATCACCGCCGTCGCTGACGCGGTCGGCGCGCCGGCTGACGCGGGGACGCTGCTCGAGGCCTTCGACCGGATCCCCGCGGGGATGAAGTCCTCGATGCAGCGGGACGTCGAGGCGGGCCGGCCGACCGAGCTCGACGCGATCGGCGGCGCGGTGCTGCGGGCCGCCGAGGCGCACTCCGTTCCCACCCCGACCATCGCCCGGCTGGTGCGCGAACTGTCCTAGGGGTCGGGCTCCCAATGAGGGGCGGGCCGTTCGCCGAGCGGCCCGCCCCTCCGTCCCTACGCGGCCTTCGCCGTGGCCCGTACCCCGAAGTGCACGTACCGGCTCCCGTCGGCCAGCGCGTAGAACACCACCGGTATCCAGGCGTCCTTGTCGTTGCGCCGCCCCGCGAACACGGTCTTCGTCGGCGTGTGCGACACCGCCGTCAGCTGCCACACCAGCGGGTCGAACGTCCCCGCGAGCCCGTCCGCCCCCTCGTAGGTCAGGATCAGTGCGCTGCCGCCGCTCCCCTCGGCGATCGTCATCAGGAAGCCCTCGCGCTTGTACCTCCCGAGGAACTCCCCGACCTCGACCACCGGCGGCTCGGCGGGCGGCTCGAACCCGGGCATCGTCACGCCCGCGAACTCCGCCGACAGCTCCCGGCACAGCGTCTCGAAGACCTTGGGCGCCGCTCCCCCGCCATTGGTCAGCAGCACCACCGCGACGCCCTTCTCCGGCATCGCCCGCAGGTACGCCAGCTGGCCGAAGGTGCTTCCGTCGTGCCCGAATCCCCGGACGCCGTCCCATTCGAACAGCCCCCAGCCCAGGCCCCAGTGCCCGCCGAGGAACCACTGGTCGGGCATCTCGACCTCGCGGTTGAGCATCGCCTCGACCACGGCCTCCGGCACCACCCGCGTCCCGTCCGGCGCGGCGCCGCCGTCCACGAACAGCCTTGCGAACCGGGCGACATCGGCCGCCGTCGCGCAGATCCCGCCGTACGGGCCGGCCGAGCGCGGCATCATGTTCCACAGCGGGGTGGGCACCGGCTCCTCGCCCGGGTCGCCCATGTGCCCCATCGCGGCGCGGAAGCGCAGCACCTCCTCCGGCAGGGTCATGGTGTGCGCCAGCCCGAGCGGGCCGGTCAGCAGTTCCTTGAGCGCCTCGTCCCAGGTGCCGTCGGTCACGACCTCGACGATCCGGCCGAGGACGTTGTACGCGGTGCTGGAGTAGGACACCGTCGTGCCGGGCGGGTTGGTCAGTCCGACCGTCCGGGCGCCCTCGATGTAGCGGGCCAGGCAGTCGTCCCCGCGACCGGTGTCGCTGACGTGGTCGCCCTCGATGCCGCTGGTGTGGTTGAGGAGTTGGCGCGGTGTGATGGTGCGGCTCGCCTCGGCGTCGGCGACCGCGAACTCGGGCAGGACGGCCACGACCGGCGCGTCGAGGTCGAGCTTCCCGGCTTCCGCGAGCAGCACCACCATCGCCGCCGTGTAGCCCTTGCTGACGGAGCCGATCTGGAACACGGAGTCCGTGGTCGCGGCGACGCCGGTCTCCGAGTGCAGGATGCCGGAGGCCAGTTCGTGGATCTCGCCGTCGGCGAGCACGGCCAGGGCGGCGCCGTGGACGCGGTGGGCGGCGAGGAGTCCGTCGAGCCGAGCCTGCCAGCGGTCGGTGTCGAAGGCCGGTGCCCCCTCGGGGACGCCCAGCGCCCGGTTGACGGTGCGGGTGACGGCCCGTTCCGTCCGCTCCAGGATCCTGGCCACCTCCTGGTCGACGACCTTGGACACTTCGCGGCTCAGGTTTTCCGACATGTGCTCTCCCTCGTGGTCACGACGGTTCGATGCGGCAGCGGTGGACTCGGCACACTCGCTCGCGATCCGGTGCAACGGACCGTCAACTCCCGTGTGAGCACACGGATTCCGGGCCGCGCCCTCGGCACGGCCCGGTGCTGCCGATCATGACACTAGCGCGATCACGAGCTTTTTCAAACAGCGTTTGAAATTCAGCGCCCTCCGCCGCCCCCGCACGGCCTGCTGTCGGACCGCAGGCCTAGGCTGGCTGCGAGACAAAAGGGATCAAGGAGCAGAGCTGTGCGTATCGAGCGTCATCAGGTGCAGGAGTCGGCGGTTTCGGCCGCCCGCGAGGGCTTCGCCGACCGGATCGGAGGGATGGTCCACTCCTACTCCCGCGCCGGCCTGATGACCGCCACCGAATGGCGACTGATCGCCGACGAGTTCCTCGACTACCTCGGCGCGCTCTCCGCCGACTCCCCCGCCCTCGACACCCCCGAGGCCAGGGCCGTCCTCAAGGACGCCACCGAGGCCGCCGCCGGTGCCATCGCGTTCGCCGCGTACTACGGGCGCGACAGCTTCCAGGTGTTCCTCGACTATCCGAACTTCGGGATGGGCTACTCCCCCGAGGACGCGGACGACAGCGTGCGCCGCAGGCCCGTCCTGCCGCAGCACTGGCTCGACGCGCTCTGCCTCGCGATCCTCTCCGACCGGGTCGCCCGGCACGGCGAGGCCTTCGCCTTCACCTGGCAGGCCATGCCCGCCGGCGGCGGCTACTCCGCCGCCCAGCTCGTCAACGGCTTCATGGCCCACCTCTTCGGCGACACCCGCGACGAGGCCGCGCCCGACGCCGGGAACGCACTCCACGCCGGGAACGCACTCCGCGCCGGAAGGGCACTCCCCGCCGAGACCCCCGAGCAGCGGCTGGCCGCCATCGACGCCGCGCTGGCCCGGATCGAGGACCGGGACAGCGACGCCACCCAGGCCCTCCACACCCTGCGCGCCCTCGCCGCCGGGGACCGCGAGGCCTTCGACTCCGGGCTGCTCGCCCTCCTCGCCCGCGCCGACGGCACCCGCCCCCGCAGCCTCCTCCCGCTGCTCCCGCTCGCCCTCGCCGCGCTCGCCCACCGGGCCCGCGGCTGGCTCCCCGCAGTCGACACCGACTACCTCCCGCACGCCCTGGTCACCGGCTTCGCGGGCCCCGGCCCCCGGGTCGGCGGCCTCGGCCGCGACCGGCGCCCGGACGCCGTCACCCGGCTCGCCGCCGGGCCCGTCCGCGTCGACCGGCCGAGCCCGGCCCTCCCCCTGCACGCCGACACCGAGGCGCTGTACGAGCAGCGCACCCGGGAGGCGATCGACCCCGGGCCCGAGGACCGCCACACCGTCTCCCGGCTCGCCCGGGCCCTGAGCAAGCAGGCACTCCTCCTCCGGGCCCGCGCCTCGCAGTCCGCCGACGTCACCGACACCCAGCTCGCCGGCCTGCGCCTGGCCTCCCAACTGGGCGCCGCGCTGTTCCGGATCGCCCTCGCCGAACCCGGCACCGAGGCCGAGGTGACCATCGACGGCCGGACGGTCCGCTACCCGGCCACCAGGGACGAGGACTCCGGCCCCGGCCACTGGCACCTCGCCCTCGACCTCGCCCTGATCACCGGCGTCCGCGAGGACCTCGCCCCGGTCGTCCTGGCCGGCCCGACCCACTCCACCGCCGACCGCTCCGCGTTCGCCTCCTACCGCGTCGCCCTGCACGACTACTTCCGGGGCGCCGACCCGCTCCCGGCCACCGAACAGGCCCTGCGCGAGGTCGAGAAGGCGAAGGACTGGGGCTTTCTCCCGCCACCGGTCGTCCTCTTCTCCCAGCTCGTGGAGGGCGACGAGACCAGCTTCAACCTGGCACTGCTCGACGCCCTCGAAGCCCACCGCGACCACCACGCGGTCGCCGACCGCGCCACCGACCCCGGCGCCGCGATCAGCCTCGACATCCTCGCCCTCGCCTGCCACGCCCGCCGCCGCGGCTGGGCCGTCCACGTCGAGTCCCCGTACCTCCCGGCCCGCCTGCTTGGCTAGCCCACGGGACCGGACCCGCCCCTCGAACTCCCGTCGTCGAACTGCTACTTGATGGGGCAACGGGAGTTCGAGCGCCGGCTTCGGCTCAACGGCCGAGCCCGGTTGCGGGGCGGTCGGCCACAGGAGTACAACTCCTCGGGTGACGTCGACCGATCAGCGCACCGCTCCCGCCTGGAGCCACGTCGAGGAGTTCCTGCGCGCCCACGAGGCCGACCGGATCCCGCATCCGGGCGGCACCCTGCTGGAGCATCTGGCCCGGGTGGCGACCCTGCTGGCGGACTGGGGCACCGACTCCGCAGTCCAGGCCGCCGGGCTCTGCCACGCCGCGTACGGGACGGACGGGTTCGACGGCGCCCTGCTCGGGCTGGACGAGCGGGACACCCTGGCCGAGGTCATCGGCGACCGCGCCGAGGCGCTCGTCTACCTGTACGCGAGCTGCGGCCGGGCCGCCGTCTACCCGCGCCTGGGGCGGGACGACGTGCCGCTGTTCCACGACCGGTTCACCGGGGAGGATTACTCCCCGCCGGAGGAGGACCTGCGGGCCTTCCTCGCCATCACGGCCGCCAATGAGCTCGACGTGTTCATCCACAACCCCGAGCTGGCCGCCCGCTACGGACCAGTCCTCTACGAACTCCTCTCCCGCGCACGGGAGTTGCTCCCGCCTGCGGCCTGGCGGGCCTGGCAGGACTGGAAGAGCAGGCAGGAGGGCGGCCAGGATTGACGACAAGTCAATCCACCACCGGCCGAGGAAACTTTTCCGACCGTTCACTTGTCATGTCGGAACCACCGCACGAGGACGGAACGTTCTTGACTGCGGGAGGGATACAGACATGACAAAGAAGCCGTACCGTTTGGCCGCCGCCACGATCGCCCTGTTCGTGGCGGCCCCCTTGTTCACCGCGTGCAAGAACGCCGACCAGGCCCTCGACTGCGGAAAGCGGGCGATCAGCCTCACCGGCGATGTCCAGGACCTCACCGACTCCGCACTCAACGTCGGCCAGATCACCGACGACAGTCGGCGCAAACACACCGTCGAGGCCTTGAAGAAGATCGTCGAGGACGTCAAGGTGATCCGCAAGGACGGCGACGGCAAACTCGACGCGGCGGCCGACAAGCTGTCCAAGGCCGTCGACAACGCCCAGGCCGCCGTCTCCAAGGGCAAGGAACCCGACTTCGGACCGATCGGCGACGCCGCCGGGGAGCTGACCAAGGCCTGCGCCGGCGCCTGATCCCCGCACAACCCCGCCACCCGGGCCGGGGGCACCCTAACCTGGGCGCCCCCGGCACCCGGGCACCTGGTCACCCGGGCACGCCGAGCGGCTCCCCCGGCCTGTCGCCGCCGCCCCGGAGCACGCGACCGGTAGGAATGGGCACCGGACCGAACCGCACCCCGGAGGCACCGGTGAACCACCCGACCCTCGACCCGATCCTCGACCAGATCCGCCGACTGCGCGCCGAGTTGGCCCCCGGCGACACCGTCCCCGCCCTGGTCACCGCACTCGCCGAGGGCACCGCCCCGCTCACCGCGGTGGCCGAACTCGCCGCCCAGCAGCACCGGATCATCACCTCCGACCGGCGCAGCCTGCTGCTGCTCGCCACCCGCTGCGCCGACCGGCCGCTCGGCGACTGGTTCGTCACCCTCGCCGGGGGCGAGAGCGCCGCGCTGCGCACCCTGCCCGCCCTGGCCGAGGCCTGCGGCCTGGACGCGCGGGCGGTGGCCGCCCGGGCACCGCTGGCCGGCTGCCAGGCGTACCCGGCCTACCTCGCCTGGCTCGCACTGAACAGCCGACCGCCCGCCGCGGCCGCCGCCCTGGTGGCCAACTTCGCGGCCTGGGGCGGCTACTGCGCCACCATCGCCCAGGCGCTGCGCCGCCACCACGGCTTCTCCGACGAGGCGTGCGCCTTCTTCGACTTCTTCGCCCAGCCGGCGCCCGAGCTGGAGCAGCAGGCCGCCGACGCCCTCGGGCCAGACCCCTTGGACGACCACACCCTGGCCACCGCCCGGGAGTACGGCCTGCTGCTCCAGGCCTACGAGCACCTGTTCTGGGACACCCTGGGAGGCTGACTCACACCTTCCGGTGCGGCTTTCCGCCGACCATCCGGCACTCGGCGGGCCCGACCATGCCCACCGGGACCACCGGGACCACCGACCACCGACCACCGGGCAGGACTCCCGACCACCCTCACCCCGGCGTGTCGTCCGGCAGATGTGCCAGTGGCACGGGCCCGTGGTACCGGTCGCCACAGGAGGCGCTCAGAATCCACAGAACACCTCCAGACAAAGAGAGTTGACGTTCAGTCAATTCTCATGTGGAGTGAACATGACGCCCTGGTCGGCGTCGCGTGCCCTGCGGGACGGGGCCGGTCGGCCATGGCTGCCATCGGCGCAAAGGGGGAGCATCCTGATGGCAAACGCGAAGGGTTACGACGTCTCCGACTTCCAGTCGGGCATCCCGGGGGACGCGGAGTTCGTCTTCATCAAGGCCACCGAAGGCGGCCACACCGGCCAGTCGGGGTACGCCGACAAGCTCGCGGACGCCCGGGGGCGCGGGCTGGTGGTCGGGCACTACCACTTCCTGCACGCGGAGAACCCGGTCGACGGCGAGGTGGAGCACTTCTGCCAGGTCGTGGGGCAGGTTCCCGCAGGCGAGCTGCTGGTACTGGACTTCGAGCCGTACGGGCAGTCGGTCGGCGACGGCGACGCGACCGCGGCCAAGAACCGCTGGCTGGCGGCCGTCAAGCAGCGTTACCCGGACCGCCTGGTCGGGCTCTACACCAACCGGGACTACTGGTTCCGAACGGACGACAACGCCGGTGACTTCCTGTGGATCGCGGACTACGTGTCCGCGGGTTCGCCGCGGATCCAGGCGTCCTGGCGCTTCCACCAGTACAGCGACGACCCGCTCGACGCGGACGTGTTCAACGGCTCGCTGGACGACTTGCGGGCGTGGGCCGGGGCCGCCCGGACCCCGGACCCCGGGCCGCCCACGCCCACCCCGACCCCCACCCCGGACCCGGGGCCGCAGTCGCCCGATTGGCCGGGGCTGCAGCTGGTCAACCGGGACCAGTGGGGCGCCCGGCCCTGGCGTGAGCCCAATGGTTCGATCCCGTACGCCGGTCCGCGCGCCGGAGTGAAGGTGCACTACCTCGGCACGGCGTACACCTTCGGCACCCACGACACCTGCCCGGCCTACGTACGGCGCCTCCAGGCCTCGCACATGGACGACGACGGCTGGTCGGACATCGGCTACAGCTTCGTGGTCTGCGAGCACGGCTACGTGTTCGAGGGCCGCGGGCTGAACCGGCGCAACAGTGCCAACGGCGACGTCCCGCTCAACGAGGCGCACTACGCGGTGTGCGGACTGGTCGGCTCCTCCGGCTCGACCGTGCCGACCCCGGAACAGCTCAACGGGCTGCGGGACGCGATCGAGTACTGCGAGCAGCAGGGCCCGGCGGGCCCGGAGATCAAGGGGCACCAGGACGGCTACTCGACCGACTGCCCCGGCCCGGCGCTGTACGCCTGGGTGACGTCGGGTGCGCCGCGCCCCTCCGGCACGGTGGTCACCCCGCCCCAGCAGCCCGCGCCGCAGCCCGACCCGACCCCGGCCCGGTACCGGCGGGACATCGGCGGTCTTTCGTACGGCTACGGCGCGCACGGTCCGCAGGTCACCATGGTCGGCGAGGCGCTGGTGGCGGCGGGCTTCGGTTCGCACTACAGCCGGGGCCCGGGACCGGACTGGACCGATGCCGACACCCTCAACTACGCCGACTACCAGCGCAGTCTGGGCTACTCCGGTGGGGACGCGGACGGCGTGCCCGGCGAGTCCTCGCTGCGCCGACTGCTCGGCGGACCGATCCCGCTGGCCGAGGTGTCGAAGTCGCACGTGGTCGCGGCGGCCCGCCAGGACCCGGAGGCACCCCAGGGCGCCACCACGTACCCCGACGACGTGTACACGGTGGAGCGGGCCCTCGTCGCGGAGGGGCTGCTCGACCGGCAGTGGGTCGACGGGTCGTTCGGCACCAAGACCATCGACGCCTACTCCGCGCTGCAGCGCCGGTACGGGTACAGCGGGCAGCAGGCGGACGGCATACCCGGCATCGACTCGCTGACCCGGCTCGGCCAGGCGCACGGCTTCACTGTCGTCGGCTGACGTCGAACGAGGAGGACGGATGTACCAACTCACCCTGTCCCTGTGGCGCACCTGCGTGCCCTACATCGTCGCGTTCCTCCTGGTGCAGGCCGCCCGGCTCGGCATCCACCTGGACAACGCCTCCGTCACCTCCGCCCTGGTCACCGGCTTCGGCACGGTCTACTACGCCGTGTTCCGATTCCTGGAGCACCGGTTCGGCGCGAGCTGGGGCTGGTTCCTGGGGGCCGCCCGGCCGCCCTCCTACCAGCCGCCGGCCCCTGCACCCTCGGCCACGGCACCCGCACCGACGCCTGAGCCGACGCCCGCACCGGCATCCGGACCGACGCCGGCCGCACCCGTACCCGCCCCGGCACCCGCACCCGCACCCGCACCCGCGGACCCCACGCCGGCTCGGCCCGACTACCGGAACCTGCCCGAAGGCGGCTGACGGGCCCCGCCGAACACCAGCACCAGGGCTTCGGATTGGCATATTCCGAAACCCCGAAAACAGGCCCGGTAATACAATTACCCTTTCGCGTTCAGGCCTTGACGAATTGCCGCCTGAATCCGAGACTGAGCCTGCCGCCAATGCATCCTGATCCCCTTTTACCGGGCCCTTGATGCACGAAGTGAACGGAGGGGGAATTGCCGACGACACCGACCTACCCGGGCGTCTACATCGAAGAGCTTCCCAGCGGCGTCCGGACCATCACCGCAGTGAGCACCTCGGTGACCGCCTTCGTCGGGGCCACCCGACGCGGCCCGCTCAACCAGCCGGTCACCATCACCAGTTTCGCGGACTTCGAACGCCGTTTCGGCGGACTCGCGAGCCAGAGCCCGGTCAGCTACGCCGTCCAGCAGTTCTTCCTCAACGGGGGCTCGGTCGGGATCGTGGTCCGGGTCGCGGCGGCCGGCACCGGCGCCACCGCGGCCGTCACCCTCAACTCGACACAGACCTCCACCGCCACCCCCGCCCTCCAGGTCACGGCCATCGAGCCGGGGCTCTGGGGCGGCGGGCTGCGGGTCGCCGTGGACTACCGGACACCGACCCCGGCCGAGACCTTCAACCTCCAGGTCTTCGACACCTCCGGCGCCGTCCAGGAGTCCTTCACGGACCTGTCGGCGCAGGCCGCCAGCCCCCGGTTCGCCGAGACGGTGGTGAACGGCGGCTCGGGCGTCGTGCGGGTCAAGGTGCTGGCGGAGGCCCGGCCGGACCCGGTGGGCACCGTCTCCAAGCCCTTCGCGGCCACCCTGCCGGACCTCACCCACGAGATCCAGGTGAAGATCGCCGACGTCTCGCGGACCGTCAAGATCTACGACCCCGCCGCGGACGGCACCGCACCGACCACCGTCCCCGAACTCGCCCTGCTGCTGGAGCGCAAGCTGCGCGCCCTGCCGGACGCCCCGGGCAAGCGGGCCTTCGCGGGCACCCGGGTGAGCGTGTTCGGGCGGCAGCTGCAGGTCGTCGCCGGCTCCACCGACCCGGCCGACGTGGTGCGCTTCCTCGGTGAGGCCGCCAACAACCTCGGGTTGGAGGGCTCGGTGAACCCGCCGGTCCTCGCCCTCTCCGGCGGCCAGGACGGCGGAGCCCCCGGCATGACCGACCTGATCGGCAGCGAGGCGGGCAAGACCGGCATCCAGGCGCTGCGCGACGTGCCGGACGTCAACCTGCTGGTGCTGCCGGAACTGGCCGGCTACGCCGGCATGGACGACGCCGTCACGGTCGTCTCGGCCGCTCAGGCGCTCTGCGTGGAGCAGCGGATGTTCCTGATCGTCGACGCGCCGCAGGCGTGGACGACGCTGGACGCCGCCCGGGCGGGCCTGTCCGCCTTCGACTCGGTGCGCAGCGACCACGCGGCGCTGTACTTCCCGCACCTGGAGCTGGTCGACCCGCTCACCGGCCGGCTGCGCAGCTTCCCGCCGTCGGGCACCATCGCGGGCGTGATGGCGCGCACCGACGGTCAGCGGGGCGTGTGGAAGGCGCCGGCGGGCACCGAGGCCGGGCTGCCCGGGGTGCGCGCGCTGACCGTCCCGCTGACGGACCGGGAGAACGGCCTGCTGAACCCGCTCGCCGTGAACTGCCTGCGGACCTTCCCGGTGGTGGGCCCGGTGGTGTGGGGCGCGCGGACCATGGCGGGCGCCGACGCGCTCAGCTCGCAGTGGAAGTACGTCCCGGTGCGGCGCCTGGCGCTGATGCTGGAGGAGAGCCTCTACCGCGGCACCAAGTGGGTCGTGTTCGAGCCCAACGACGAGCGGCTGTGGGCGCAGATCCGGCTGAACGTGGGCGCGTTCCTGCACTCGCTGTTCCAGCAGGGCGCGTTCCAGGGCACGTCCGCGCGCTCGGCCTATTTCGTCAAGTGCGACAAGGACACCACCACCCAGGACGACATCAATCGCGGCGTGGTGAACGTCGTGGTCGGATTCGCGCCCCTCAAGCCCGCGGAATTCGTGATCGTCAAGATCGAGCAGCTCGCCGGACAGTTCGAGGTTTAGGATCTCCATGGTCGAGTTCACCGTCAATCCACACCGGTTCGATCCGTACAAGAATTTCAAGTTCCTGGTCGTCTGGGACGGTCGGGTCGTCGCCGGAATCAGCAAGATCAGCCCGCTCAAGCGCACCACCGAGGTGGTGAAGCACCGCAGCGGGGGCGATCCGAGCGCGCCACGGAAATCGCCGGGGCGCACCGACTTCGAGGCGGTCACCCTGGAGCGCGGGGTCACCCACGACCCGGAGTTCGACCGCTGGGCCAACAAGGTCTGGATGGTCGGTGCGGGCCGCGGGGCGGAGGTCTCCTTGCGGGACTTCCGCAAGGACCTGGTGATCCAGGTGCTCAACGAGGCCGGTCAGGTGGCGGTCGCCCACAAGCTGTACCGCGCCTGGCCGAGTGAGTACCAGGTGCTCGGCGAACTGGACGCCAACGCGAACGCGGTGGCGATCCAGAGCCTCAAGCTGGAGGTGGAGGGCTGGGAGCGGGACGAGGAGACGCCCGAGCCGGAAGAGCCCTCGTTCCAGCAGCCGGCCTGAGCGGCCGACCGATGGAACTCGCGGGGGAGGCCGCCCTGTTGGCCGCGTGGGAGGCCGGGCTGGCGGCCGGCCGCACCGGGCGGGCCCTGCTGCTGCACACCGTCGCCCGGCCGGACGCCGGTACGGAGGAGCTGCTGGCCGTGCCGATCGGCCGGCGGGACGCCGAACTCTTCGGCCTGCGGGCCGAGTTGTTCGGCGAGCGGCTCGACGTGCGGGTCGGCTGCCCGAGTTGCGCGGAGGAGATGGAGTTCGCCTTCGACTCCGGGCAGGTGGTCGGTGCCGAGCGGCCGGCGGACGGCCCGCTGCGGGTGGAGCTGGACGGGTGGCAGGTCGGCTTCCGGCTGCCCACCCCCGGCGACCTGGCCGCCGCCGAACAGGCCCCCGCGGACCGGGCCAGGACCGTCGTGCTGGAGCGGTGCGTACTGACCGCCGAGCACGGCGGGGAGCCGGTCGCCGCCCGGCAGCTCCCCGAACCGGTCCAGCGGCGCGTGGCCGAGGCCGCCGCCGCGGCCGACCCCTGCGCGGACGTCCGGCTGCACCTCAGCTGCCCCGAGTGCGGCGAGCAGGCCCTCGCCGAACTGGACATCGCCTCCTACCTCTGGGAGGAGCTGGACGACTGGGCGCGGGCGACCCTGCTCGACGTCCACCTCCTGGCCCGCGCCTACGGCTGGAGCGAGACGGAGATCCTGGCGCTCAGCCCGCTGCGGCGCCGCTACTACCTGGAGCTGTGTGCAGATGCCTGACCACTTCGACCGCCTGCTGGCGAAGGGCGGCCCGGGCGCGGACCGGGCCGGGGTGCGGTTGCGCCCGCGCCTGCCGGGACCGTTCGAACGGCCCGACGCGCTCGCTCCGGCACGGCCGGTCACAGCCGAGGAGCCGTTCGGTCCGGGCCGCTCGGGCGGGCGACCCGTTGCCGTGCCGCTCCCCCGGCCGTCGGCGGCACCGCTCGCGGCGCCGGCCGGGACGGCGCTGCGGGCAGTGGAGGGTGGGGACCGGCCGGCCGCGGCACCCGTCCTTCCGCTGCCGCGCACGCCGCTGCTGGTCACGCCACCGGTCACCCCCGCTGCCGCACCGGCCGTCGCACCGACGGCGCGCCGGGAGGCCGCCCGCCCGACGGCCGTACCGACGCCCGTCACCGCGCTGCACCGGGCGGCCGCCCCCGAGCTGCCGCCCGTCGCACCGCCCGCGGCGATCCGGCCCGCCGCCGCGCCCGCGTCCGTACGGCGGGCTGCCGCGGCAGCCGCGCCGGGCCTGACCCACGGGACCGGGGCCCGGCGCCGGCAGCGGCCGGTCGAGCGGGTGGTGCGGGTCCAGATCGGGCGGGTCGAGGTCAGAGCCGCCGAGCGGGCCCCGGCCGCACCGCGCAAGCCCGCGGCCGCCCGCCCGGCTCCCGCCCTCGACCTGGACAAGTACCTCAACGGACGCAGCGGGGCGGGGGCATGAGCAACCACCTCGCGATCGCCACCGTGAGCGAGGCGCTGCGGCTGCTCATCACCCGAGCGCTCGCGCCCGACATCCCGTTCGCGGTCGAGGTCAGCACTCGCAAGCCCCCCACCGAGCCGCCCGCCGACCCGACCATCACCGTCTTCCTCTACCAGGTCACGCCCAACGCCTCGCTGCGCAACCGCGACGCGCCCACCCGCGCGACCGACGGCACCCTGCTGACCCGCCCGGCCGCCGCCCTGGACCTGCACTACCTGATCAGCTGCTACGGCGAGGAGACCCAGCTGGTCGGTCAGCGGCTGCTCGGCTGCGTGGTCCGGGCCCTGACCGAACAGCCGCTGCTGTCACGACAGTTGATCGATGAGGCGGCTGCCCAGCCGTACCTGGTGGGAACGGACCTCGCCGCCTCGCCGCAGCGGGTCCGCTTCACGCCCACTCCCATGGACCTGGACGAGACGTCCAAGCTGTGGATGACGCTGCTCCAGACGCCGTACGCGCTGTCCGTGGCCTACCAGGCCGCCGCCGTCTTCGTGGAGGGCAGGGCCGATCCGGTGGCCGGCAAGCCGGTCCTGCGCCGCACCGTACGGGCCGTGCCGTCGCACGGTCCGGTCGTGGACCGGGTGCTGTCCCGGCCGGCCGGGTCCCCGGGCGCACCCGTGGAAGGGCCGGTGACCAAGGACCGGGAGCTGGTGGTGGAGGGCTCCGGCCTGCGCGCGGACCTGGTGGTGGCCCGGCTGGGCGAGCGCCGGGTCCCGGTCGACCCGGGGGGTGTCCGGGACGACCGACTGGTGGTCGCCGTACCGGAGGACCTGCCTCCCGGCGTGTACCAGGTGCAGGTGCTGCACGGACTGGCGCTGGACGGCCGACCGGCCGCCGACCACCTCGCCGTGGAGTCCAACGCGCAGGCCTTCGCCCGGCAGCCGCGGATCGTCGCGCCGATCGGCACCGCGGACCGCGGCGACGGACCGGCCGGGGTCTCGGCCCGGCTGGACCTCCGGCTGGACCTGCCGCTCCGGGACGACCAGCAAGTCCTGCTGCTGCTGGACGAGTTGCACCCGCCCGCCGGGCGGCCCGGGGCGAGCCACCAGTTCCGCGCACCCGCGCCGCCGCTGCCGCGCCCCGATCCGTTCGCGGTCCGGGTGCCGGTCGTCGGCGTCCGCCCGACGGCGTACCTGGCCCGGGTCCAGGTGGACGGCGTGCCGAGCGAGTTGACGGTGTCCGGCGACGGGGCCTTCACCGGCCCGGTCGTGGACCTGACGCACTGACCTCAGGACGGGGGGATCGGGGATGAGCACGCGCCGGAGGCAGGGCCGCGACGGCTCGACGGACGACTCGCACCAGCAGTCGCTGTCCGCCGCGGTCGCCGCCGTGCTCGAACGGGTCGACGCCCACGCGGCCGGCCGCAGCGTCGACCCCGCCGAGCCCGCCGTACCCTCCGCCCCCGGCAGCCGCCGGGGCGGGCGCCGGCAGCCCACCACCGCCCTGGACGTGCTCACCGCCTCCTTCGGGCTCACCCCGTTCGAGCGCGACGTCCTCGTACTGACCGCCGCCCCCGCGATCGACCCCACCACCGCCGCCCGGTGCGCCGCGGCGGGCGGCGACCCGGGGCGCGCGTACCCGACCTTCTCCCTCGCCCTCGCCGCCCTGGACCAACCGCACTGGAGCGCGCTCACCCCGGTGGGCCCGCTGCGCCGCTTCCGGCTGGTCGAACTGGACGACGAGACGGCGCTCACCGCCTCCCGGCTGCGGATCGACGAGCGGGTGCTGCACTTCCTGGTCGGCGTGCCGTACCTGGACGTGCGGCTGCACGGCCTGCTCACCCGGGTCGGACCGCCCGGCGAACTGCCCGGCCCGCACGAGCGGTGTGCCGCCGAGCTGGCGCGCGGGTGGACCTCGGCCGGTCTGTCCGGCCCGCCGCACACCGAACTGACCGGCGCCGACCGCCGCACCCGCTGGGAGATCGCGGCGGAGGCGGCCCACCGCGCCGGACTCGGCCTCTACGCCGCGCACCGCGAGGACCTGCCCACCGAGCCCGCCGAGCGCGAGCAACTCGCCCGACTCTGGCAGCGGGAGGCGATCCTGATCCCGGCGGCGCTGCTGGTGGAGGGCGGGGAGCCGGGCCGGGAACGCCCGCAGGCCCCGAACGGCGCGGAGGCCTTCCTCGCGGGGCTCGCGGTGCCGTTGGTCGTGTCCGGCGACGAGCCCCCGCCCGCCGGGGCCTCGGACCGCACCAGGCTGACCGTGCCCCCGCTCGGCCCCGAGGAGCAGCTGGGGATCTGGACCGAGGCGCTGGACGGCGCGCCGGGCGTCACCGAGGGCGGGCTCCGCGCGCTGGCCGCGCAGTTCTCGCTGCCGGGCCATGTGATCAGGTCCGCCGCGGCGACGGCCCGGCGGGCTGCCGAGTCCGGCGGCGACCGCGGCGCGGACGGCGCGGACGGCAGGGAGGGCAGGGACGGCGGGGACGGTCCGGACGTCAGCCGACTGGCGTGGAACGCCGGACTGGTGGAGGCCCGGATGTCCCTGGACGAGCTGGGTCGGCGGGTCGAGCCGCGCGCCGACTGGGACGACCTGGTGCTGGAGGAGCGCCAGCTCGCGACGCTGCGCGAGATCGTCGCCCACGTCCGCCGGCGCGGCACGGTCTACCAGGAGTGGGGTTTCGAGTCGGTGCTGCGCCGCGGCCTCGGCGTGACCGCGCTGTTCGCCGGCGGGTCGGGCACCGGGAAGACGCTGGCCGCCGAGGTCGTCGCCGGGCGGCTCGGCGTGGACCTGTTCGTCATCGACCTCTCCCAGGTCGTCAGCAAGTACATCGGCGAGACCGAGAAGAACCTCCGGCGGGTCTTCGACGCGGCCGAACGCGGCGGCGCGCTGCTGCTGTTCGACGAGGCCGACGCGCTGTTCGGCAAGCGCAGCGAGATCAAGGACAGCCACGACCGCTACGCCAACCTGGAGGTCAGCTACCTGCTGATGCGGATGGAGGCCTACCGGGGCCTGGCCGTGCTCACCACCAACATGAAGAAGGCGCTGGACCCCGCGTTCATGCGGCGGATCAGGTTCGTGGCCGACTTCCCGTTCCCCGGAGTGCCGGAGCGCGCCGAGATCTGGCGGCGGGTCATCCCCGCGCAGACCCCCAGCGAGGGCATCGACCCGGAGCGGCTCGCCCAGCTCACCGTGGCGGGCGGCTCCATCCGCAACATCGCGCTGTCCGCCGCCTTCCTGGCCGCCGACGAGGACTGCCCGATGCAGATGCGGCACCTGCTGGCCGCGGCTCGCACCGAGTACCTCAAGCTGGAGCGTTCGCTGACACCCTCGGAGGTGTCCGGATGGGTCTGACCGAGGGGCCCGGGACCGGGAGGCCGGACGACGCCGAGCAGCACGCGGTCGAGCTCGGCGGTGCCGCGCAGCACGCGGTCGAGCGCCGCGGCGGTGCCGGGCGGATCGAGGTCGAGATCGGCGAGCTGGTCCTCGACGGCTTCGCGCGGATCGACCACGACCGGCTGACGGCGGCGTTCCGGAGCGAGCTGACCCGCCTGATCGAGGCGCGCGGGGTGCCTCTCGCGGTCGACGGCGACCGCGCGCTGGACCTGCTCTCCGGCCTACCGCCACTGCCCGCGGACACCTCGGCCCAGCGGCTCGGCGAGGCGCTGGCCCGCGCCGTGCACACCGGACTGTCCGGCGGTGGCCGGGCGCCGGGACGGGGGCGGACATGAGTCGGCTCAACGCTCCCGCCCGGGATGCCGGGCAGCACGCCGAGCAGGGCGCGGCCCGTCGCAAGACCTCGGCGCCGAAGGCCCGTACGCCCGAGCCGAAGGAGATCGTCTCCGGCGCGGGCCAGCCGCTGGACCCGGGCGTGCGGCGGGAGTTGGAGGCGCGGCTCGGGCACGACCTCAGCCGGGTCCGGGTGCACACCGACCGGGACTCCGCCGCGCTGACCGAACTGATCGGCGCGGACGCCGTCGCCGTCGGTCCGGACCTCTTCTTCGGCGAGGGCAAGTACCGCCCGGCCGACGAGGACGGCCGGCGGCTGCTCACCCACGAGCTGCTGCACACCGTCCAGGCCCCGAACCCGCTGGGCGCACTGCGGGCCGGCCGCGACCTGGGCGCGGTCAGCCTGCCGCAGGACGCGATCGAGCGGGAGGCGGAGCACGGCGCGCGCGAGGACCGGCCGGCGGCGGCGACGCCGAGTGCCACCCCGGGCTGGCTCCGCTACGCAACCGTCGACGCCGACCGGTTCCGCACCGAGCGGCTCGACCCGGCCACCCTGGTCGACCGGCTGGCAGCCGGCATCCTGCGCTCGCTGCGCGGCGACCCGACCGACTCCTCCGGCCGGGTCCGCCTGCAACTCGCCCGCTTCGCACCCGAGTTGCAGGCCTCCGTGCTCACCCGGCTGGAGGACCGACTTCCTTCGTCGGACTACAGCCGGGTACTGGAACTGGTCGAGGCCGCCGAGCACCGCCCCGCCGAGGTGGACGGCGCACAGACGCCCGAGCCGGTCACCGATGCCGCCGACCAGGCCACCGACGAGCGCGAGCAGACGGACGGGCAGGGCCGCGACGAGCAGGGCCGGAACCGTCAACTCGACCAGGAGGAGCGACAGTCGGACGACCCGAAGGGTCGACGCAAGCGCCGCAACGGGCACGGCGACAAGGACGACAAGGAGCACCCGGAGCAGCAGGAAGAGCAACCGGACGAGCAGCAGGCCCGGCCCGCGGAGGGCGAGGCCGCGCAGACTCCGCCGGGCGCGCAGCCGGCCACACAGTCGGAGGCCGGTCAGGCCGCTGCGGAAGCACAGCCCTCGCCCGTCGAGGAGGCGCCGGCAACGCTCCCCGAGACGGGGCCGGAGCAGGCCGCCACGGCGGAGGAGGGCACCCGACCGGCAGCCGTCTCCGTCCCCGGCTCGCCCGAGGCCGGGCCGGCGGAGGCCGCCACCCAGCCCTCCGCAGGTACGAAGCCGCAGGATCCCGCCGCCGGTCCGCTGCCGCAGCCCGCGCCGGTCGAGCCCGAGCGCCTGGACGCGATCGCGCGGGCCGAGGACAGCCCGCTCGCCCGGCACGGGCTGCTGGAGGGCGACCGCCCGCAGGGCGAAACCCGGGACGAGGAAAGGCCGTTGGGCATGGAGCCCGGCGCGGACTCGGAACTCCACGACTCGCCCGCCCCGGGCGAGGACCGGCAATCGCAGTCGGCCGCCCCCGGGCCGGAGCTCAACCCGGGGGACTTCCTGCCCTCGTCCGACCTCGACGTGTCCGCCGTCCCGACGGCCGACCAGATCACGGTGCCGGCGGACGGCGCGCCCGCCGCGAACGCCGAGGCACCCGAGTTCCCGGAACCGCCCGCGACCAAGGCCGACCAGGTGCAGGCCGAGCGGGACAGCCGGCCGGAGGACGAGGCCGAGCCGACAGCGGCGCCCGAGCCGGCGCAGCCCGGAGCCGCGGCGCCGCAGGGCGCCCCCGAACCGACCCCCGCCACCGAGGCCGAGGACGGGAGCGCCCGCGACCTCCAACCGGAGCAGCCGGTCGAGCAGGAGATCGGCCCGGAACCCACCTCGAACCCGGCCGCGGCCGCGGAGCCGGCCGCCACCGAGCCCACCCCTCCGGAACCGCAGCAGACCGAAGCCCCCGTCGAGGACGCCCGCGAGGCCGAACCGGCCGCCTCGCCCGAGCCGAACGGCCCGGAGCGCACCGCCTCCGCGACGCCGGGTCCGGTCGGCGGCCGCGGGCCGGTCGGCGGGGACGGCCCGGGCGGGCCCACCGGCGTCCCGGACACCACCCCCGACGCCGCACCCGGAACCGCCGCCACCGCCACCGACGCCGCCCCCGGCCCCGCGGCCGAGCAGGCCGACGCGCCGGCCGGACTCACCGCCCAGCCCGCCCCGGACGCCTCGCTGGAGTCGGGCGGCGGCGCCTGCGCGGGCCCGCAGCAGCCCACCACCGAGGCGGAGCAGGACGGCGCGGGCGGCGGAGGAGGGGGCGGCGGAGCCACCCAGGCCGGTCCGGAGCAGCAGCAGAAGGCGGCCCCGCCGGACGTCTCCGCCCAGGACCCGCGGAGCGCGCTCGCCACCGCCGCGAGCCTGCCGCCCGATCAGATGGCCGCCACCCTGGACGGCGTGGACGGCTCGGTGGACCGTACGGTCGGCGAGCAGCACGCCCGGTTGCAGGCCGCCCCGCCGACCGTCCAGCGCCCGTCCGGCGCACCGCAGACCCAGTCCGGCACGCCCGAGGCCGCGCCGCCCGCCCAGGCGGTGACGGAGCGGCTGGAGCGGGTCGGTCCGCAGGGCGCGGACGGCCAGCAACAGGATGGCCGGCAGCAGAAGGCCGAGCAGAAGAAGGTCGAGGGCGGGAACCCCGGCGACCGGGTCGCCTCACCCCACGTCGCCGACGACGCGAGCAACCAGGTCTCGCCGCAGGAAGTGCAGCAGGTGCAGGGCGCGGTCGGCGAGGTGCCCACGACCGACCCGGCCTTGAACACCACCGTCGGCCCCGCGCCGAAGGTCGCACTGACCGGGGAGAGCGACCCGGCGCGCACCGACCAGCAGGCGGCGAAGCTCAAGGACAGTTCGGGCCGTATCCTCGGCGTCGGCCGGGAGGACGCCGCCAAACCGATGGGCGAGGACCGGATCTACCCTGATGTGCCGAAGGAGACCCTCACCGCCTCCGTACCGGGCGGCGGGGGCAAGGGCGGGGGCGCCAAGGCCGGCGGCGCGGTCGACACCAAGCCGGGCATCGGCATCGTGACCCAGCAGGAGCGCGGCCCGCAGATCCAGGCCGCCGTCGGCCAGGGCCAGAGCCGACTGGGCTCCGAACAGGCCAGGCAGCAGCAGGGCGAGGCCGACGCGCGCCGGCAGAACCAGGCCGAGGTCGACCAGGCGGTGGCCGACAACGCCCAGGCCCAGGCCGGCGAACGGGGCGACGCCGCCGAGAAGGTCAAGGCCGAGCGGGAGCAGTGGCGCACCGAGCAGGACCAGAAGGTCACCACCGCGGACCAGGACTCCGACGCGGAGCACACCGACAAGACCGGCCGGATCGACAAGAAGCGCACCGAGGCCGACAAGGACGTCCAGGACCGTCAGCAGCAGGACAACCAGAAGATCCAGGACAAGCGGAAAGAGGCCGAGGAGAAGGCGCAGAAGGAGAAGGACCGCAAGAAGGAGGAGTCCGAGGGCTGGTGGGGCTGGGTCAAGTCCAAGGTCAAGGCGGCCTTCGACGCGCTGGTCGAGGCGGTCACCAAGGTCTTCGACTACTTCCGCGGCCTGATCAACGACATCATCGACGGCTTCCGCACGTTCGCGAACTGGGCGATCGACCAGGCACGGAAGTTCGCCGTCGACCTGATCGACAAGCTCGCCGACGCGCTCATCAAGATCTGCGACGTCCTGCTGGCGGCCTTCCCCGAACTGCGGGACAAGTTCCGCAAGAAGATCGAGGAATGGCGCGACAAGGCCGTCGCCAAGGTCAACGAGTGGGCGGACAAGCTCAAGAACGCCGTCAACAAGCTCCTCGACGTGCTCGCGGCCGGGCTGAACGCGCTGTTGAACGCGCTGGAGGCCGGGCTCAAGGCCGCCGTCGAGGCGGTCCGCAAGGCCGTCATGGACGCGATCGACTTCGTGCAGAAGGCGATCGCGGTCTTCGGCGAGTTCGCGGTCCTGATCGGCGACATCGCCTCCGACCCGGGCGGGTGGCTGAAGAAGCTCGGCAGCGCCGCGATCGACGGCATCCAGCACTACCTGTGGGGCGCGATCAAGAGCGCGGTGCGGACCTGGTTCAACGAGAAGGTCGAGTCGGTGGTCGGCCTGACCTCGACCATCATCAACGTGCTGGTCAAGGGCTGCATCTCGATGGCCCAGATCGGACGGATGGCCTGGCAGGCGATCGTCGCGGCACTGCCAGGGATGATCATCTCGCTCGTCATCGAGAAGCTGGTGTCGATGATCGTGCCGGCCGCGGGCGCGATCATGGCGATCATCCAGGGCCTGATGGCGGCGTGGAACACCATCAGCAAGATCGTCGCCGCGATCGGCAAGTTCGTCGCCTTCCTCAAGGCGGTCAAATCCGGTTCGGCCGCCCGCCTGTTCGCCGACGCGGTCGCCTCGGGCGTGGTCGCGCTGCTCGACTTCATCTCCAACTTCCTGCTCAGCAAGCTCAAGGGGGCAGGCAAAGCCGTCGGCACCAAGCTCAAGGCGATCGCCCAGAAGATCCTCAAGGGCCTGGCCAAGGCCGGTCGCGGTGCCCGCAAGGCGGCCGGAACCGCGGTCAACAAGGCCCGGGCAGGGCTGCGCCGGGCCACCCGGTCCCTGCGCAAGCCCCCCTCCCCCGGCCGCGCCCGCCCCGCCCGCACGGGCCCCGCCCGCCACACCGTCCGCCACGCGGAGCGCCACCCGTCGGCCGCCCCCGGACGCCCCCGCCGCGAGGTCACCCGCCCGAAGTCCACCGCACCCCGCCGCCCCACCTCCCCCGTCGGCCGCGCCCTCAACGCCTCCCGCCAGACCGTCAAGGCCGCCCTCAACCGGGTGCGGACGGCCGCCCGCACCCTCGGCCGCAAGCTCCTCAACAGCAAACTCGGCCGCGCCCTCACCAACGGCGCCCACAAGATCCGCGACGCCTACCGCAAGCAACGCGACCGCCTCCGCGCCTGGCACCAGAAGCGCCAACAGCAGCGCGCCCAACGCCGCGCTCACGAGAACTCGCCCCAGGCGAAGCGGCAGCGCCTGGACCTGGTCGTGGCCAGGATCAAGCCGAGGATCCAGCGCTTGCTGAGCCGCGGCCTCGGCCATCGGATGCACACGGCGGTGCTGGCCGGTCTGCGGATGTGGTACCGCCTCACCGAACTGACTTCGAGCGGTGCCGGGTCTTTTGCCGATACTGCCAAGATCAACCCGGAGAAACTGGTACTGAACGGAGTCTCCCTGGACTCCGAGCCCTTCCTCGTGTTCATTCGCGAAGTCGAGCAGGATATACGCAACCAGGCAAAAGAGCGCGCGGCCGGGCGCGCCGTCGAACCGAACACCAGGGGCGAGCTGCCGATTGGCCCGAACGAGGACATCATGACCGCGAGCGAGTCGCTGACCGAGAAATTCGGCCGTCCCTTCGCAAGAAATGTCGTCAGATTCGAAGGGGCCGGCGGCGGAACGGTTGAGCATCGAAAGCTGGATGCTCGCCAGAATAATCAGGGCAGCCACTTCCTGACCAAGATGGACGAGAACGGCAGGACGAAGGAGAGCGGGCGCTACGCCGATTCCGAAGAGAGGGTCGTAGCGAGCGGGAAAGTACTGGAGACCTCGCAGGCCCTGTCGTCGTTCCAGACCTCACGCGCCGAGGACTTCGGGGCGGACAGCGGCGAGGTTGCACTGCTCGGATTGCTCGCCCACGATATCGAGAAAAGAAGGAACCTCGGCACAGGTGTGCTGTCCATTCTTCACTCGGATTACTACAAGCTGATCGCACAGGAGCCGGACAAGGCGAAGCGGGAGCGCCTGTTCCGAGAAGTTTTCAATATGCAGACCATGCTGCCGGAGGGGTCGTCGAGCGCGGCCACCGAACTGAAGAAGTACATGAACAAGAAGCCGGGCGCACTGGATGCGGCAATAGCGCGGAGAACTCAGGCGCTGGCGGCCCAGGGAGTACCTCCCGAACTCCTGCACGGCGACTTGCGAGGCAATCAAGCCTGGCAGGACAGGGAGCAGCTGGTGCGTGATGCCGAGAAGTCCGTGAAGAGATCCGAGAGAGCGGTTTCGAAGGCGGCGGACGCCGGGGATGCGGCAGCGGAATCGAACGCCAGGGAACAGTCGAAGCTAGCCCAGGAGCAACTCAAGAAGCACAACACGAAGGAATTCAGGTCGCTCCAGCAACTCCAGAAGCAGCAGGACGCCAACAAATTGGCCGATCGAGAGATAGCACTCATGCGCCAATGGGTCTCCAGCTTCGGAGGCATCGATCTCGAGGGACCGGACGGAAATGCCGAAGCGACGCGCCGGAAAATGTATGAGAGCATCGTGAGGCGCTTGCAGCAAGAACTCCCCTGGTGGAAACCCGACAAAGGACTCCTGAAATGAACGTGATCAAGCGGCCCGACGGCCACCGGTCCCGGCGCTACATCTTCCGGAAGCAGGTTTCGCTGGCGGACATGGAGCTGATCGCACGGGGATCCTCGTGGGCCAGGGTGGCGGACCAGCCGGCTGACGCCGAGCACGGCATTCCTCTGGTGGTCAAGTGGGAGATCATTCCCGGATTGAATGTCACCTACACCGAGGAGGACTCGATCCGCAGCTCTTATGCCATGGTGACGAGTCGTCTCGGTCCCGAGCCAGCCGACATTGCGGTGGCAGTCTTCGAGGTTCACCCCGAGGTGATCCCGGTCGACGAGTTGATCTCAGAGCTGGATTCGGCGCGCGGGACGGCCGACGAGGCCCTGGCGCTGGCCCGTGCGGGTCTCGGTGCACCGCTCGAACCGGACCAGCGCCTGGTCCAGAGGATCTCAAGCTCCTTGAAGTCCGCCGATGACCGAATCCGCGAAGGGGCGCTGTGGGCGGTTTCATATTCCGAATGGCCAACTTTTCGGGATGCCGTACGACAGCTCACAGAAACCGATCCCGACACATTCATAAGGGAATTCTCTGCGGGCGTTCTCGACGTATTTGACCGACTCGGTCTGGAGAATTCGTGACAGGGTACACGGACACCCCCCGGCCCATAAGGTCCGGGCTGGTCATCGTGGATCCGCAGCGGGGGACGCCGCAGCGGGTGATCGTGCTGCAGTTCAATCCGGACAGCCTGGAGCGGTCGCTGGCGCCGCAGGTGGCGGGGGCGGACGGGAGCGGGGACCGGACGGAGGCGTTGCGGTTGAAGGGGCCGGCGGTGGAGACGTGGAAGTTCACCGCGGAGCTGGACGCGACGGACCAGCTGGACGTGCCGTCGCCGAACGGGATCCATCCGCAGCTGGCGACGCTGGAGTTGCTGGTGCAGCCGACCAGCGCACAGCTGATGGTCAATCAGGCACTGGCGTCGGCCGGGACTTTGGAGATCGCGCCGGCCGAGGCGCCGCTGACGCTGTTCACCTGGGGCAGCAAGCGGATCCTGCCGGTGCGGCTGACCGAACTCACCATCACCGAAGAGGCGTTCGACATCGAACTGAATCCGATCAGGGCCGCCGTCGCGATCGGCCTGCGCGTGCTGACCGTCACCGACCTGCCGACCGGCCACCGCGGGGCCGAGCTGTACCTGGCGCACCTGGCGCAGAAGGAGCGGCTGGTCGGCGCGGCCGACGGCCGGCTGAGTGCGCTCGGACTGGGAGGGGGACTCCGATGACCGTCGACCGCGCGTCCGACGCGCTGCCCGCAGCCTCGCCGTACCCGCTGACCAGCCGGTACCACGGCGTCCCGGTGGCCTTGCACACGACCCCGGACGGGCGGCAGGTGCCGTACCTGCAAAGGAGGTTGCTGCCGAGCGCGGACGGACTGACCCCGCTCGCCGAGCACACCGTGACCGCCGGCGACCGCCTCGACCTGCTCGCGGACCGCTACCTCGGCAGCGCCGACCAGTGGTGGCGGATCGCCGACGCCAACCCGGTGCTCGATCCGCGGGAGTTGACCGCGACGCCGGGCCGACGGATCACCATCGCGCTGCCCGGTGCGGTGCCGGGGGTGGGCAATGCCTGACCTCTCGGCCGTCACGGGGGGCGGGCCGGTCGGGTCGATCCACCTCAGCCTGCTGATGGGTCCGCAGATCCCGGTGCCGGTGCCGCAGCCGGTGACGGACGCCCTGCTGTCGGCGCAGGTGACGGTGGCGTCCGGGCAGCGCAGCGGGTTCCAGTTGGCCTTCGACCTGTCGAAGCAGGGCCTGATCAACACCGCGCTGCTGCCGGGCGGCTTCTTCGACCCGAAGATCAGGGTCGTGCTGATGGTGACCGTCACGGGCACCCCGACCGTGCTGATGGACGGTGTCATCATCCGCCAGGAGGTGGGCATCAGCAACCAGCCCGGCCAGTCCACCCTCACCGTCACCGGCGAGGACCTGACGGTGCTGATGGACCTGGAGGAGCAGGCCGGGGTGCCGTTCCCCGCGATGTCCCCGGCGGCCCGGGTGGCCGCGATCATCGGCAAGTACGGGCAGTACGGCATCCTGCCGCTGGTCGTCCCCGAGCTGGTGCCGCAGACGCCGATGCCCACCCGGCGGATCGACTTCCAGAAGGGCACCGACCTCGGGTACGTCAGCGAGCTGGCGAAGGCGAACGGCTACGTGTTCTACCTCGACCCGGGCCCGGTCCCCGGGATGAGCCGCGCCTACTGGGGGCCGGAGAACCGGCTCGGCGTCCCGCAGCACGCGCTGAACGTGAACATGGACGCGCTCTCCAACGTCGACCAGCTGACCTTCGCCTTCGACGGCACGGCCCGCGAGGAGCCGGAGGCCCGCATCCAGCTCCCGGCGACGAAGGTGTCCTCCGTCCTGCCGGTGCCGGAGGTCAGCATCCTGCGCCCGCCGCTGGCGCTCAGGCCCGCGCCGGCGCTCAAGAAGAAGGTCATCGCCGACACCGCCAAGAAGGACACCTCCCAGGCCGTCGCCGAGACCATCGCCAAGGCGATGCAGTCGGCGGACGCCGTCTCCGGTTCCGGCCAGCTGGACGTCGTCCGGTACGGGCACGTGCTGCGGCCGCGCGAGCTGGTCGGCGTCCGCGGCGCCGGGCTGACCTACGACGGCCTGTACTTCGTCAAGAGCGTCACCCACAACCTCAAGCGCGGCTCGTACACCCAGAACTTCACGCTGACCCGCGAGGGCCTGATCGCCCTCCAGCCGACCGTCATCCCCTAACGCTGCCGCAGGAGTTGCCCGCATGGCCGAACCGACCCGCTACCTCGGCAAGTTCCGGGGGACGGTGGTGAACAACGCCGACCCGCTCGGGATCGGCCGCATCCAGGCCCAGGTGCCCGACGTCCTGGGCGAGGCCGTGTCGACCTGGGCGATGCCCTGCTTCCCGGTGGCCGGTCCGGGCATGGGGCACTACGCGCTCCCACCGGTCGGGGCGGGTGTGTGGGTGGAGTTCGAGCAGGGCGACCAGAGCTACCCGATCTGGACGGGCTGCTGGTACGGCTCCGCCTCGGAGGTCCCGGTGGAGGCGAGGACCGGCCCGCCGGGGGCGCCGAACACGGTGCTGGAGACCACCGGGCGGCGGGTGATCGTGCTCTCCGACGACCCGACCACGGGGATCACGCTCCGTACCCCGGGCGGGGCCTCGATCGTGATCAACGATTCGGGCATCCAGATCAACAACGGCCAGGGCGCCTCGATCTCGCTCGTCGGCGCCACCGTTTCCATCAACCAGGACGCCCTGAGCGTGACCTGACGGGGGAGAACGTCATGACCGGAAATCTGCTGCACGTCAATGCGACGGTGACCTGCCCGCACGGCGCCCTGGCGACGGCCCGGCCCGCCCAGGCGCGGGTGCTGGTCGCCGGCCAGGCGGTCACCAGTACCGCCGACCCGTACACCGTCACCGGCTGCCCGTTCAGCGTGGCCGGCAAGCCGCAGCCCTGCGTGACGGTCCGCTGGGTGGTGCCGTCCGCCCGGATCCGGGTGAACGGCTCCCCCGCCCTGCCGCAGTCCGCCACCGGGCTGTGCCAGAGCGCCGAGCAGGTCCCGCAGGGGCCGCCGATCGTGACCGTCGTCCAGCAGCGGGCGGAGGGCGCATGAGCACCGGGCCCGTGAACACCAGGGGGGCGCACGCCGCGCAGCAGCCCGGGCCCGGCGCCGGGCCGACGGCTCCGCTGCCGGGTCCGGCACGGACGGACCTCGCGTTCCCGTTCCGGATCGACAGCCGCGGGCGCACCGCCGAGGCGGCGTACGACGACCACGTACGCGACCTGATCGAGCAGTTGCTCTTCACCAGCCCCGGCGAGCGGGTCATGCACCCGGACTTCGGCTGCGGGCTGCTCGACCTGGTCTTCGCGCCGAACAGCCCGGAGCTGGCGGCCACCCTGCAGCTGTCCGTCCAAGCGGCGCTGCAGCGGTGGCTCGGCGACGTCATCGAGATCGCCGCACTCGACGTGGAGAGCGAGGACAACGTGGTGCGGGTCGAACTGGCCTACGTGGTCCGCCGGACCGGCACCCAGCGGGACGACGTGTTCGAGGGCGGGGTGGCGGCATGACCGGGCGGTCCGAACGTCCGACGGCACGGTGCGGAACAGAACAGTGCGGGACGGAACTGCGGCGCGCCGACGTGCGCGCGGCGCACCTGCTCGGCCTGGACGGCGCCGAGCCGGACGACGACGGGCGCACGCTGACCGTGGCCTTCCTCGGCCGGGCACCGGACGAGCTCGGCCCGGAGAACATCCGCGTCGACGGCGGCCGCCGGATCACCGGACTGCGCGCCCTCGCGGTCGAGATCGAGCGCGCGGACGACCCGGAGCTGGACGACCGGATGCACGTCACCCTCGACCGGGCCGGCGACACCTCCCGCTACCGGCTGACCGTGGTCGAGGCGGACGCCTACGGCCGCCCGGGCACCCGACCGTACCCGGGCTTCGACCCGAGGTACGCGAGCACCGGGTTCTCCTTCGGCGCCGACTGCCCCTCCCCCTACGACTGCCGCACCGAGGAGAACTGCCCGTCCTCCGCCCCGGCGTCCCCCGTCATCGACTACACCGCCCGCGACTACGAGAGCCTGCGCCGGCTCGTGCTGGACCGGATGAGCCTGACCACCCCCGGCTGGACCGAGCGGCACCTGCCCGACCTCGGCATCACCCTGGTCGAGCTGCTCGCCCACACCGCCGACCAGCTCTCCTACCAGCAGGACGCGGTGGCCACCGAGGCGTACCTCGACACCGCCCGACGCCGGGTGTCGGTGCGCCGGCACGTCCGACTGATCGACTACGCCGTGCACGAGGGCTGCAACGCCCGGGCGTTCGTCGCCCTGACGACGGACCGCCCGCTCACCCTCCACCCCGGCGGCTTCCGCTTCGCCGCCGTCGACGTCAGCCGGCTCGGCCCGCAGGAACGCCCGGAGCTGTCCACGGTGATTCCGGACGACCGACTGGACACGCTCGCCCGGACCGCGGCGGTCGAGGTGTTCGAGCCGCTCGGCGGAACGGACCTGGTGCTGCGCCCCGAGCACAACACCATCCGGTTCTGGACCTGGGGCGACCAGGACTGCGTCCTGCCGAAGGGCGTCACCTCCGCCACCCTGCGCGACGACTGGCACGAGGCCGACCGGCCGGAGGACCGCACCCGGCACCTGGCGCTGCGCCCCGGCGACCTGCTGGTCGTCGAGGAGGTGCTCGGCCCTCGCACCGGCGCCGCCGCCGACGCCGACCCCGCACACCGCCAGGCCGTCCGGCTCACCTCGGTCACCCACCTGGTCGACGAGCTGTACCAGCAACCCGTGGTCGAGGTCGAGTGGGCGCCGGAGGACGCCCTCGCCTTCCCGGTCTGCCTGTCCGCGCGCGGCGGGAGCGACTGCGGGCCGATCACCGACGTGAGCGTCGCCCGCGGCAACGTCGTCCTGGTCGACCACGGCCGCTCGCTCACCTTCTGCGGCGAAGCCCCGGAGACCTTCGCGGTGCCGCCGGAGCCGGTCCGGGTGGCGCCCTGCGGGCCGGACGGCTGCGGCTGCGGCTCGGGCTGCGCGGACCGCACCGGGGGCAGCCCCGCGGCGGAGGCGATCCACGAACTGCTCGACCGGACCAGGGCCGGCCGCCAGCTCGGCCCGCAACAGGTCCGCGAGCTGTACGCGCTGCTCGGCGAGGCGGCGGTCCGACGGGCCGGGCTGGGCATCCAGCTCGCCCCGGACGCGAACGCGGAGGGCCCGGACGGCCAGGGGGCCGTGGTCGAGCCGCCCACGGCCGACGCCCAGGCGGCGGCCCTGGAGACGCTGCTCGACCAGACCCGCTACCCCGTCCTGCCACAGCCCTTCCGCCCGGTGCTGCGCTACGCGCCGGTCACCCAGGCTGCGGCCTACCCGGACCGGGCACACGTCTGCGCCCGGCAGGCCGTCCTGCTCGCCGGCATCCCCGAACGGGTCCGGCAGCGGCTGGAGGAGCTGTGGCACCGGGCGGACTGCGGCCACTCCCTCTCCCGCGCCGAACTCGCCGAACTGACCCTGCTGTTCGGGGCCCAGGTGGTGCGCGAGCTGCACCTCGCGGACCGGCCCGCCGCCGGACTGCGCGAACTGCTGGCCCGCCGCACCCGACTGCTCGCCGCCAAGCTGCGCCGCCTGGAGGTGCTCACCGCCCGGGCCCGCTCCGGCGGGGTGCTCCAGCGGCCTGGCGTCTGGGAGGTGGCACAGAGCTGGGGCGGGCGGTTCGCCTCCGGGCTCGACCCCGACTCCCCCGCGCTGGCCGGCCCGGCGTCCGGGATCGCCGCCCAGGACCCCCGTGCCGCGCTGCCCGCCGTCCGGGCCACCGCCGGGGGCCAGGAGTGGACGCCCCGCCGGGACCTCCTCGCCGACGGCCCGCGCGACCGGCACTTCGTCGGCGAGCCGGAGGACGACGGCCGCCTCGCGCTGCGCTTCGGCGACGGGCGGCACGGTCAACCGCCGCAGCCCGGCGCGGAGTTGCGGGTCGCCTACCGGATCGGCAACGGCACGGCCGGCAACGTCGGCGCGGAGGCCATCACCCACCTGGTGGTCTGCCAGGACCAGCCGCCCCGCCCGAGGGGGCGCGGCACCGTCACACCGCCGCAGGACGCGCTGCTCCGGGTCCGCAACCCGATGCCCGCGAGCGGCGGCACCGATCCCGAACCGCTCGACCAGGTACGGCAGTCGGCCCCGCTCGCACTGAGCCGCACCCGGTTGCGCGCCGTCACCGCCGCCGACTACGCGGAGCTGGCCGCAGCCCTGCCGGGCGTCCGGCGGGCCGCCGCCGAACTCCGCTGGACCGGCAGCGCCCAGGAGGTGCACGTCGCCGTCGAGCCGTACGGGCACGCCACCGCGGACACCGCCCTGCTCGAAGCGGTCGGGCACGCCCTGGAGGCGTACCGCCGGATCGGCCACGACCTGGTTGTCCGCCCCGCCCTGGTGGTGCCGCTCGACATCGAACTGCAGGTCTGCGCCGCCGCCGGCTACCAACGCGGCCACGTGCTCGCCGAGTTGCGCCAGGTGCTGGGATCGCGCGCCCTTCCGGACGGCCGCCTCGGCTTCTTCCACCCGGACGCGTTGGGCTTCGGCGAGCCGGTGCGGGTCTCCCGGCTGGTGGCCGCGGCCGCCGCCGTCCCGGGCGTGGTCAGTGCCCGGGTCACCCGGCTGCGGCGGCAGTTCGGGCGGGACGACGGCGAGCTCGCCGACGGACTGCTGCGGCTCGGCGCGCTGGAGGTCGCCGGCTGCGACAACGACCCCGACCGGCCGGAGAACGGCCGGCTCTCGATCGTCATCGGAGGTGGCCGATGAGCGGCCAGTGCACCTGCGGCTGTGCGGGCACCGCCACCGCGACGCCCGTCCCGCTGTTCAACCCGCCGGGGCTGGACGCCATCGGCTACCGGGTCGGCAGCCACGGGGAGTTCCTGGCCAGCCTGCTCGCCCGGCTGTCCGGCCCCGCCTACCCGGCGTTGCGCGACCTGACCGTCCGCACCCCGGACGACCCGGCGATCGCGCTGCTGGACTCCTGGGCCGTGCTCGCCGACGTGCTCACCTTCTACTCGGAGCGGATCGCCAACGAGGGCTACCTGCGCACCGCCACCGAGGAGGGCTCGCTCACCCTGCTCGGCCGGCTGGTCGGCCACCGGCCCCGGCCCGGCGTCGCCGCCGACACCTACCTCGCCTACACGCTCGACCGCGACCCGCAGGCCGCCGAGGACCCGACGGTGACCATCCCGCGCGGTGCCCGTAGCCAGAGCGTCCCCGGCCCCGGCGAGGACCCGCAGTCCTTCGAGACCGCCGAGGACCTCGCCGCCCGCTCCGCCTGGAACGAGCTGGCGGTGCTGCTCCGCCGCCCGTACCAGCTGACGCCCGCGCAGCTGAACCCCGGCGGGCGGGCCGAGCTGTTCGCCGCCGGCACCGCCAACAACATCAAGCCCGGCGACCGGCTGCTGTTCGTGTTCAGCGCCGACAAGGCCGCCGACCCGGTCCACCGGGCCCTGCGGCTGGTGCCCGAGGTGCGGATCGACCGCGAGAACGACGTCACGGTGATCGGGCTGCCCCGGGACCTGCGCACCCTCAAGGACCTGCGCGCCGAGTTGGCGGACCGGATCACCGTCTCCGAGAACGCCCCGAACCCCCGGCCCGGGCACAGCCGGATCCTCTGGGACTTCGACGACCAGGTGCTGGCCCCGCTGCGCGCCGACCTCGACCGGCCGTCCGGCCCGCTGAGCACCCCCGCGGACTTCGCCGACCGGCTCGCCCCGGTGATCGCCCGCACCGCCGAGGCCGCCGAGCTGGCGCGCTCCCAGAAGCCGGTGGCCGGCTGGTTCGAGGACCTCGGGGAGAAGCTGTCCGGCCTGCGCGACCGCGCCCACCAGCTGGAGCCGAAGCAGGCCCCCGACATGCCCGGGCCGAACCCTCCCGGTACCGGCACCGCCGACCCGGCCGTCCGCGGACTCGGCTCGGTGCTGGCGGCGCTGCGCACCGCCCCCACCCGCCCCCCGCTCAGCGCCCGGGACCTCGCCCGTGACCCGCAGCGCCTGTTCGCGCCCGGCTCGGACCTCGGCGTCCAGCTGCTGTCCGCGCTCGATCCCCGGCTGCGCGACGGCCTCTACCCCGCCTGGCGGCAGGTCGACCTGACCGCGCCGCTCGCCGTGCACGAGATCCAGGCCATGCGGGTGGTCGCCACCCCGTTCGGCGCCACCGCGCCGCTCAAGCCGGTCTTCGGTAACGACGGCCGGATCGACCGCTACGTGGACTGGCCGCTCTCCGGCAGCACGCTGATCGGCGTCCGGGTCAACTTCGACACCGCCGGCGCCGTCCCGAAGACCGCCGACTTCACCTACGTCGAGGCCGGCAGCCTGACGCACAACGCCTTCTCGCTGCCGTGGGACCACACCTTCACCCTCGGGCCGGGGCAGGTCAAGGTGGTCACCACCGAGCCGCCCGCGCCGACGCCGAACCCGCACGCCGCCGCCGCGCGCGCCGCCGTGCCCGCCCCCGGCCCGGAGGCCGGGGTCAGCGCCGAGTTCCTGGCCAAGCTCCCCGAACGCACCGTCTTCGTGTCCCGCCCGCAGGCCGACGGGCGCGTCCACGTGAAGGTCGCCGGCGGGCCCGGCACCGCGCTCGACTACCAGCTCGACCCGGGCCAGGAGAAGACCGGCGAGTCCGGCGAACTGAACGTCCGGGTCCACCGCTACACCGCCACCGACGAGTCGCCGCCCGCGGTCGAGGTGGTGTTCACCACCAAGCTGCAACCGGTCTCCGGCACCATCCTGACCCTCGACGCCGTCTACGACCAGATCGCGCCCGGCAGCTGGGTGGTCATCCAGCGCCCGCGCAAGGGGATCGACGGCGGCATCCCGGGCAGCCGCGACCTCGCCGAGGTCATCACCCGGGTCACCGACGTGCGCGTGATCTCCCGCGCCGACTTCGGCATCACCGGCAAGGTCACCGAACTGTCCCTGCAGCAGCCGTGGTTGGACGAGAAGGACACCCAGCTCTCGGACATCCGGGACGCCACCGTCTACGCCCGCGGCGAGTCGCTGCGGCTCGCCGACGAGCCCGTCACCGAGGAGGTCCGCGGCGACCGCATCGAACTCGCCCGGCTCTACGGCAGGCTGACCCCGGGCCGGTGGATCGCGGTCGGCGGCGAGCGGACCGACATCCCGAACACCACCGGGGTCCGGGGCACCGAACTCGCCATGATCGCCGGTGTCGAGCAGGGCGTCGACCCGCTCCTGCCTGGGGACACCGTCCGTACCAGCATCACGCTCAGCGCCCCCCTCGCCTACCGCTACCGGCGCGACACCGTCCAGGTGCTCGGCAACGTGGTCCGCGCCACTCAGGGCGCCACCCGCGACGAGGCCATCGGCAGCGGCGACGCCGGCGTCCCCGGCCAGCGCTTCACGCTGTGGCAGTCGCCGCTCACCTGGCTCGCCGCCGACACCCCCAGGGGCGCGAGCAGCACCCTGGAGGTCCGGGTCGACGGGGTGCGCTGGCACGAGGTCGACAGCCTCGCCGGGCGCGGCCCGGACGAACAGGTCTACGTCACCGCGACCGCCTCCGACGGCCGCACCACCGTCACCTTCGGCAACGGCGTGCACGGTTCACGCCTGCCCACCGGCCGGGAGAACGTCCGCGCCCGCTACCGGATCGGCATCGGCGAGAGCGGCAACGTCGGCGCCGGACGGATCACCCAGCTCACCACCCGCCCGCTCGGCGTCTCCGCCGTCGTCAACCCGCTGCCCGCCACCGGCGGCGCCGGACCGGACGGCCCGGGCCTGGCCAGGCGCACCATCCCGCTCGCCGTCACCGCCCTGGACCGGCTGGTCTCGGTGCCCGACTACGAGGACTTCACCCGCTCCCGGGCCGGCATCGGGCGCGCGAGCGCCACCCGTCTCCCGGACGGCAGGCGGGAGCTCGTCCACGTCACGGTGGCCGGGGTGGACGACATCCCGCTCACCGCCGACTCCGACCTGATCCGCACCCTGCGGTCCTCGCTGACCACCTACGGCGACCCGAGGCTGCCGGTCGAGGTCGCGCTGCGCGAACTCGTCCTGCTGGTCGTCGCCCTGAGCGTCAAGGTCGACCCGGACCACTCCTGGGACCTGGTCGAACCGGCGCTGCGCCGCGCCCTGCTCGACCGGCTCGGCTACGCCGGGCGCCAACTCGGCCAGAGCGCCCACCTGTCCGAGGTGCTCACCGCGGCCCAGGCCGTCCCGGGTGTGGACTGGGTCGAGGTCGACGCCTTCACGGGCGTGCCCGGAAGTCTCACCCCGGAGGGCCTGGAGCACCTGTCCGAGCAGCTCGCCCAGCCGCAGTCGACCGTCCCGGCCCGACTCGCCCGCCACGACGAACAGCGGTACCGGGTGCGGGGCCCCGACCCGGAGACCCTCACCGAGGTCGCCGCCCGCAACGGCATCTCGATCGCCGAGCTGCTGCGCCTCAACCCGTCCGTCACCGACACCCGGCCGCTGCCGCCCGGCCGCGTGGTGACGGTGTTCCGCGGCATCCGCCCGGCCCAACTCGCCCTGCTCTCACCGAACCTGCCCGACACGTTGATCCTCAAGGAGGTCGTCCGATGAGCGAGCGCAGCGAGCGAATGATCAAGAGGTGCGTGTGGGCGAATGCCCCTGCCGAGCGAAGCGAGGCGGGCGCATGAGTCGAGAACCGGACGGGCTGGTGGAGCTGCTGCCGCAGTGGCACCGACTGCGGGACGCCAAGGCGGGCGAGCCCCTGCGCGCCCTGCTGGCCGTCATCGCCGAGCAGGTCGACGTCGTCCGCAGCGGCGTCGAACAGGGCTACCAGGACTGGTTCGTGGAGACCGCCGCCGACTGGGCCGTCGCCTACCTCGCCGACCTGGTCGGCTACCGGATCCTGCCCGGCTACGAGGCGGTGCTCGCCACCGGCCTGCACGGCGGGGCCTCCCCGGAGCGGGCCGCGGCCCGCGACCGGCTCGCCGCCCGGCTGGCGCCGCGGCACGATGTCGCGAACACCGTCGCCAACCGCCGGCGCAAGGGCACGCTGGCCCTGCTGGAGGAGCTGTCCGCCTCGGTCGCCGACTGGCCGGCCCGGGCGGTGGAGCTCTCCCGGCTGCTCGGCGGCACCCAGCCGGTGCGGCTGCTGCGCCCGGACGAGGAGCCGGCCGACCGGCAGCGGCTCGGCCGGGGCCGGCTGGTCGACGTGCGGCGCGGCGCCGAGCTGGACCTGCTCGGCGGGCCATTCGACGGGCAGGCGCACACCGTCGACGTCCGCCGGGCCGCCTCCACCCGCCGCCAGGGCGGCTACACCCCGGCCGGTGTCGCCCTGTACGTCTGGCGGCTGCAGCCGTACCCGGTCACCCGGGCGCCCGCGTACTGCATCGACCGGGCCCGGAACCTCTTCACCTTCTCGGTCCTCGGCAATGACGCCCAGTTGGTCACCAAACCCGAGCCGGAACCGTCGACCACCCACCTCGCGACGATCGACAACGTGCCGGCCCCGATCCGGCGCCGGCAGCTCGCCGAGCGCCTGGCCGACCTCTACGGGCCGGGCAAGAGCTTCGCCATCTGGCGCGACGGCTCCCAGGAGCCCGTCCCGCCCGCCGAGATCACGGTGGCCGACCTGAGCGACTGGACGTACCGGCCCGCGCGCGGCCAGGTCGCCGTCGACCCGCTGCTCGGCCGGATCGCCTTCGGCGCCCGCTCCGCCCCGCGCCGCGGCGTCTGGGTCGACTACCACTACGCGTTCGGCGACGACACCGGCGGCGGGGAGTACCCGCGCGACCGCCCGGAGGTCCGGCACCGGACGGTCTACCAGGTCGGCCCCGGCGCGCCGTTCGAGCGGATCAACGACGCCTACCAGCAGTGGCGCGCCGACCAGGAGTCCGGCAGCGCGGGCGGCGCCGCCGTCATCGAGATCACCCACAGCGGCGCCTACCAGGAGCAGCTGGACTTCGACCTGGCGGCCGACGACCGCCTCGAACTGCGCGCCGCCGAGGGCACCCGGCCGGTGATCCGGCTGCTCGACTGGTACAGCAACCGGCCGGACGCGCTCAACGTCCGGGGCGTCTGCCCGGGCGGGCGCCTGGTCCTGGACGGGCTGCTGATCACCGGTCGCGGGGTCAACGTCACCGGACCGCTGGCCTCCGTCACCCTGCGGCACTGCACCCTGGTGCCCGGCTGGTCGCTGGAGCCGCACTGCGAACCGCACTCGCCGCAGGAGCCCAGCCTCGTGCTGGACCACACCACCGCCTGCGTGACGATCGAGCGCAGCATCCTGGGCACGATCCAGGTCGTCGGCGACGAGGTGGACACCGACCCGCTGGAGATCCACCTCTCCGACAGCATCCTGGACGCCACCGGGTCCGAGCGCCCGGCGCTCTCCGGGCCCGACTGCGAGCACGCCTACGCACTGCTGCACGCCCACCGCTCCACGGTGGTCGGCGAGGTGCACACCCACGCCGTGCCGATCGCCGAGGACTGCGTGTTCACCGGGCGGCTGCGGGTGGCCCGCCGCTCGACCGGCTGCCTGCGGTTCTGCTACGTCCCGCCGTGCTCGCGCACCCCGCGCCGGTACGAGTGCCAGCCGGACCTTGTGCGCTCGGCGGTGACCGAGCTGGTCGAGCGCGGCGAGCTGGACCCGGCGCAGGCCGCCCGGCTGCGCGAGCTGGAGGCCGGACGGGTCCGCCCGCTGTTCACCAGCCTGCGGTACGGCACGCCCGGCTACGGCCAGTTGGCCGCCGGGTGCGCGCCGGAGATCACCCGCGGCGCCGAGGACCGCTCCGAACTCGGCGCCTTCCACGACCTGTTCCAGCCCCAGCGCGAGGACAACCTGCGGGCGCGGCTCGCCGAGTACACCCCGGCCGGCACCGACGCCGGGGTCTTCCACGCCTCCTGACCCGCTCCGAGCCGACCCGCTCCGAGTGATTCCGAAAGGGAAACCGTGCACGCAGACTTCTCGCGCCTGACCTTCCGGCCCGGCAAGCACTACTCCGCGGTGCTGACCCAGCAGGGCCGGGTCCAGCTCGACGCCGACGCCAACGAGCAGGCCGCGATCGAGCGGTACCAGCTGCGCACGCTCGCCGCTGACCTGATCGGCCGCCGCGGCGGACCGGCCGCAGCGGCCGGATTCGCGATCGGCTACGTGCCGGGCAACCACGACGTGGACGACCTCACCATCGGCGGCGGCCGCTACTACGTGGACGGCCTCCTGTGCGAGGCCGACCGGCCGGAGCCCGGCACCGCCGTGCCCGACGACGGCGGCCAGGGCAACGACGGCGGCCGGAGCCACGACGGCGTCGCCCGGGAGGCGCCCGCCGGCTGGACGTACTGGGACCAGCCCGACGCCTACCGGGACCAGGAGCGCGCCGGCGACCGGCTGCCCGGCGAATTCCCGTTCCTGGTCTACCTGAAGGTCTGGGAGCGCAGCGTCACCGCCGTGGAGGACCCGGAGATCCGCGAGGTCGCGCTCGGAGCGGCGATGCCCGACACGGCGGCCCGGGCCAAGCTCGTCTGGCAGGTACTCGCCCTGCCCGCCTCGGAGTTGAGCGTTCCGGACGGCGGGGTGTCCCGGGTCCGGGAGGCCTTCGACGCGTGGGCCGGGGCGCAGGAGCGGCCGGGCGGGCTGCTGGCCGCACGCGCCCGGCGGCCGGAGCGGGCGGAAGACCCGTGCCTGGCCCACCCCGAGGCCGGCTACCGGGGTCCGGAGAACCAGCTGTACCGGGTGGAGGTCCACCACGGCGGCTCGGCGGAGGGCGGCGCCACGTTCAAGTGGTCCCGGGAGAACGGCTCGGTCGCCCTGCCGATCGCCTCGATCGAGGGCGTCTGGGTCGACCTCACCACGCTGGGCGACGACGACAAGCTCAGCCTCTCGGTCGGCGACTGGGTCGAGGTCGCGGACAGCGCGTACGTCAGCCGCGGCGAGGCGGCGAACCTGCTCCAGGTGGAGGAGACCGACCTGCCGGGGCGCCGGGTGCGGCTGTCCGCCGAACCCGTGCCGGAGGTCGGACGGCTGGCCGGACGCCACCCGTTCCTGCGCCGCTGGGACCACCGGGCACCCCGCGGCCGGGATGCCCTGCCGCTGGCCGGCGGTGCCCTGCAGCTCCAGGAGGGCGCCTGGCTCGACCTGGAGGACGGCGTCCAGGCGTACTTCCGACCGGGCGGCGAGTACACCCGGGGCGACTACTGGCTCATCCCCGCGCGGACCGCCACCGGCTCGGTGGAGTGGCCGCAGAACGCGGCCGGCGAGGCGCTGCTCCGGGAGCCGGCCGGGGTCCGGGTGCACCACGCCCCGCTCGCCTGGGTGAAGGGCCCGACCACGGTCGTCGACCTCCGGCAGACCTTCGCCCCGCTCACCGCCCCCACCCCGCAGTAGGGCGTGTCCGACGATTCCGGCCTGGTCCGGCGCGAATCGTCGGACACCCCCTGGGACACCCCCGGCAGCAGCCGGGCCGCACCCGCCGGTGGCGTACGCCTGTCGGGGCTCACATCCGCGGGTGACTCACGCTTGCCAGTGCGGCTTTCCGCTGACCATCCGGCAGTAGATCACCCGCCCGCCCGCGTCGTGGGTGCTCCGGCCCAGGTCGTCGTTCCGGCAGAACTGCCCGGCCGCGTAGCAGTTGCCCGCGTTGGAGCGGATCTCGCACTCGGAACCGCCCGCCGCCTGGGTGTGCTGCGGGTCGGTCGGCGGCTGGGCGGTGGTCACCTTGGGCTGCGGCTTGGCGGCCGGAGTCTGCGGGTGCACGGCGGGCGGGGCGGACGGCGGCGGGGCGGTCGCGGTGGGCGGCGCCGAGGGGGTGACCGCCGGCGGCGCCGGGACCGTCGGACTGGCCGCGCTCGGCGTGGCCGCACTCGGCACGGCGGCGACGGTCTGGGAGGGCGTCGGGGAGGACGTCGGCTTGGCGTCGGCCGCCGACGGGTCGCAACCGGTCAGCGTCAGACCGACGGTGAGGACGAGTCCGGCGAATCCGGCCAGGCCGGCCGCCCGACGGCGCCCGGGTATCGGTGAAGCCATGAGGGGAGAACGCTCCGTTCCGTATGGGTGAGGCGTGCGATTCAAGCAGGGTCCGCACACCCGGCGACCACGATTTCCCCACTCGTTGGCAGATCGAGATCTTTCGACTACCCAACGCGACGACCACCCGCTGCTCAGGGGTATAGCCCCGGAGCGCGGGGCGTTATGACATGTTCCGGCTAGCACAGGCGGATCGCTACGGTTCCGGCAACCCCCACGCCGAACGAGGAGACCCCATGCTCCGATTCCGTGCGCTCGCCGTCGCCGCAGCCTTGGCGACCGTCGCGCTCACCGCAGCACCCGCCGTCAGCGCCCCCGCTGACGACCCGTCCATAGCCGCCGCCCTAGCCGCCCCCGCCCGCACGGTCGCCGTACCGACCGCCCTGCTGCACGCGATGCAGCGCGACCTCGGGCTCGCCCCGCAGGCCGCCGCCGACCGGATCGCCCGGGAAGGCAAGGCCGCAGCCGTCCAGAGCGCCCTCACCCAGGCGCTCGGCGACCGCTGGGCCGGCGCCTGGATCGACGGACCGCAGGCCGACCTGGTGGTCGCCACCACCGACGCCTCCGCCGCCCGGACCATCACCGCCCACGGCGGCCGGGCCACCGTCGTCCGGCACACGCTGAAGTCCCTGGACCAGGCCAAGGACGCGCTCGACCACGCCTCCCGGGCCGCCGCCCCGGACGCCACCCCGCTCTGGTACGTGGACGTCCGCGCCAACACCGTCGTGGTGCAGTCCGCCGACGACGCCCGCACCACGGCCTTCCTGGACCGGTCCGGGGTGGACCGCGCCCTGGTCCGGGTCGAGCGGGCCACCGCCACGCCCCGGCCGCTCGCCGACCTGCGCGGCGGGGACGCGTACTACATCGACAACTCCGCCCGCTGTTCGATCGGCTTCCCGGTCACCCAGAACGGCCAGCCCGGCTTCGTCAGCGCCGGCCACTGCGGCCAGCCCGGCTCCAACGCGGCGGCCTCCGACGGGAGTTCGATCGGCACATTCCAGGGCTCGACCTTCCCCGGCAACGACTACTCCTGGGTGGCGGCCGGATCCGACTGGACCGCCCAGCCGCAGGTGAACGACTACGCGGGCGGCGCGGTGACGGTGAGCGGCTCGTCCGAGCAGTCGGTCGGCGGTTCGGTGTGCCGCTCCGGCTCCACCACCGGCTGGCACTGCGGCACCGTCCAGGAGCTGAACGCCACCGTCAACTACTCCGAGGGCAGCGTCTACGGCCTCACCCGCACCGACGTGTGCGCCGAACCGGGCGACTCCGGCGGCTCGTTCATCTCCGGCAACCAGGCCCAGGGCGTGACCTCGGGCGGCTCCGGCGACTGCACCTCCGGCGGCGAGACCTACTTCCAGCCGGTCAACCCGATCCTCAGCACCTACGGCCTGACCCTGGCCACCGGCTGACCGACGCCCCCGGGGCCGGTGGAATCCCCGCGACCCACCGGCCCCGCGGTCACAGCTCCGCCGTCCGGCGCTCGAACACCTCGGGACGGGCCGTCTCCAGCGCCGTGGCGACCGCGCCGAGGAGCACCGCCTCCTCCCCCAGCAGGCTCGGGGCGAGCGTCGGCCGCATCGGGGCGTAGCGGCGCAGGGCCTGCTCCAGCGGTTCCAGGAGCAGGTCCGCGCTGCTGCCGATGCCCCCGCCGAGCACCAGCAGGTCCGGGTCCAGCACGGCGGAGAGCACCGCCACGGCGTAGGCGAGCCGGTCCGCCTCCCACTCCACCGCCCGCAGCGCCGCGTCCTCCCCGGCCCGGGCCCGCTCGAAGACCTGCTTGGCGGTCAGCCGGCTCCGGCCCTTCCCGGTCAGCCCGAACTCCCCGGCGGTGCGCACCACCGCGTCCGCCGCCGCCTCCTGCTCCAGCGTCGTCGCGGCCGGCCCGCCCGGGCGGGCGGGCAGCGGCACCAGGCCGATCTCGCCGAGCGCTCCGTGCGCACCGAGCAGCAGTTCGCCGTCCTTCACCACCCCCACCCCGAGCCCGGTGCCGACTAGCAGGTAGGCGAACATCCGACTGCCGCGCCCGGCCCCCAGGGTGTACTCGCCGAGCGCGGCGAGGTTGGCGTCGTTGGCCACCGTGACGGCCGTACCCAGGCCCTCGCCGATCCGGTCGAACAGCCCCGGCCGGCCCCAGTCGGGCAGGCTGGTGGCGTACCGGAGGCCGCGCCGCTCCTCGTCCCACACCCCGGGCGTGCCGATCACCGCGTGCACCAGGTCCACCGCGGCCAGGCCCGCCTCCTCGGTCGCCTCGCGCGCGGCGGCGACCACCGCGTCCGCGACGGCGTCCGCGGTCCGGCCCCGGTTGGCCACGTCCCGCCGGGCGACCACGGTGCCGGCCAGGTCCGCGACGGCGACCCGCAGCCGGGCCCGTCCGACATCGACGCCGAGCACGTGACCGGCCGTCGGATCGACCTCGTAGAGCACCGCGGTACGGCCCCGCTCCGGGGCCACCCGCCCGGCCTCGCGGACCAGCCCGGCCTGCTCCAGCTCGGCCAGCGCGGCGGAGACGGTGGGCTTGGACAGGCCGGTGTCCCGGGCCAGTTGGGCGCGCGAGGTGCCGCCGCCGGTGCGCAGCAGCTCCAGCAGCAGCCACTCGTTGTTGCTGCGCAGCCGCTGCCGGTTCCACGGCACCCCTGGGGCCCCTGCCGCCGGGCGACTGGTCGGCTGGTGGGGGCTCATCGGTTCCTCCGGGTCTGCGCTGCTGACGGGCTGGGCTGCTGACGGGCTGGGCTGCGGACGACCTCGGCGCCGCCGCCGCCCAAGTATGACCGGTGATCACCCGCGGACCGCTGTGCGGACCCGCCCCGCGCCCGTCCCCATCTCCGTCCTCGCGCCCGTCCCCGCGCCCCGTCCCCGCGCCCCGTCCCCGTGTCAGGCTCCCTCGGTCGCGACCCAACCGCCCGTCATCGTCCGCACCGCCGAGCCGTCCAGGTCGGCCAGCTTGACCCCGGCGAAGGCCCGGGCCGCCTCCGAGGTCTGCACCCGCAGCGGCGGCCGCTCGGCGGTCAGCACCTCGACGATCGGCGCGGCCGCCTCCTCGGGGGTCTGGGCGCTGCCGAAGGCCTTCAACGTCCGGTCGACGTACGCCTGGAGGGCGTCGCCGTACGGGCCGGCGGCGGCCACCAGCGCGGGCACGTCGATGCCCTGGTTGCCGATGAACTCGCTTGCCACCGCGCCCGGTTCGACCACGGTGACGGCCACCCCGACGGCGGCGGCGACCGGCGCCAGCGACTCCATGAAGCCCTCGACGGCGAACTTGGCCGCGCAGTAGGCCTCGTTGAAGGGCTGCCCGACCACCCCGCCGACGCTGGTCACGGTGACCACCCGGCCGCCGGCGGCCCGCAGGTGCGGCAGCGCGGCCCGGGTCACCTCGACCACGCCGAAGTAGTTGACCTCCATGGCGGCGCGCACCGGCGCCATGCCGTCCTGCTCGATCGTGCCGACGAAACCGGCGCCCGCGTTGTTGACCACCGCGTCCAGCCGCCCGTGCCGGTCGAGGACGACGTCCAGGCAGTCCGTGACGGAGGCCGGGTCGGTGACGTCCAGCCGCTCGATCTCGATCCGTTCGGCGACGCCCGCCGTCTCCGCGGCGCGGAGCAGCTGCCCGGCCCGGCCGGTGTCGCGCATGGTGGCGACCACCCGGAAGCCGGCCCGGGCGGCGGCCACGGCGGCGGCGAGGCCGATCCCGGAGGAGGTGCCGGTGATCAGGACGATCCGGGTGCCGTTCATCGGGGTGTCTGCCATGGGGCCCTCCTCCCGGCTGCCGGGCGCTGCCGGAAGCCGAATGACTGTGTGCGTGTGCACGCACTCTACAAGTGCGTGTGCGCGCACGCAAACAGCGACGCTCTGCTACAACGGTGTCTCCGAGCAGTCAAGGTTTCACCCAGTTGTGGGCGCGCCGCGCCCCGGCGCGTGATCATGGACCTATGCACTTCCGGCACGGCAACCGAACCGAGGGCACCCCGCCCCCGGACGCCCGCTCCGCGGCGGCGACCGCGGCGGCCATCGCCGCGCGCCTCGGCTCCGTCACCGGCAGTGACCGCCCCGGAACCCAGGGGCCCGCAACCGAGAACCCCGGAGTCGAGGACCCCGGTACCGAAAACCCCGACCACGACCCGGACCTGCTGCGCGAAGTGCTCGCCACCGCCCCCGTCGGCGTCGCCCTCCTCGACGACCGGCTGCGCTGGCAGTACCTCAACCCCGCCTTCACCGCCGTCACCGGACTGCGCCGCGCCGACCTGCTCGGCCGCGCCGCCGAGGCCACCGCCTTCGCCGGCGCCGTCCCCGCCCTGCGCCGCGTCCTCACCGACGGGCACGACCGCGAACACGCCACCGGCGGCCCCGACGGCGCCGGCTCCCCCGTCCCGCCCGGCCTCCGGGTGCGCTACCGGCCGCTGCGCCACGCCGGACGGACCACCGGCGTGATCGTCGTCGTCCTGGACGACCCCGACCCGGCCCGCGAGCAGCTGCGCGAACTCGAGCAGGCCCGCGCCCGGCTCGCCCTGCTGAACGCCGCCGCCGAACGGATCGGCACCACCCTCGACATCGGCACCACCTGCGCCGAACTCGCCGCCTTCACCGTGCCCGCCCTCGCCGACCTCGCCGTCGTCGACGTGCTCCCGCCCGAGGCCGAACCCAGCCGGCCCGGCCGGCCCGGCTCCCGGCGGCTGCACCGCGCCGCGGTCCGGGCCGTGCCCGAACTGGACGCCGCCTGCGCCGAACTGGCCCGCCCCGGCGAGTCCGTGCGCCACCGCGAGGGCTCGGCCGCCGCCCGCAGCCTGGCCAGCGGCGTCGCCGTGCTCGCCGACCCCGGCCCCCAGGACGCCTGCCCGGCCGGCGCCGCCTCGCTGCTCGTCCTGCCGCTCATCGCCCGGGGCCGCCTGGTCGGGCTGCTCACCCTCGGCCGCACCGCCGCCACCCCGGCCTTCACCCCCGACGAAGCCGCCCTGCTCGGCGACCTCGCCGCCCGCGCCGCCACCGGCATCGACAACGCCCGCAGCTACACCCGCTCCCAGGGCATCGCCCTGGAACTCCAGCGGGCCCTGCTGAGCGAGCCCGGCAACCCGCACCAGAACCTCGCCCTCGCCTCCCGCTACCTGCCCTCCGGCAGCAGCACGGTGGTCGGCGGCGACTGGTACGAGACGGTCCGGCTGCCCTTCGGCCGCACCCTGCTGGCGATGGGCGACGTCATGGGGCACGGCGTCGAGGCCGCCGTCGACATGAGCCACTACCGCTCGGCGCTGCGCGACATCGCCGGCATGGACCTGCCCCCGCACCGCATCCTGCGCCAGCTCGACCACGTCATCTCGGCCGACGACACCGCCCGCCCCGCGACCTGCCTGCTGGCCCTCGCCGACCCGGGCCGCGCCCGCTGGACGCTCTCCAGCGCCGGCCACCTGCCACCCGCCCTGATCACCCCGGAGCACCCCACCGAGCTGCTGCACGTGCCCACCGGCCCGCCGCTCGGCACCGGCCTCGGCGGCTACGAGCAGTCCACCTACCCGCTCGACCCCCGGCAGACCCTGCTCCTCTACACCGACGGCCTGGTCGAGCGCCGCCACGAGGACATCGACACCTCACTGGCGCGCCTCGCCGCCCTCCGCCTCCCCGCCACCGGCGACCTCGACGAACTCCTCGACGCCGTCCTGCACTCCCTCGCGCCACCCCCGGCCCCCGCCGCCGAGGACGACATCGCCCTCCTCGCCGCCCGCCCCAAGCCCCGCTGACGGCCCTCCGGCCCGGGATGACCGGCCACTACGCCGTCGATCCCGAGCAGCGGCGGAGACGGAACCGGACCCCTCCTCGCGCCACACGACCGACCGGACGTGCTCGTCCCCACCCCGGTGGCCGGCCGTCATGCCTTCGCCAGGGCCTGCTCCACGTCCGCCCACAGGTCCTCCGGGTGCTCGATGCCGACCGACACCCGCACCGTCCCCGCGCCGATCCCCACCGCCGCCAACTCCTCGTCCGACAGCTGCCGGTGCGAGGTGCTGGCCGGGTGGACCACCAGGGTGTGGACGCCGCCCAGCGAGGGCGCCAGCGCGGCCAGCCGGACCGACTCGGTGAAGGCCCGGGCCGCCTCCCGGCCGCCCGCCAGGTCGAAGGCGAGGACGCCGCCGTGGCCGTCGGGCAGGAGGCGGCGGGCGAGTTCGTGGTCGGGGTGGTCGGGCAGGCCCGGGTAGTGGACGGCGGCGACGGCCGGGTGGGCGGACAGCCGGGTGGCCAGGTCGAGCGCGGTGTCGCAGTGGCGGCGGACCCGCAGCGCCAGGGTCTGCAGGCCGCGCAGGGTGAGCCAGGCGGCGAAGGGGTCGGCGCTGGCACCGAGTTCGGTCCCGTAGTGCCACACCTTCCGGTGGAGTCCGGCGTCGGCGAAGACGGCGATCCCGGCGAGCACGTCCGAGTGCCCGCCCAGGTACTTGGTGGCCGAGTGCACGACCACGTCCGCGCCGTGCTCGATCGGGCGGCACAGCAGCGGGGTGGCGAAGGTGTTGTCGACCACGCTGAGCACCCCGGCCCGCTTGGCGACCGCGATCAGCCCGGGCAGGTCGGTGACCCAGGTGGTCGGGTTGGAGACGGTCTCCAGGTGCAGCAGCCGGGTGGTGGGCCGCAGCGCCGCGGCGACCTCGTCCGGGTCGGCGCCGGAGACGTGGGTGACCTCGACGCCCCACCGCTCGGCGAGGTCGGCCAGCAGCGCGAACGTCCCGCCGTAGAGGCTCCGCTGGGCGATCAGGTGGTCGCCGGAGCGCAGCAGGGCGAGCAGCACGGTGCTGATCGCCCCCATGCCGGAGGCGGTGGCGAGGGCGCCGGTGCCGCCCTCCAGGTCGGCGACGGCGTCCTCCAGCGAGCGGACGGTGGGGTTGCCGTACCGGTTGTAGACGAACGCCCCGTCGGGGCCGGTGAAGGAGGCGCTGAGCGCGTCGCTGGTCTCGAAGGCGTACAGGTGGCTCTGGTGCAGCGGGACGCCCATCGGCCGACCGCCGCCGAGTCCGGCCAGCGGCGGGTGGACGATCCGGCTCTCGGGGTGCAGCGCGTCGGTGCCGGCGTTCCGGGGGAAGTCGCTCATGCCGCCCATCCTGGGGCGGCGCGGCCGGGCGGGACAGGGCCAATCACGGCCAAGTGGCCCGTCCCGGGCGCCGTTTCGGCAGAGGGGACGGGCCATGGTCAACCGACCGCTCAGCGCCTCAGCGGCGGCGGAAGAGCTTGCGCACCAGGTGAACGATGCCCCAGATCACCAGGATGATGAACAGGATGATCAGAATGACCACGACCAGCAGGAACTTGCCGAGCTTGGCGAAGAAGCCGGACTTCTTCTTCTCCGTCTTGGCCGCGCTGTGCGCGACCTGCTGCTCCGCTGCGCCCTGCGCAACGGCTACAGCGACGGGAACGGCGGCCGGGGCGGCGGATCCGGCCGCCGCTGCGCCGGCCACGGCCGTGCCGCTCGCGGCGGTCCGGGGTGCGGCCACCGCCGTCGCGCTCGACGCCGCGGCGCTGAGGCCGACGGCGGCCAGCAGTGCCACCAGGGCGCCGGCTATCGAACGTGCGATCCGGTGAGTCATCGTGCTCCTCGTGCGGGTACGGAGCAGCGGAGACGGGACCCGGTCGACCTTCTCTGATGGCCTGACCAGTATTTTTCTCATCTACGCTTAGTATGCTCCACTGAAGTTTCTACAGCGGTGTAAAAGTTTAGCGACGGGACGGCCCGGATCCACTCCGACCCAGTACCACGCAAGCCACCGCTCCGACGGGGGTTCCGTGGCTACTGTGGAGGATGACGCCGTGTCGGGTCGCAGGGGTTCCACCGAGACCGAGAATTCGCCGCGCCGGGCGGGCGGACGCAGAGCGGCGAACCGTAAGTCCGGCACGGACAACGACGGTTCGAGCAAGGACGGTTCGGGTAAGGACATACCCGGCGGCCGCCCCGCCGGCCGGGCCAAGCCGAAGCCCAAGCGCAGCACCAAGCAGAAGGTGCTCTGGATCACGGCCGGCTGCACCGCCCTGCTGGTCCTCGCCGGCGGCGCCGTCTACTACCGCCTGAACAGCAACATCACCACCTTCGACCGCGACGCCCTCAGCAAGGACCGCCCGGAGGCCGCCGCCCCGGACGCCCAGGGCCGCACCCCGGTCAACGTGCTGCTGATCGGCTCGGACAGCCGCGGCAACGGCAACAGCGACCTGGGCGGCGGCGGGGACGACGGCGCCCGCTCGGACACCGCGATCCTGTTGCACGTCTACGCCGACCACAAGCACGCCGTCGGCATCTCGATCCCCCGCGACTCCCTGGTCAACATCCCGCCGTGCAAGCTCCCCAACGGCAAGTGGACCAAGGAACAGACCAATGTGATGTTCAACAGCGCCTTCTCGGTGGGCAACACCGACCAGGGCAACCCGGCCTGCACCCAGAACGCCGTCGAGAAGCTCACCAACCTGCGGGTCGACCACACCATCGTGGTGGACTTCGGCGGCTTCGCCTCGATGACCCAGGCCGTCGGCGGCGTCGAGGTCTGCCTGCCGAACAACGTCTACGAGGGGGACCTCAACCCCAACCTCGGCCACAAGGGCAAGCTGATCTTCGCCAAGGGCAAGCAGAAGGTCGAGGGCCAGTCCGCGCTGGACTTCGTCCGAGTACGGCACGGCATCGGCGACGGCTCCGACATCGGCCGCACCAAGCGCCAGCAGGCGTTCCTCTCCTCCCTCATCAAGGAGGTCAAGTCCCGCGGCATGGACCCTACGACCCTGCTGCCGCTCGCCGACGCGGCGACCAAGTCGCTGACCGTCGACCCCGACCTCGGCTCGGCCGCCAAGCTGATGTCCTTCGCCATGTCGATCAAGGACGTCGACCTGCACGACGTCAAGTTCCTGACCGCGCCGTGGCGTTACGAGGGCCCCCGGGTCGCCCTGGTCCACCCCGACGTGGACCAGCTCTGGGCCGCGCTCAAGGCCGACCGCACCATCGACGGCCAGGACGCCAGCGCCCAGAGCCCGGCCGCCACCGGTTCCGCTGCCCCCAGCACCCCGCCCGCGGCCGAGGCCACGCCCTCCCCCACGGCGGCCGCCAAGAACGCGGACGTCAAGGTCGCCGTCCTCAACGGCACCGGCGAGAGCGGCATCGGCAACAAGGGCGCCGAGGCCGTCAAGGGCGCCGGCTACACCGTCACCACCGTCGGCAACGCGGGCGGAAAGCCCCGCAGCACCACCGTGGTCGAGTACGGCACCGGCGAGCGCACCAATGCCGAGGCGGTCGCCAAGCTCTTCCCGGGGGCGACCGTCGAGCCCGGCGGCAGGGGCCTGAGCGTGGTGCTCGGCCACGACTTCGCCGCCGCCAACCCGGCCTCCGCCGCCACCTCGGCGCCCGGCGCGCCGGGCGTCCCGGCCCCGCTGCCGACCAGCGTCAGCGGCACCGCCCGCTCGGCGGACGACGACCCGTGCGCCAACGTGTCGTACGGCTGAGCCGCCCCGGGGCCCGCCGCCGAACCGACGGACGGCCCCGGCACGAACGGACAGGGCGCCCGCGGACCTTCGAGGTCCGCGGGCGCCCTGTCACATCGGCTGCCGGCTACCGGCCGCTCAGCGCCTCGCCCCGCAGGACGGGCAGAACGCCGCCCCCTCCGGCACGTCCTTGTGGCACTCCCCGCACTGGACGGGCTGCGCCAGCTTGAACCCGCAGCCGGGGCAGAACGGCGTGCCGTGGGTCTCCGTCTGGCACTGCGGACAGACCAGTTGGCGCGGCGTCCGGACGTCGAACTCCGCGCCGGACTGCTGGCCGACCTGGTAGGCCCGTTCCGACACCATGTCGTTGAGGCCGCGCCGCTGCGCCGCCGCCGCCTCGGCCGCGGTGTCCGGGGCGCAGTCGAAGCACAGGCCCTGGTCCGGGTTGAAGCAGCGGCCGCAGACGTAGCGGGTGCAGCGGGCGCAACGGTTGAAGTGCGACTGGGCGTTGTCGATCGCGCGCTGGAACGCGGCGTCCCGCGCGGTGCCCCAGGTCTGGCCGGCCAGGCCGTCCGCGGCGTTGCTGATGGTGTTGGCGTTGCCGCCGATCAGGTTCCAGGCCGCGCTGACGCCCTTGCCTATCCAGCCCGCCACCTGGCCGGTGGTGAACCGCTCGAACGGGGAGCGCCAGGTGTCGGAGCAGCGGTAGCAGGAGAACTCGAACTGGAAGCCCGCGCCGGTCCCGTACTGCTCGCACAGGTCGCGGTAGTTGTTGCTGAAGTAGATCTCGGAACTCACGTCGTCCCCGGTTGCTGAAAAGTGGCCTAGTCGGCGTTCGCTCCCAGGGACGATAGGGGTCCTCGAACGGTTCCGCCAAGAACTCCTGACACTCTCTTCACAACCCGGGGTCACAACCCGGAGTCCGGCAACAGCCGTACCCGCTCGGGGTCGAACGGCCGCCAGCCGGCGGGGCCCGCGCCGCGGACGACCCGCAGCCGGCACCAGTCCCGCCCGGCCGGGTCCTGCCACCAGCCGCTGATCCGGCCGAGCGCCCAGGTGCCGTCGCCGAGGTCGACCTCGACCGGCTGGCACACCCACCGGACCTCCCGGTCCGCCGGGTCCACCGACTCCACTCCGTCCACGGACTCCGCGGCCGACTCGGGCCCGCTCGGACTCTCCACCACGGCTCCGCCTCCCGACCCGACCGGTGCGGCCGCGCCCGGCTCCGCGGCCCGTCGCCGGAACTCTACAGCCGTGTAGAACACGGCGGACGGAGTTCCGGCGAAGCCACCCGATCCGGATCAGCCCGCGGTGCGCCGCGCCCGCCGGCGCCGCCACAGCGCGATCGGCACGACCCCGGCGAAGGCGAGCGCCGCCGGCGCCGGAGGTGCCTCCAGCGGGCTGCCCGCGGCCCGGGAGGGCACCTTGTCGAAGGTGTCCGGGACGGGCAGGGTGGACCAGTTCGAGATCGGCCACGCCACCACGAAGGCCCGGCCGACCACGTTGTCCACCGGCACGAACCCGTCCCCGGTGAGGTTGTGGTGCGGGCGGGAGTCCCGGGAGTTGTTGCGGTGGTCGCCCATCACCCAGAGCTTGCCCTTGGGCACGGTGACGGTGCCGACCGGGTCGTTGTCGCAGGGCGTCGCCCCGGGGAACAGGTACGGCTCGTCCAGCGCGACGCCGTTGACCTTCACCGGGCTGCCCGCGTTGCACTCGACGGTGTCACCGCCGACCGCGATCACCCGCTTGATCAGGTCCTTCTCGTCCGCCGAGGGCATCAGGCCGACGGTGCTCAGCGCCTTCTGGACGGTCGTCATGAAGCCGCCGGAGCTCGTCGGCCCGGTGTCGTCCAGCCAGCCGCCCGGGTCGCGGAACACCACCACCTCACCGCGCTCGGGCTCGGCGCCGAACCAGGGGGTGAGCTTGTCGACCAGCACCCGGTCACCGATCTGCAGGGTGTTCTCCATCGAGCCCGAGGGGATCGAGAAGGCCTGCACGAAGAAGGTCTTGATGCCGAGCGAGAGCAGCAGGGCGATCACCAGCAGGATCGGCAGCTCCTGCCAGAACGGGCGCTTCTTGCGCGCGGGCTTCGCACCGGCCCCGGCGGGCTCCTCCGGGTCGGCGGGCGTCCCGCCGCCGGCTCCGGCGGCCGACCCGGCATCCGGCCCCTCCACCGGGCCGGCCACGGGCCCGTCCGGCCCGGTTACCGCCCCGGCTACCGACCCGGTTCCCGCTCCGGCCGGGCCGGTGCCCGGCCGCTGCTCGGTTCCACCGCTCTCGCCGGACTCCGTGCTCTGCTGCACACTCATGTATTCGGCCCCTCCCGGCGGCCTGCTGGGAGCCCGAAGCGGAAACCCCCTGTCAGGGAACGAACCTACCGAACAGAGGTTCCCGGGCGCGCCCTGATGTGGATCCGTTCGCCCTGCGGGCCGAACAGACTGAGGAACTCCACCGGCTGCGAGCCGGCGTTGCCGAAGGCGTGCGGGGTCCGGGTGTCGAACTCGGCGACCTCACCGGCCGTCAGCTCCAGGTCGTGCGGGCCGAGCACCAGCCGCAGCCGCCCGGAGAGCACGTACAGCCACTCGTAGCCCTCGTGGACCTTCAACTCCAGCTCGGGCCCGCTGTTCCGGCCGGGCGGCATGATGTGCTTGTACGCGTGCAGACCACCGAGGTGGCGGGTGAGCGGGACGATGGTCTGGCCGTTCCTGACGATCGGACGCGGGTGGATCCGGGGGTCGCCGGTGGCCGGGGCGCCGACCAGTTCGTCCAGCGGCACCCGGTACTCCCGGGCCAGCGGCAGCAGCAGTTCCAGGGTCGGCTTGCGCTGCCCGGACTCCAGCCGGGACAGTGTGCTGAGCGAAATGCCGGTCGCCGCGGCCAGTTTGGCGAGCGTGGTGCCGCGCTCCCGCCGCAGCGCCCGCAGCCGGGGGCCCACCGTGGTGAGGACGTTCTCGAAGTCTTCGTCGGCCATGCCTGCTATTCGCCGGGACGGCAAGGGTGTTTGTCAATCCGGCACACCGGTGACGGCTCTTCCTTGCCACCTACGCGCCCCGGCAGCCGGCAGGGGCCCGGTGGCGATCCGCCGATCGCCACCGGGCCCCCGTCCTACGGCTTCCCTGATCACACACTTCCAGTCACCGGGCCACCGGCCCGGGAGATCCGACGAACCGAGTGAGCCCGACCCGCCCTACCGGTACTCGCGCAGCCGGGGCCGCACCCCCAGCGCGGTCAGGACCAGCGCCGCCGCCAGGACGATCCCGCCCAGCGCCGCCGTGCTGCCGTCGAGGTCGCCGTCGGTCGCCGCGAGCGCCGAGTCCATCGCCTTCTGGTTGACGTCGATGGTCTCCTGCATGGCCGAACTCAACTGCCCGAACTGGTAGTTGGACTGCCCCTTGGCGAGCCCGGTGTTGAGCGTGATGGCGTCCTTGAGCTGCCCGGCGGCGCGCAGGTCGCGCATCCGGTGGTCGATCACCTGGTACTCCTGGAAGGCGCCCAGGACCCGCTCGGCGGCGTCCTGTTCGCCGGTGAAGGTGATGTTGTGCAGTTCGTTGCCCAGGTACCCGCCGAAGGGGACGTTGGAGCGGTTCTGCCGGTGTCCGTCGACGGCGGTCTGCAGCCGGGTGTTGTACGTCCCCAGGGTCGCGCCGTCGAAGTGGACGATCGCTTCGCTCTGTTCCAGGTAGGCCTGCTCCCACACGGCCGCGCGGCCCGGGTCGATCAGGTAGCGGCTCTCGTCGGCGTTCATGTCGTACGCGACGGCGCGGGCCCGGCTGAGCGTGATCACCGAGTCGTAGGCGTCGCTCTTGGCCGTCACCAGGTGGTCCGAGGTGCGGCCCACCAGGGCCAGCCCGGTCACCAGCGCCACGCCGGTCAGCAGGGTGACGCCCGCCAGCGCGGGGTTGATCACCCGGTGGTAGCGCACGGCCAGCACGCGCTGGAGCCCGACCAGCGCCGCGAGGGCGAGCAGTCCGACGACGAACAGCCACCACCAGCCGGTGCCCAGGGCGTCGCGCTGTTGGCCGTAGACCTGGTCGACGGTCGCCTCGTTGGCGGCGGTGACCTGGTCGGCGGCGGGCAGCAGCTGGTTGCGCAGCAGGTCGGACGCCTGCCGGTAGGCGTCCAGGGCGGCGGGCGAGGGCTGGCCGGCCGGGGCCTTGGCCTGCTCCTCCAGCAGCTGGGAGCGGGCCACCAGGGCCTCGTAGCTGCCGAGTCGGCCGAGCACCAGCTGGACGGCGCGCTGCCCGGCCGGGTCGTCGGCGGCGGACTGGGCGGCCTTCTGGAGGTCGTCGTCTGCCTGGTTGCGGCGCTGCTCGTAGGTGTCCAGGGTCTGCTTGCGCAGCGTGGCGTAGTCCGGGTCGTCGCCGACCAGCAGCAGGTTGGCGGCCTGGGCGTCCATGTCGCTGAGCGCGAAGTACAGGTCGGCGGCGCGGGTGGCCTGCGGGGCCGCCTGGTGGCCGATGGTGTCGGTGCCGTCGCGGGCGCCGCCGAGCACGGCGGTGGCGGTGGCGCCGAGGCCGATCAGGGCGGCCAGGCTGAGCGCGGTGAGGCCGCGGACCAGCCGCGGGGTGGTCCAGTAGGAGCGGCTGCCGACGGTCCGCAGACCCTGGGCGAGCCGGGCCAGCGAGCCGGTCGGGACCCGCGCTCCGGCGGGTGCCGTGCTCCCGGCCGGCTGCGGACCTCCGGTCGGTTCCGGGCCGTCGTCCCCGCCCGCGGCCGCCTCCTCCGAGGTGGCCGATCTGCCCGCTGTCGAGGTGGTCATGACCACACGTCCCTTTCCCCCGCTGCACGGTCCGCCGGGGGCTCCCGGTGGGAACCGAACGCAGAACCGTTTTCTCTCCGCCGCGCGACGCTAGTGCCGCGCCACCTGCGATGAGACGCTCCCTGACGCCACCTTGACACCGGCGGACGGGGTTCTTGACGCTTCCTTAGCGCGGGGCCCTCCGATGGCATACGGACGGCCCGCCCGGGGCCGTCAGAGCCAGTCGCGGCGCTTGAACACCAGGTACAGCCCGGTGCAGACCAGCGCCATCAAACCGATCGCGAACGGATAGCCGAAGGCCCACTTGAGCTCCGGCATGATCTCGAAGTTCATCCCGTAGACCGTGCCGATCAGGGTCGGTGCGAACAGGATGGCCGCCCAGGAGGAGATCTTCTTGATCTCGTCGTTCTGCGCGTGCCCCGCCTCGGCGAGCTGCTTCATCTCCTCGTTCTGCCGCTGCGAGACCAGCGTCGCGTTCACCGTCAGGATGTTCTGCAGCATCTGCCGGAAGCCGTCCACCCGCTCGGCCGCGTAGGTGGCGTGGTCGGCGACGTCCCGCAGCCGGCGCTGAAGCTCCTCGTCGGTGCCGTACTTGCCGAAGCCCGCCTCCAGGCTCCGCATGATCTCCAGCAGCGGCCGGGTGGCCCGCTGGAGCTCGATCACCTCGCGGGACAGCTCGTAGATCCGGCGGGAGACGTGCGGGTCCCCGCCGAACACCTCGGTCTCGATCTCGTCGATGTCGTGCTGCAGCCCGGCGATGACCGGCGCGTAGCCGTCCACCACGGCGTCCAGCACCGCGTACAGCACCGCCTCCGGGCCGAGCGCCAGCAGCTCCGGGTCGTCCTCCAGGCGGCGGCGCACCGCGGAGAGATCCGGGGCCTGCGAGTGGCGCACGGTGATGACGAACTCGGGGCCGACGAACAGGTGGATCTCGCCGAAGTCCACCTCCTCCGCCTCGTCCAGGTAGCGGGCGGCGCGCAGCACCACGAACAGGGTGTCGCCGTAGCGCTCCAGCTTCGGCCGCTGGTGGGCGACGATGGCGTCCTCGACGGCCAGCTCGTGCAGGTTGAACCGGTCCGCGGCCTCCAGCAGTTGCGCCTCGGCCGGGCGGAACAGCCCGATCCAGGCCATCGTGCCGGGCCGGTCGGGCAGTTCGCGGTAGATCTCGGCGAGGTCGGCGGGCGCGGCCGTCCGGCGGCCGTCGCGGTACACCGCCGCGTCCACGACGGAACGTTCCAGCGCCACCGGCTCGGCCGGCTGCTCGGGGCGCGGGTCCATCGAGTGCTCGGGCGCGGACCGGGGGTCGACGGGCCGCCGCTCGGCCGTCGGACGGGAGAACGGACGCTTGCTCGCGCGCACGGCGCGACCGGCAGCGCGCCCCGCCGGTGGCGGGGTCAGCCCTGCGCGGGAGCCGTACCGGAGGAGGAGTGCCGGGGGCCGCGAATCCTGCGGGACAACCGGGGGTGGGGCCGACTTCGGCCCGTACTACTGCACTCCACGGCCCTCACCTCCTCGAATCCGCGCGCCCCGGAGGACGCCGACGCAACCCGCACGATTTTAGTACCCGCACGATCGACCCTTGCCACCGGGCCCCGCCGGCGGGCCCCGCCACCGCACCTCGCCGCCGAAGCCCCCGGCGACACCCGCCCACCCCGGCGCGACGTCAACGGGCCTGCGGGACCGGCACGTTCGTCCAGCTGGAACGATTACGGACCGGCGCCGCCACCACTACGCTACGTCGCATGGATTCTTCGGAGACGGCCCCCGCGCGGGGCACGGCGGTGGTGATCGGCGGCGGGCTGGCCGGCGTGGTGGCGGCCTGGGCGCTGCGGGGCCGCGCCGAGCGGATCGTCGTGGTGGAGCGGGACCGGTACCCGGACGGGCCGGCCTTCCGGGCCGGGGTGCCGCAGGGCCGGCACGCCCACCTGGTGCTGGAGGCGGGCCACCGGGCGCTGGAGGAGCTGATGCCCGGCATCAAGCAGGAGTTGACGGACGCGGGCGCCCACCGGGTCGCCACCTCGGGCGACCTCCGGTGGCTGAGCTCCGCCGGCTGGATGGCCGACTACCCGGCCCGGCTGGCGTTCCTCTCGTGCACCCGCCCGGTCCTGGACAAGGTGGTGCTGGACCGGGTCCGCACCGAGCCGTCGATCGAGTTCCTGGAGGGCACCGACGTGGTCGGGCTGCTCGGCTCGGCGCAGCGGGTGACCGGGGTCACGGTCCGCGAGCGCGGCCGGGAGCGCGGCGAAGTCCGGGAGATCCCGGCCGAGTTGGTCATCGACGCCGCCGGCCGCTCGACCTCCGTGCCGAAGTGGCTCGGCGCACTGGGCCGCCCGGTGCCCGAGGAGCGGGTGGACGCGGGCGTCGCGTACGCCTCCCGGCTGTTCCACCGCCCGCCCGGCGTCGACCTCGGCTACCAGGCGGTCTACCTCCAGACCAAGGCCCCGGACAAGCCGCGGATGGGCGTCCTGCTGCCGGTCGAGGGCGACCGCTGGATCGTCAGCCTGGCCGGGATGCGCGGCGCCGAACCCGCGCCCGGCGTCGAGGGCTTCACCGAGCACCTGTCCCGCCTGCGCGACCCGGCCCTGCGGGAGATGCTGCGGGAGGCCGAACCGGCGGGCGAAGTGCGCGGATTCCTCCCCGGCCCGGGCGTGCGGCGGCACTACGAACGCAGCGCCCCCGACGGCCTGGTGGTGGTCGGCGACGCCGCGAGCACCTTCAACCCGGTGTACGGGCAGGGCATCACGGTGTCGCTGTTCTGCGCCCAGGTGCTGCGCCGGACGGCCGCCCGGCACGGCGGCATCGGTCCGGCCACGGCCCGCGACGCGCGCCGGGAGATCGCGGCGGTGTCCAAGACGGCGTGGATGATGTCCAGTGCCGAGGACGTCCGCTTCGCCGCCACCACCGGCGGTCCCTCCGGCTCGCTGATCAGGCTCCAGCACCGCTACCTGGACAAGGTGCTGCAGCGCGCCACCCACAACCCCGAGGTCACCGCCGCCTTCCACGAGGTGCTCTCGCTGGTCGCGCCGCCGACCCGGCTGTTCCACCCGGCGGTGGTGGCCGCCGTGCTGCGCGGCTGACGGCTGCGACAGCCGGCCCCGGCTGACGCCGTCCCGACCCGGCCGGAACGGGCGCACCCGTTAATTCGGGTGCGTCCGTTCCGACCGGCCACTACCCTGACCGACATGTCTACGCCCCGAATCTCCTAGCTGACGGACCCGCCTCCACGCCACCCGTCTGTCCGCTAGCTGTTTCGGAGCGTTACCCCATGATCACCACCCGTGGTGTCGACGTGCGCGTCGGCGCCCGCCTGCTGCTGTCCGACGTCACCCTGCACATCGCCCCCGGCGACCGGATCGGCCTGGTCGGCCGCAACGGCGCCGGCAAGACCACCCTGCTCTCCACCCTCGCCGGCCAACTGCCGCCCGCCGCCGGGACGGTCACCCGCACCGGGCCGGTCGGCTACCTCGCCCAGGACTCCCGCGCCGCCGACCCGGCCGTCACCGTCACCGACCGCATCCTGTCCGCCCGCGGCCTGGACGCCGCCGTCCGCGCGCTGCGCGCCGCCGAGCAGGCCATGGCCCTGGCCGGCTCCGCCGCCGAGGAGCGCCGGGCGATGGACGCCTACGCCCGCGCCGACGCCGGGTTCCAGTCCCGCGGCGGCTACCCGGCCGAGGCCGAGGCCGCCCGGGTCGCGGCCGGGCTCGGGCTGCCCGCCCGGGTGCTGGACTCCCCCGTCGGCACGCTCTCCGGCGGCCAGCGCCGCCGGGTCGAGCTGGCCCGCATCCTGTTCGCCGACCACGGCACCCTGCTGCTGGACGAGCCCACCAACCACCTGGACGCTGACTCGGTCGGCTGGCTGCGCGGCTTCCTCGCCGCCCACCAGGGCGGACTGGTACTGATCAGCCACGACCTCGGGCTGCTGGCGGAGACCGTCAACCGGGTCTTCCACCTGGACCCGCAGCGCGCCGCGCTGGACGTCCACAACACCGGCTGGAAGGCCTACCTGGCCCAGCGCGCGGCCGACGAGCGCCGCCGCACCCGGGAGCGGGCCAACACCGAGCGCAAGGCCGCCGCGCTGCACGCCCAGGCCGACCGGATGCGCTCCAACGTCGCCACCGCGACCACCGCCCGCAGCATGGCCCGCCGCGCCGACCGGATGCTCGCCGAGCTCGAACCCGTCCGGCAGGCCGAGCGCACCGCCCGGATCCGGCTGTCCGAGCCCGCGCCCTGCGGCCGCACCCCGCTCGGCGCGGTCAGCCTCGCCAAGGCCTACGGCGGGCGGACCGTGCTGAGCGGCCTGGACCTCGCGGTGGACCGCGGCAGCCGGCTGGTCGTGCTCGGCCTCAACGGCGCCGGCAAGACCACCCTGCTGCGCGTGCTGGCCGGCCAGGAGCGCCCGGACTCCGGCCGGGTCGTCCCCGGCACCGGCCTGCGGCTCGGCTACTTCGCCCAGGAGCACGACACCCTGGACCCGGCGCTCAGCGTCCGCGACAACCTGGCCGCGGCCGCGCCCGGGCTGACCGACGGCGAACTGCGGACCGTCCTCGGCGCGTTCCTGTTCCGCGGGGACGACGCCGACAAGCCGGCCGGCGTGCTGTCCGGCGGCGAGAAGACCCGGCTGGCGCTGGCCGCCCTGGTCCACTCCGGCGCCAACGTGCTGCTCCTGGACGAGCCGACCAACAACCTCGACCCGGCCTCCCGGGCGGAGGTGCTGGCCGCGGTCGGCACCTACCCGGGCGCGATCGTGATGGTCACCCACGACCCGGGCGCCATCGAGGCGCTCCGACCTGACCGGGTGCTGCTGCTGCCGGACGGCGAGGAGGACCTCTGGCACGACGCGTACCTGGACCTGGTCACCCGGGCCTGAAGCCGCCTGAGGCCGCCACCCCGGCCGTAGCGGCCCGTCTGCACCGCCGGGGAGCCGGCGGGGCAGGCGGGCCGCTACGGCTTGCGCGCCTCGATCAGGAAGCGCGCCGAATGGGCGACGAACGGCCCCTCCGCCCGGATCCGGGCGTCCAGCTCGCGCAGCCGGTCCAGGTGGGCCGCGACGGTGAAGCCCGGAACCATCCAGACCACCTTCCGCAGGAAGTACACCACCGCGCCGATGTCGCGGAACTCCATCCGCAGCCGCTCGGAGCGCAGGTCCACCACCTCCAGCCCCGCAGCCTGCGCCTCGGCGCCCTCCGCCTCGGGGCGGCGGCCCTCGCGCGCCCCGGGCTGCGGCCCGAGGAAGTACTCGACCAGCTCGAAGACCGAGGCCGGGCCGACGTGCTGGGCGAAGTACGCGCCGCCGGGCCGCAGCACCCGGGCGATCTCCGACCACCAGGCCTTGACCGGGTGCCGGCTGCTGACCAGGTCGAAGGCCTCGTCGGCGAACGGCAGCGGCGGCTCGTCCGGGTCGGCGACCACCACCGCGCCCAGCGGGTGCAGCAGCCGGGTGGCCCGGGCCAGGTTGGGCGGCCAGGACTCGGTGGCCGCCAGCACGGGCGGGCGGCCACCCCGGCGCAGGGCGCCGGCCAGCACCTCGCCGCCGCCGGTCTGGATGTCCAGGGCCGCCGTCGCTGCGGCCAGCCGCCCGGCCAGCAGCCGCTGGTAGCCCCAGGAGGGGCGTTCCTCGGTGGCCCGGCCGTCCAGCCAGGAGAAGTCCCAGCCGTCCACGGAGACGGACTCCGACTCGGCGATCAGCTCTTCGAAGGTGCGCATGGGTCGCATGGGTCGCATCATCGCGGCGGCGGCGCCGTGCTGCCAGTGGATTCACGGCCGTCGGATCCACGGCCGGCGGCTTCACGTCCGGCGGATCCACGGTCGGCCGGGTACCTCCGCACCCACCCGACCCGCACCTCCAGCCCCCCGGCGGCGATCAGCCCGCTCACCGGTTCCGCCCCGCCGCCGTCCGCCTCGAAGGCGAGCAGCACGCCCGGCTCCTCGCCGCACTGCCGCTCGACCAGTCGCCGCTCCTCGGGCGTCGGCTCGCGGAACACCGGGTCCTGGAAGGCCCCGGGGCAGCGGACGTAGAGCGGGTCGGTGAGGACCAGTTCCAGGCCGTGGTGGTAACAGAGGTCGTGACCGGCGGCCAGGATCAGCTCGCCGGGGCGCCAGGAGTACACGTCCCAGTCCCACCAGGACCCTTCCGGCAGCTCGATCACTCCGGCCACCGGGGCTTGCCGCCCTGGACCGCCGCGATGCTCGGGTGGCGGACGGCCTCCAGCCCGGGGTCGGCGAGCAGCTCGGCGATCAGGGCGGGCGGGCCGAAGACCTCGGTGGCGCTGAGGTCCCAGTCGGTGAGGACGAACCAGGAGCGGTCCGCGGACCACCAGTGCGCGGGGAACTGGGCGTACCCCGGCCGGGCGTCGTAGTGGGCGAGCACCTCGTCCAGCCGGCCGCGGTGGGCCGTCACCGGTCGCCCCAGGTCCTCGATCGAAGCCGAGGCGAGGCGGCAGTCGGTCGCCGGACCGTCGGCGCTGTGCCGGGCCAGCACCTCCACCAGGCGTGCGAGGCAGTCACGGTCCGGCTCCCCGATCAGCGGGTGGTCGACCTCGCCCGGGAGCACGACGCGCTCGTCGAACACCAGGTGCGACAGCGTGAAGGGCCAGTCGGCGAGGCGCCGCCCGGCACCCGCCAGGGCCTCGGCCCAGCGCAGCGGCCGCCCGTCCACCCGCAGCGTGTGCAGCACCCAACAGCGGTCGGCGAAACCGGGCGCCTGCCCGGCGCCGGGCCAGGACCCGTCCGGCTCGTAGCCGAGGACCGCCTCCCCCGCCTCCAGCAGCGGCCGGAGCCCGTCCAGCGGGTCCTCGTCCGGTATCCGTTCCACGGTCCGTTCCTTCCCCTCGTTCCGGAACCGCGGCCTCGAAAACCGTTACTCCGTCTCGGTACGTCTGCGCGAGGATAGCGGCCACGACGAAGGGCCAGGACGGCCGGCCGTCCGGGTCCGGCGTCGTCGCCGACGCCCCCTGGGAGACCGCTACGCCATGAGACCGACTCCGCAGTCCGAACTCGGCCGCTTCTACGACGACTTCGCCGAGGACTACCACCTGCTCTACGCCGACTGGAACGCCTCGCTCGCCCGCCAGGGCGCCGCGCTGGACGCCCTGATCCGGGAGCACCTGGGCGAGGGCCCCGCCGAGGTGCTGGACTGCGCCTGCGGCATCGGCACCCAGGCGATCGGCCTGGCCGCGCTCGGCCACCGGGTGACCGGCACCGACCTCAGCCCGGTCGCCGCCGCCCGGGCCGCCGCGGAGGCAGCCGCGCGCGGGCTCCGGCTGCCCGCGGCGGCCGCCGACATGCGCGAACTCCCGTTTCCGGACGGCCGGTTCGACGTCGTGGTGTGCGCCGACAACGCGCTCCCCCACCTGCTCACGGGCGAGGACGTCCACGCCGCGCTGGCCGAGATGCGCCGGGTCCTGCGCCCGGGCGGGCTGCTGCTGGCCTCCACCCGCCCGTACGACGGGAGCAGTTGACCACCTTCGCGGCCGGGGCGGGCCTCACCGGGGTCGGCTGGAGGCAGCCCGCCGACACCGGTTTCTTCCAGCCCGTGCTGCTCGCCCGGGCACCCTGACCTTCCTCCCCCGCACTGCCCCGCAGCCTCCCCCACCGGAGGCGGCGGGGCTCTTTTACGCCCTCGATTTTGCCGACCCGTGTTACTTTTTACTCATGCGAGTAAATCCTCAGGGCGCGGCCGCTCCGGAGAGCGGCCGGAGCTTCACCACCGACGCCCGACGCGCCCAGATCGTCACCGCCGCCATCGAGACCGTCGCCGAACTCGGCTACGCCCGGGCCTCGTTCGCGCAGATCGCCAAGCGGGCCAAGCTGTCCAGCGTGCGGCTGATCTCGTACCACTTCGACGACAAGGAGGACCTCTTCCAGGCCCTGGTCGACACCGTCCAGGAGCAGGCACGGCTCGCCATCCAGCCCCGGATCCGGGCCCACCGCGAACCGGCGGCGATGCTGGCCGCCTACATCGAGGCGAACCTCGACTTCCTGGCCGAACACCCCGTCGAGGTACGGGCGCTGGTCGACGTCTTCGCCAACGCCCGCCGGCAGGACGGCAGTTCGCTGGTCAGCTCGGCCGGCTTCGACACCCCCGTCGCCCTGCTGGTGCAGCACCTGCGGGACGGCCAACGCAGCGGTGCCTTCCGCCCCTTCGACGCCGAGGCGATGGCCACCGCGATCCGCGCCTCCATCGACGCGGCCGCCAACCGGATCTCCGCAGGCAACTCCGCCGGGAGCTCCGCCGGGGACGGCTTCGACCCGCGCGCCTACGGGCGCGAACTGGTCACCCTGTTCGACCTCGCCACCAGGAACGGGGAGGCGTCATGACCGTCCACGCCGCTCCCCGCCGGGACGGGCGAACCCGCCGTGCCGCCACCCTCTTACCGCTGCTGCTCGACCTCGTCCTCCCGCTCGCCGTCTACTACGGGCTGCGCCTCGCGGGCACGGACCAGTGGTGGTCCCTGCTCTGGTCGGCCGCGGTCCCGGCGGTCGCCGTCGTCGTCCGACTGCTCCGCACCCGGCGCCTCGACTTCCTCGCCCTGCTGATCCTCAGCATGATCGGGCTCGGACTCGTCCTCTCCACGCTCACCGGCGACCCCCGCGCCCTGCTGATCCGCGAGGCCTGGACCGGCATGCTCGGCGGACTGATCGGCGTCTGGCTGCTCGCCTCCGTCGGCTACGGACGACCGGCGCTGATGCTCCTCTTCCGCTCCTTCGTCCAGGTCAAGGCCGGTAAGGACGGACTGCGCGCCTGGGAGGCGCGGTGGGACGAGGACGCCGCCTTCCGCCACGGCCTCCGGGTGCTCACCGCGGTCTGGGGCGCGGCCAGCCTGCTCAACGCCCTCGCCCAGCTCGCCGTCGCCTACCTCCTGCCGGTGGACGCCGCACCCGCCGCCATGCAGGCCTGCTGGCCCGTCATCGCCGTACCGCTGTTCCTCTTCCACCTCGCCTACACCAAGCGCCACGGCCTGCGGGCCTGACCGGAGGACGGGGACCGGCCCGGTTGCTCCGTCCGGGGCACACCACGTGACCCGGGCGCGTGATCGTCGTTCCCCACCGTGACCGTCAAGCGGGGTCCCCGGGGGTTCGGCGCACTCGACCCGGTGCGGCGGACGCACAGTGAGAAAGCACAACTGCATGACTGAAGCGACCACTTGTCCGACCGAGGCGCCTTCGGCCGCTCGGGCCGCCGGGCCGCACTCCGAACAACCAGGCACCGTCCCGTCCTCCGGCGCGCCCGGCGGACTTCGACCGCCCCGGCACTCGATGGCGGTTGCCGAGGCCTTCGTGAGCCTGGTCACCGGCGTCGGCTTCATGCTCTGGGCTCGCAGCATCGACGTGAACCCGTTGGTCCGCATCGGCCAGGTGAGCGGCCTCGCCGGTCTCCAGCTGCACGCCGCGGTGATCGCCGTGCCCGTCCTCACCGTGCTGCTGTACGCCGCGCACCGCGCCGGCCCCGAGCGTTACCGCCCGGCGCTCCGCCTCGGGTGCGCGGCGATCGCGGGGCTCAGCACCGGCCTGGTCGCCGGCGGCATCGCGGTGGCGCTGCACGGAACCCCGTGGGGGCTCGGGGGCCAGGAGGGCGACCCGGGCAATGTGATGGGCATGGCCGACGACATGATCCGCGGCAAGGGCCTCCCGGGCGTCTATCCGCCGCTCTTCCCGGCCCTGCTGGCCGGTTGGGGCGAGCTGTTCCACGGCGCCCATGGTGGCGTCGCCGGCGTCGGGTTCGCCATGCAGGACCTGCAACTGCTGTGCACCGCGGTCGCCGGCCCGATGGCGTACCTGGCCTGGCGGCTGATGCTCCGCCCCTTTTGGGCCCTGCTCGTCGCCGTGCCCTCCGCCGTGCTCTTCATCGACCCCATCCGCCCCTACAGCCACAGCTCCATGCTCGTCATGGTGCCGCTGTCGGCCGCCGGCCTGCGCGAGTTGCGCCGGGCCCACCGGCTACCGGCCCGGTCCGCCGTCGGGCGGGCGGCTGCGTTCGGAGCGGCGATGGGCGTGCTCTTCCTCTGGTACTCCGGCTGGTTCGTCTGGGCCGCACCCGGTGTGCTCGTCCTAACGGGCTTCCTGCTGCCCTGGCGGAAGGGGGCGGCGTGCATGAAGCGGACGCTGCTCTTCCTGGGGGTGACCCTGGTGAGCGCCGCGGCGGTCGGCGCGCCGCTGCTGTACCAGCTGGTCCGCTTCGGCGCGACGACCGAGGACCGGTACGCGATGATCACCGTCTACGCCGACCCGGCCTACGTGATGGGCTGGGTGTCCGACCGGGCCGGCACGCAGACCCACCACAACTGGCCGATCAGCGGCGAGCTGGCCGGGCAGAGCGCCTTCACCCTGCTGATCCTCGCGGCAGCGGCGCTCGCGATCGGCCTCGGTTGGGGTGGCGTCCTGGTGCGGACCGTCGCCGCCGTGCTCACCAGTTCCTGGCTGCTCAGGTTCTGGTTCGCCGCACGGATGGAGCGCACCCAGGCCGTACAGCTCTACCCGCGGACGACGTGGATCATCATGTACTGCCTGATCGTCCTGGCGGTGCTGGGACTGATGCTGGGCGTCCGGCGCGCGACCGCCTGGAGCCGCAGGCTGTCGCGGCCCGGCAGCGGCTCACCCACCGGCCCGAACTCACTGACGGCCCGCCGGATCACCGCGGGCGGAGTCTGCGCGATCGCGCTGTTCACCGCCATGGCCGGCTCCTGGTCGGCCAACCAGTACATGCCGACCACCGCCTCCGGCGTCCAGGACATGGGCCTGGACGCCTGGCGCGCCCACGTGATCAAGGACGCCTCCGGCCGCTGCCCCCGGTACTCGCCCGTCGCCACCTGCGCCGGCGTCAACCAGAACCTCTCCGCCCGGACCGCCGGCCCCGACGACCATCAGCTGTGGTGCGCCAACGTCCCCACCGCCGACTGGCCGGTGATCTGCGGCCGCAAGGCCCCGTGGGCCTGATGCGCTGAACGGACCGATCGTCCCCGACGCCGGCCCGGCCCCGGACTCCTGGCTCCTGACTCCTCGGCGTGACCTGCCGCGCACCCCCCGCAGCGCTCCCCCGCCCACCGGGCGACCGGCCGCACACCTCCCTAGCCTGGTAACCGAGAGGAGGCGAAACACCATGCTTGGAGACGGACCGCTGCAAGCAGTCATCCCCGCCACCGATCTCGCCCGCGCCAAGGCCTTCTACACCGACACCCTCGGCCTCAAGGTCGTCGAGCAGGGTGAGGAGGAGATGACCTGCGAATGCGGCACGACGCAGTTCACCATCTACCACACCCCCAGCGGCGGACAGGCCGCCCACACCCTCGCCAGTTTCAAGGTCGCCGACCTCGACGGCGAGATGTCCGCCCTGCGTGACCGCGGCATCACCTTCGAGGAGTACGACTTCCCCGGCCTCAAGACGGTCAACGGCGTCGCCGAGGGCGACGGCGTGCGCGCCGCCTGGTTCAAGGACAGCGAGGGCAACATCCTCTGCCTGGCCCAGCGCGTCGGTTCGTAGCACGGCCCGACCGTGCCCGCCCACGGGCGGGAGACGCCGGTGCCCGGCCCCGCGTCACGAGCGGGGCCTGGCACCGGAGCGACAGCCCCGGCTGTCGCCCGAACCGCGCTCACCGCCCGCGCGAGGACCCGCGCAGCCACCCGCGCGCCCGCCGCCACGGCTCCCGCACCGCGGCGACCGGGTCGAAGGCCCCGGGGCGGTCCCGGGTGATCGGGTAACAGGCGAGCCCGATCAACGCCGCGCTGAGGTGGCCGATGCTGGTGTAGTCCCGGCTCTGGTGGACGCCGTAGACGTAGACCGCGAGCACCCCGACCAGGTACAGGTACCGCCAGGGCCGCACGATCAGGTAGGTGAGCACCCCGACCACCCCCGCCAGCGCGTAGCTCACGCCGTAGTCGAGCGTGTAGACGGCCTTCGGCGCGGCGAGGCCGCGGTGGATCGCCCAGCCGAGGACGCCCTCGCTGAGGTAGGTCGCGCCGACGTGCGCCAGCACCGCCACGCAGAGCCAGCGCAGCGTGCCCAGCCAGCGCTCGGCCGGCACGTGGAAGACGTTGTACAGCGCGAAGTAGCTCAGCCAGCCGCCGCCCGCGATCCACAGCGCGCTGGTCAGCAGCACCCGGACCGGCGAGACCTGGAGGTGGTGCAGGTTGGTGGAGCGCCGTTGCAGGATCCGGTCGGCGGTCGCGGGGTCGACGTGCCGGATCACCTGGGTGGTGGCCAGCAGGATCGCCAGCCAGACGTAGGTGCCGGGAGCGCGCCGGACGTAGCGCCACACCGCACGGGCGGCGCGCGCCCACCAGGGCCCCCGGTGGGCCTGCGGCACCCCGGTGGTGCTGCCGGTCATCGGCGCCTCCTCGACGGTCCCCCTCACCCTCGCGCGGCGCGGCCCGTACCCGCCGCCGCGACGGCCCGTTCGGGTGACCGGCCCGGACCGTGGCCCTCCTTCCCCTCCCCGCCATCCGGGAACCGCGCAGGGTACCGCCCCGGGAACCGTCGGCGGGCGGCCGCCCCCGACTGCCGTAGGCTGGCTCTCCGGCCGCCCGTGGGGCCGCCGGGCACCGGACACCGCACAGCTAAGGGCGCCAGCCACGATGACGGACCGCCTCGGGACGACGAAGCCGACCGACCCCGCCACCTCCCGGCGACCGGTGTCCAGAACGACCGCCCTCCGGTCGACCGCCCGCAGAACCGCCCTCCGGCTGCGCCTCACCTCCGTCTACGTCGTCCTGCTGACCGTCACCGCCTCCTGGCTCGCCACCCAGAGCCACGCCGAGCGGGCCCGGTTCGTCCGGCACAACAGCAGCAACGTCCACCACATGGAGGTGGGCAAGTGGTGGACGATGTTCACCAGCGGCCTGGTGGTCGACGGGGTCCCGGCCTGGGCCGGCATCGCGGCCGTCGCCGTCGCCCTGGGACTGGCCGAGTGGCGCTGGGGCCCGGCCCGCGCGGGCGCGGTGTTCGTCTTCGGCCACCTGGGCGCCACCCTGCTCACCGAGGGCGCCATGTGGGTGATGCTGACCGCCCGCATCCCGGGGGCGCTCTCCCGCGCGCGGGACGTGGGAATCAGCTACGGACTGGTCGCCACCGTCGGCTGCCTGCTCGCCCTGGGCCCGCGCCCGCTGCGCCGGTACGGCCTGCCCGCCCTCGCCGTGGCACTGGCCGGCACCTGGGCGGCGGACCAGCAACTGGCCGACGCCGGACACCTGGTGGCCCTGGGGCTCGGCGTCCTCGCCGCCTGCTCGCCCTGGCTGCGCACCCTCGCCGCCGGCCCGCGCCGCCCCGCCCCGGACCGTCCCACGGCCCCGGGGCCCGGCCCCACCGCCTGACGGCCCCACCCCTCCGTCGGCCGATAGCACCGGAAACTCCGGAAACACCGGAAAACATCCGGACCATCCAGCGGCGCCACCCACCCCGGCCGCCGCAGCCCGCTGACTCCCCAACCAACCCTCCACCCAAGCGAATTGACCTACCCCGGGCCCGCCGGGAACAGGCGTCACGAGCGGCCACCCCGACCGACGCGTTCGTATGCTCTTGCGGTACTCTGCAAATCTATGCCAGAGTGCGGGCATCGGATCAATCAGGCCGAATCGCCTCACACGTCGCTAAATCAGGAGCCCGCGCCGAGCGGGTGGGTCAAGGGTGCAAGCATGTCGAAGGTCTTGAGCAAGCTGCCGGTCGGTGAACGGATCGGCATCGCATTCTCCGGTGGGTTGGACACCTCCGTGGCGGTCGCGTGGATGCGCGAGCACGGTGCCGTGCCCTACGCCTACACGGCCGACATCGGCCAGTACGACGAGCCGAACCTCGCCGACGTCCCGGCCCGTGGCCGGGCCTACGGCGCCGAGCAGGCCCGCCTGATCGACTGCCGGGCCCCGCTGGTCGAGGAGGGCCTGGCCGCCCTGGCCTGCGGCGCCTTCCACATCCGCTCCGCCGGGCAGACCTACTTCAACACCACCCCGCTCGGCCGCGCCGTGACCGGCACCCTGCTGGTCCGGGCCATGCAGGAGGACGGCGTCTCGATCTGGGGCGACGGTTCCACCTACAAGGGCAACGACATCGAGCGGTTCTACCGCTACGGCCTGCTCGCCAACCCCAACCTGCGGATCTACAAGCCGTGGCTGGACCAGGACTTCGTCACCCAGCTCGGCGGCCGCAAGGAGATGTCCGAGTGGCTGGCCGAGCGCGACCTGCCGTACCGGGACTCCGCCGAGAAGGCCTACTCCACCGACGCCAACATCTGGGGCGCCACCCACGAGGCCAAGCGGCTGGAGTTCCTGGACGCCTCGCTGGAGATCGTCGCCCCGATCATGGGCGTCGCCTTCTGGGACCCGGCCGTCGAGATCGCGACCGAGGACGTCACGGTCGACTTCGAGTTCGGCCGCCCGGTCCGGATCAACGGCCGTGAGTTCGGCTCCGCCGTCGACCTGGTGCACGAGGCCAACCAGATCGGCGGGCGGCACGGTCTGGGCATGTCGGACCAGATCGAGAACCGGATCATCGAGGCCAAGAGCCGCGGCATCTACGAGGCCCCGGGCATGGCGCTGCTGCACATCGCCTACGAGCGGCTGCTGAACGCGATCCACAACGAGGACACCCTCGCCACCTACCACACCCAGGGTCGGCGCCTCGGCCGGCTGATGTACGAGGGCCGCTGGTTCGACCCGCAGGCGCTGATGCTGCGCGACAGCCTGCAGAAGTGGGTCGGCCAGGCCGTCACCGGCAGCGTCACCATGCGGCTGCGGCGCGGCCAGGACTACTCGGTGATCGACACCCAGGGCCCGAACTTCAGCTACCACCCGGAGAAGCTGTCGATGGAGCGCAGCGTCGACGCCGCCTTCGTCCCGGACGACCGGATCGGCCAGCTGACCATGCGCAACCTGGACATCGCCGACTCCCGCAGCAAGCTGGAGCAGTACGCGGGCCACGGCCAGCTGGCGCCGTGGACCGGCCTGATCGGCGAGCTCACCCCGGGCGGTGCGGCCCCGATCGCGGCGGGCACCGGCGACGAGGCGGAGTCCACCGCGCTGGACCACGCGGCCATCGAGTCCGGCACCGACTGACCGGCGCCGAGCCGGAACGGCCGGGGGCCGTCGCACCACACCGGTGCGGCGGCCCCCGGCCGTTCCCGACCGCTGCCGTTCCCGATCCCAGCCGCGCCCCTTCACCCGGACGGCCGAGCCGGCCGTGCGCCCCGCCCCCGGCGGTAGCTGAATGGCGGACGGCGCCCGGCGACGGAAGGCAGGCCCGGGGATGGGCGAGGCGATCGGTCCGATGCTGGCCTCGGCGGTGGCGGTCGCGCTCAGCCCGCTGCCGCTGATCGCCGTGCTGCTGATCCTCGCCTCACCGCGCGCCCGGCTCAACGGCACGGCGTTCACGGCCGGCTGGGTACTCGGCCTGGGCGCGGTCGTGGCGCTCGTGCTGACGGCCGGCTCCGCCCTGAGCCCGGCCGACGCGGCCGGCACCGGCGGCACGGGCGGCTCCACCCCGACCTGGCCGTCCTGGCTGACCCACGCCCCCGGCCCGCCCGCACCCCGACCCACCCACGCCCCCGGCCCGCCGCGACCGTCAGCGGATCCGCCCCGCCCCCCGCCCCCGCACCGTGCGTGCGCCCAGCCTCCCGGCCTCGGCCGTCGCGGGCCCCGTCAGCCCCGCCGGCCCCGTAGGCGGCGCCGCCACGGTGCCCCGCAGGGTCAGCAGGATCTCCCCGTCGTACCGTTCCGCCAGCAGTCGGGCCAGCTCGGCCAGCTCGGCGGCGCAGCCCGGCCGCACCGCGGGGGCGACGTCCGGCAGCCGCCCCGGGTCGCTGAGGTCCTCGGCCTCGGCGGCCCAGCGCGCGGCGTCGCGCCGCTCGCCCTCGGCGGCGTAGTGGACGGCCAGGCAGTGCACGGCCAGCTGGTCGCCGTACTGGGCGGCGATCCGCCACCAGAAGACCCCGTCCGCCGTGCGGCCCATGCCGTAGAGCAGGCAGCCGAGGGTGCGGAAGGCGGCCTTCTCGGCGAGTTCGAGGTCCAGGGCCAGTTCGCCGGGCTCCGCCGCACCCGCCACCCCCGCGCACAGGTGGCGCAGGTCGCGCCGCAGTTCGGACCCTCCCCCGGCCCGGGGGTGGTCCCCGGTGGCCGTGGCGTGCGGCGGACGGGCGACGGCGGGCGGCCGGGCCGGGCGCTCGCGCCCGGTGGGGGCGGCCCGCCGGGCGGCGGCCAGTCGCTCGGCCAGCCGACGGGTGAAGGCCGCCGGGTCGTGGTCGCGGAACTCCCGGTCCAGCTCGGCGGCGTGCGCGCGCAGCAGCGCGGTGACCCTCATGTCGCCTGCCCGTCGTCCGGGTGTTCCAGCAGGTACTCCAGGTGGCGCCGCCCGAGGCTGTAGTAGGTGCGGGCGGTGGTGTGGGCGATGCCGAGCGCCCGGCCGATGTCGTGGTAGGACGTGCCCGCCTGGCGCAGCCGGACGACGTCGGCCTGGACCGGCGCGGCGCGGGTGAGCGAGTCCATCGCCCAGTCCAGGGCGTCCAGTTCGGCGAGTTCCTCCAGTTCGTCCTGACTGGTGTCGGGGCGGCGCTGGGCGATCACCCGCAGCCGTTTGCGCTCGGTGCGGCCGCGTTCGCGCAGGACGTCGACCACCGCGTCCTTGACGATCTTGAAGGCGAAGGCCTGCGGGTCCTCACTGGCCAGGGCGCGACGCCAGTTCTTGTAGAGCGTGGTGCCGGCGTTCTGCACGGCGTCCTGGGCGTCCTCGCGGTGGCGCAGGCGCTGGTGGGCGTAGCGGAGGTAGCCGGTGTTCTCGCGGGTGAAGAACGCCTCGAAGTCGTTCGGCAGGTCGTCGAGCGGGTCCGCCCGCAGGCCCCGCTCCCCTCCCGGCCCGGGAGTGTCCACACGCGCCCCCTTTCCTGGGTCAGCTGGCCGACCCACCGGATGGCACGCCGACGGCCCGTTTCGGGGCTCGTGGTGTAACCGTCCGGGAGGCGCGTGTTGTCGACCGGATCGGGCGGACATTTGGGAACGTTTCCGTTCATTTTCGAAAAGCGCCGCTGACCTGCCCGTTTGGGCCCACCGACGGCCACCCGGAAGCTCTGACGTGACCCAGATCACATACAACCCGGACGCGGGCTTGACAAGCGCGACACCGTCCCACCACCCCACCGCAGCCCTACGGCGCCGGCTCGACCTCCGCCGAGTCCAGCGCGACGGTCACCCGCTCCAGCAGCACCTGCAGCGCGGCCAGGTCCTCGACCGGCAGTCCGGTCGCCGTGAGCAGCCGGCGCGGCACCTGCCCGGCCCGCTCGCGCAGCCCGGACCCCTCGGCGGTGAGGCTGACGGTCACCGACCGCTCGTCCTCCGGGCTGCGCTCGCGGCGCACCAGCCCGGCCGCTTCCAGCCGCTTGAGCAGCGGGGACAGGGTGCCGGAGTCGAGCCGCAGGCGCTCGCCGATCCGCTTGACGGGCAGGCTGCCGTCCTCCCAGAGCACCAGCATGACCAGGTACTGCGGGTAGGTGAGCCCGAGGTCGCGGAGCAGCACCCGGTAGACGCCACCGAAGGCACGGGAGGCGGCGTTGAGCGAGAAGCAGATCTGCTGGTCGAGGCGGAGCAGTTCCTCGTCCGCCATGCCGGGGAGCGTGGTCATGACCCCATGGTACCGATCGAAGTCGCGCCATTGAGTTGTGCGCAACTGAATTGCGTGCTCTACTTATGGAGCAGACGGCAGCCGGACCTCCACCGAGGACCGGACGGCCGCCGGAGCACCACCGCTCCGCCCGCCCCCGCGCACCGCCACGCACCACGGACCGCGCATCACGAAGGGACCCACCATGGACGCGCTCTACACCGCAGCCGCCACCGCCAACGGCCGCGAGGGCCGCGCCGTCAGCTCCGACGGCCAGCTCGACCTCGCCCTCGCGATGCCGCCCGCGCTCGGCGGCAGCGGCCAGGGCACCAACCCCGAGCAGCTGTTCGCGGCCGGCTACGCCGCCTGCTTCGCCAGCGCCCTCGGCCTGGTCGGCCGGCAGGCCCGGGTGGACACCAGCGAGGTCTCGGTGACCGCCGAGGTGTCCATCGGCAAGGACGGCGCCGGCTTCGGCCTGGCCGTCGTGCTGCGGGTCGAGCTGCCCGAGTCGCTCGCGGGCGAGACCGGCGAGCTGCTGGTCAAGCAGGCCCACGAGGTCTGCCCGTACTCCCGCGCCACCCGGGGCAACATCCCGGTCGAGCTGGTCGTCGAGTAGGTCCGATAGGTCCGACGTCCCGGCCGGGGTCCGGGCGGGGCCCAACCGTCCGCCCGGACCCCGCCCTGCGCGCGAGCCCGCCGCACCCCGCGTGCGGCGGGCTCACCCGCTCCCCCGCCCCCTGCCCCCGACCCCCCGGAATCCCCCGGGCCCCGGTCTCGACCCCCGCAGCCTCCGCCGCCCCCACGCCGTCACTCCCCCGGTCCGCTGCCGCCCGGTCCCCCCGGGCCGCCCGGCGAGCGCAGGGTGTCCAACCGGTGCCAGTACTCCTCCGCGTCGATCTCACCGCGCGCGAACCGCTCCGCGAGCAGCTGTTCCGGAGTCGGGCCGTGCCCCCAGCCGTGCGGTCCACCGGGACCGCCGCCCACCGCCCCCGCCGCGCCCGGGCCGTGCGGAATCGGCTGCCGCGAGCGGGAGACGTAACGGAACAGGGCGACGGCCAGGAGCACCAGCACCGCCAGGACGAGCAGCGAGACGATCGCCATCAGGGCGATGCCCCAGCCGCCCGGCCCGTGGCCGGGGCCGTAGCCGTGCCAATGCCAGTGCCTCATCAGGTCCTCCTCCTCCGACCCTGCGGGCCCGCCGAGGTGATCGACGCCGTGACCACCGGGGCGTCGTACGGCCTGAGCTGCCGCGCTGCCCGGGGTGACCAGCGCCTTACCACCATCGTGCGCCCGCGGCGGGTCAAAGCGCTGTGAAGAAAGCCTGAGAAAACGTTCCTGCGGAACCCGCCCCGCGCACCGGGGTAGCGTTGCCACCCATGAGCCACCAACCGCCCGACGACCGCCGCTCCCCCGAGCAGCTCGTCGCGGCCGGGCTGCTCCGCCGCAACGCCGACGGCCGCCCCCACCCGGCGCTCAACCACTCCCCGATCGCCTACGTCTCCACCGCGCTCTGGACCGAGCTCGCCGCCCTCGCGATCGCCCCCACTGCCGCCGAGGCCACCGCCACCGCCCTCCTCCGCACCCTCGCCGACCGGGCCGTGGACGCCGCCCTGGCCCCCGGCAACGAACGCGCCCCGCGCGACGACCTCTACGTCACCGACCCCGCGCACATCGGCGCCCACCGCCGCGCGGTCTGGTTCCACCGCTCCGGCCCGGGCGGCCCGATCACCGCCGCCTTCGCGCCGTAGCCCCACCGCCCGCCCGGGGGCCAGGGGGCCAGGGGGCCAGGGCGTCCCGCCGGATCAGCGTTCGACCGTCAGGCTCCGGCAGACCCAGCTCATCCGGTCCGGCCCGTCGAACGCCGGCCGGTCGTGGTACGTCCCGTCCGACACCGACAGGTTGACGATCAGGTAGGCGTGCCAGCCGGTCCCGACCCCGTGCAGGTCCGCGTAGACCAGCTCCTCCTCGACGTACCAGTCCACCGAGTGCGCTCCGAGCACCACCCGCAGGGCGATGCTCGCCCCCGGGGCGACCCCGACGCCGCCGCCGTGCCAGTAGCGGAAGCCGCCCCGCACGTGGTTGGAGATCTCCAACAGGTCGGGGTTGTCCGGGTGGTACTCGAAGACGTCCACCTCGTTGCCGCCGTCCCGCCAGGTCCAGATCGCAGGCCAGGCACCCAGCGCGGTGGGCAGCGTGACCCGCGCCGACAGGACGTCACCGGTGCGGACCTGGAAGGCCTCCGGACTGCCCTCGGTGGTCAGCAGGTTGCACGTCCACAGCCCGCCGGTGCGCCGCCGCACGGCGCTGAACACCCCGCCGGGGCAGTAGTCGTGGCTCAGGTAGTCGAGCTTGTGGTCGCTCCGGTTGGTCGGCCCCATCCGGGGGTACGCGCTGCTGCGCCCGGCGATCCACTGCCTGGTCGAAGTGAAGTCGGCATCGAACACGACCGCCACGGCCGCCTCCCGAGTGCTCCGGCGCCCCGGCAGTCCGAACAGCCGGGCACACAGAGTGAGTTACCCGATACGTTCCGCAGTATGCGAAGCAGATCTCCGCGTTCCGCGGATCGTCCGCGAACCCGACCAGGAACCCGACCCGGAGCCGGGGACCGCCCGGTCAGCCGACCGACGCGGTGGCGCCCCCGGCCCGGAGCCGGTCGGTCACCGAGACCACCCCGTCCACCGAGCGGCAGAGGTTCAGCACGATCGGCACCAGGTGCGCCTCGGGCACGGTGCCGCTGAGCACCACCCGCCCCTGCTCGACCTCCACCCCGATCTCCGCCGGGCTCACCCCGTCGATCCGGCCGAGGACCTCCTCGACGATCTCCCGGCGGATCACCCGGTCCTCGCGCAGGAACACCCGCAGCAGGTCGCCGCGGCTCACCATGCCGATGACCCTCCCCTCCTCGTCCAGCACCGGCAGCCGCTTCAAGCCGTGCCGGCTCATCTGCCGGGCCGCCGCGACCACGCTGGTGCCGGGCGTGGTGCAGACCGGCTGCGTCGTCATCAGCTCCGCCGCCGTGACCTCGCCGCCCGGCCCGGCCTGCGCCGACTCCGGCGCGGGCAGCAGACTGCCCGGGTCCTCCTGCGCGGCGAGCGTGCGCAGCAGGTCGGCCTCCGACACCAGGCCGAGCGGCCGCCCGTCCGGGTCCACCACCGGGACCCCGGTGATGTCGTACTCGGTCAGCAGCGCGACGATCTCCCGGAATCCGGTCTCGGGCGCGATCCGGACCACGGGGCTGGTCATCACAGATTCGACGGTGGCATGCCGCACGCCGGTTCACCTCGTCCAACGATGCTGGTCCGATCGGGCGCGGATCGTCCCGGCCGGTACCGGCAGCATGGCCCCCGGCCGCGCGAATCGCCAGGGGCCAAGGGGCCGAACGGGTGGGACCAACGACCCCGGCCCGCGAACACCCCTCCGACAACGGACATCGCCCGGCCACCATCTGCGGCCCCACCGCACTCGAGGGCGCGCGGCGACCCGCCGCACACCCCGGACGGCGCAACCATCACATGATCGACTCGTTGGACTGTCCACCACGACAGCACACACGGCACCGGGAGGGCTCATTGGCAGGACGGACGGTGGGCACGGAACCGACGGTCCGGGGTGTCCCGGCGCGCCCGGTGGCGGAGGCCGAGGCCGCCCTGGTGCACCACTACCGCAGGCTGGTCCGGCTCGCCTACCTGGCCCTGCCCGCCGACCGGGACCGGCACAGCCGGGTGCTCGCCGCCCACGCGGCCGTCCAGCGCGCCCTGCCGTTCCGCTGGACCCGCCGCCCCGCCCCGACCGACACCGGCGCCACCGACACCGCCCCCACACGAGCAGCCACCGAGCCCGCCACCGCCACCGACCCGGTGTACGCCGAACTGCGCCTGCGGGTGCTGCGCGCCGCCCTGCGCCCGCGCCCGGCCGCGCGGCTGCTGGCGCCCCGGGTCTGGGGCCTGCGGCTGTTCACCCCGCACGGCGGCGAGCAGGACGCGGCGCTGGACCACGCGCTCGCCGCGCTCGCCGCCCCGGCCCGGGCGGCCTTCGCCCTGCGCGCGGTCGAGGAGCTGGGCGGGCGCGAGGTGGTGGAGGTGCTGCGGGAGGCCGGGGTGGACCGGCCGGAGGAGGCGCTCGCGGCGGCCTCCGAGGTCCCGGCCGGGCCCGGGCCCGAGTCGCTCGCCTTCGACCCGTGCGCCGTCCGGGTGCAGCCCACCGACCTGCTGCGCCGCCGCCGTACGCTGACCGCCGCGCTGACGGTCGGGGTGCTCGGGCTGACCACGACGGCCGCGGTGCTGGGCGGCGGTTCCGCCCCGGCGAGCAGCGCCCCGCGGCCGGACGGCCGGCCCGCGGGCGCCGTCACCGACCCGGCCCGGCTGGTCCGGGTGGCCCCGGACGCCTGGCAGCACACGGCCCGGGTCGACTTCACCGCCTGGCCCGCGCGCGGCGACCGGAGCACGGACGGCGCCCTGCTGGGCCGAGCCCTGGCCGCCTGGGCCCAGCCGGGACCGCAGACCCGGGCCGAGCCGGGTACGGACACCGCCCCGCCCGACACCCCGCCGCAGCTGCTGTTCGCCGGGACGGTGGACGGCACCGGCGTGGCGGTGCTGTACGACGGCCGCCGGATCGCCCGCTACTCCGACGGCCGCGGCGGCGGCCTGGACCTCGCCCGGGCCGACGACACGGACCCGACCACGGCGGGCGCGGTGGTACTGAGCCGTCAGGGCACCGCCCTCCGCTACCTGCTGGCGCCCTGGGTGGACACCGCCGAGACCCGCCGGATCGACCAGCCCGACACCGCCGCCCACCCGCTGGACCACCCGGACGGGGTCACCGCGGCCGCACCGGGCGGCGGGCTCGCCGACTGCCGGGGCGCCACCGTGCTCCAGCTGCACTCCTCCCCGGTGATCGCCGAGAAGCACTCCTTCCTGCTGGCCGACCTCGGCGGCCTCGTCCCGGCGCACCTCACCTACACGCCGCCGCCGGACCGCACCCAGCCCGCCCGCGCGCCGCGCGAGTCCACCGGCCAGGACGCCCTGACGGCCTGGGCCCGGGCCGGCTGCGCGGTCCCGGACGGCACTCCGGGCGTCAAGCAGCTCGACCTGTGGGCCTTCGCGGTGCAGCCGCTGCCGCAGAACGCCGGCTCGGCCGCCTGGTTCTGCCTGCGCTCCGACCGCTGGACGGGCGAGGGCAGCGCCGCCACCGCCGTGCTGCTGCCGACCGCCCGGGGCCCGCAGCGCACCGGCGGCGCACCGGGCCGCGGCTGCAGCCGGTTCGAGCAGGACACCGTGGCCTGGACGTGGTGGCACTCCCCCCAGGGCGCCGAGTACCTGCTCGCGGCGGGCAGCCGGCGGGTCACCCGGCTCACCGTCAAGGGCCCGGACTGGTCGGCCGACCGCCCGGCGCCGGACCGCACCCTCGCGGTCGAGCGGCCCGGCCGGAGCGCCGTCCAGGTCGAGGCGCTGCTCGACAACGGCACCCGGATCACCCCGCCGCACTGACCCGGGCGGCCAACAGCGCCTCGTAGTCCGGCAGTTCGACACTGGAAACCCGCTTGCCCAGCGCCAGCATCCGGTCCAGCACCCACCGCCGGTTGAGCAGCCCGTTGCGCAGCCGCAGCCCGGCCCGGGTGCGCGGCGCCAGGAACGGGCCGGTGCGGTCGCCGCCCTTCTGGCAGCCCTGGGCGTAGCCGCGCAGCAGCCCCTCGTACCGGGCGAAGGCGGCCCGGTGGTCGCCGCGGGCCAGCGCCAGCTCGCCCGCCAGGACGTACGCGGCCACCACCGCCGTGCCGGTGCCCATCCCGCCGATGGTGGCGCCGCAGGCGGCGTCGCCGAGCAGCGCGATCCGGCCGGTGGACCAGGTGGGGACGTCGGCGCGGCTGATCGAGTCGAAGTACAGCTCGGGCGCGTCCGCCAGGCTCCGGAGCAGCTGCGGGACCCGCCAGCCGAGGCCGGCGAAGGCCGCGCGGACCAGCTCCTTCTGCCGCCGGATGTCATGGCGGTCGTAGCGCAGTTCGGGCGAGGCGAAGAGGCAGAAGGCGCCCGCCCGGCCCGGGTCGCGGGGGTCGGCGCCGACGGACATCAGCCGGCCGGGCACGTTCAGGGCCACCCCGCCCTCACCCGGCCGCCCGCCCTCACCCGTCAACCCGACCTCGGCGTCCGGCAGTTGCCAGGTGGCCGCGTAGTAGCCGAGGTGGCGGACGTACCGCTGCTCGGGCCCGAAGGCGAGGCGCCGCACGGTGGAGTGCAGCCCGTCGGCACCGATCACCAGGTCGAACTCGCGCGCCGCGCCGTGCCGGAAGGAGACCCGCACCCCGCTCGGCGTCTCCTCCAAGGTCTCGACGGTGTCGCCGAAGACGTACTCGGCACGGGGTGCGCTGTGCCGGTGCAGCACCTGCGCCAGCTCCCCGCGCGGGATCTCCAGCTCGCCGCCCGCGAAGTCGGCGGGCAGGTGCAGCAGTCGGCGCCCCTCCTGGTCGACGAAGGTGATCGGGCTGCCGCCGGTGTCCAGGGCGCGCAGGTCCTCCAGCACGCCCATCCGCTCCAACACGGTGAGGTGGGTGCGGCCGCGGAAGTCGACGTTCTGCCCGCCGCCGCGCAGCGCGGGGGCGAGTTCGACCACGGTCACGTCGAAGCCGTACCGGCCCAGCCAGTGGGCCAGGGCGGGCCCGGCGATGCTCGCGCCCGAGATCAGCACGCTGGTGCGCGCGGAAGCGCTCATGGGAACCACTCCGTTCGAGGATCCGAGAACTGTGTCCGGCGGACACTGTTCATTGCTGTGTACGGTAGACACAGTTGGTGCGGACGGGCAACCCCCGGGACGGGAGCAGGCGATGGGCGAGACGGCGAACGACACGGTGCGGCTGCTCTGGGAGCAGCCCGCCCGGCCGACCCGCGGACCGAAGCCGGCCCTCAGCCTGGAGCGGATCGCCGCCGCGGGCGTCGAGGTCGCGGACGCCGAGGGGCTGGGCGCGGTCTCCATGCAGAAGGTGGCCGGGCTGCTGGACTTCACCAAGATGTCGCTGTACCGGTACGTCCCCGGCAAGGCCGAACTGGTCGCGCTGATGGTCGAGTCGGCTTTCGGCGAGCCGCCCGAGGCCACCGACGATCCCGACTGGCGGGTACAACTCACCGCCTGGGCCCACCACTTGGCCGCCTCCTTGGCCCGGCACCCGTGGCTGCTGGACGTCACCCTCGGCCCCCGGGTGCCCGGCCCGAGGGAACTCACCTGGCTGGAACGGGTGGTGGCCGCCCTGGACGGCCACGGGCTGACCGGCGCCGAGCGGATGGACGCCGCCGTCCTGCTCGCCGGACACGTCCGCACCATCGCCGAACAGGCCCGCGCGGTGGGCCCGGACGGCTCCCCCGAGGCCGAACTCCTCGCCGCTCTCGGCACTGTGGTCCACCGGCACGCCGACCGCTACCCCGCCGTGGCCGCCGCGATGGCCGACCCGGACGGCCGCGACCAGGCCCTGGACTTCGGCCTGGCCCGCATCCTGGACGGCCTGGCCGCCCTGATCGACCGTCGCACGGATCCGCGACGAATCGCGCGGCAGCCCGAAAACCCGTCGAGCCCGGGCCGCACGGACGGCTAGCATCCGCTCCCATGGCGATGTTCGTGCACCTGACGTCCGCGGCGAACACGCCGCGCATCCGCCGCGCCGGGATCCGGGCCGACAGCCGGGGCCAGGGCGGCGTGCGCGGGGTGTACTGCTTCCCCGTGCTGCCCTCCTACACCCTCACCCACCAGTGGCTGCGCGAGCTCGCCCGGTTCGGCCCCAAGGGTTCACTGTCCGCCGTGCACATCCGGCTGGACGACGCGCAGCAGGTGCTGGTCGGACACTACCGGGACCGCGCCAAGGACGCCCAGCAGTGGCTGACCGCCGCCGAGGCGGTCGCCCGGGTCGCCGCCCTGCCGGACCCGCGCGGCTGGGAGGTGGTGGTGCCGCGCGCCATCGGAGCGCGCGAGGTGCACCGGATCCGCGCCGTGCCGCAGGTGTCCGGCTGGCGCTACGTCCCGAACGCCCACGGCACCCGCCCCTGCACCTGCTTCGGCTGCCGGATCCGCGGCGAGTACGGCGGCCGACGGCTGCGCGAGCGCCACCCGCACCCGCTGGACGGCCCGCCGCCGCCCGCCCCCGTGCTGCTCGCCCGGATCGACGCGGCTGGCGATCCCGGCGATCCGACCGCCCTGCGGGAGGCCCTGCACTGGTTCGGCCTGCGCCGCCGCGGCCCGGTCGACCGCCTCGCCCGGCTGGCCGACCACCCCGACCCGGCCGTCCGCCGCGAGCTGGTCTGGGCCGTCCAGGGCTGGTCCACGCCCGGCGTCGCCGAACTGCTGGACGCCCTCGCCGAGGACCCGCACCCGGACGTCCGGGAGGCCGTCGCGGACGTCCGGGAGCTCTGAGGCCCGGCCCCGAGCCGCAGCGGTCGACATCCGGCCCGCCACCTGCGAGGCCTCCCGCCGACGTGCCCGTTCGGCCGAACCGGGTGATCATGGGACGAACCGCGTCTTCGGCGATGCGGCGCGCCGGTCCCCTCCGGCGGCGCCGGGAAGGTGGACCGCGATGTTCCAGCTCCTGTGGATTCTGCTCATCGGCTTCGTGCTCGGCGTGCTCGCCAAGCTGATCCTGCGCGGGCCGCAGTCGATCCCCTGGTGGCTGACCATGCTGCTCGGCGCCGCCGGGGCCTGGCTCGGCAACGCCGTCTCCGGTTGGATCGGCGTCCGCCACACCTCCGGCATCGACTGGATCCGTCACATCCTCCAACTCGGCTTCGCCGTAGCCCTGGTGGCCTTCGTCGCCCCCGCCTGGACCAAGAACCGCACCACCCGCTGACCGGGCGTCGTTCCGGTGGTCGGAGGAGCCCTTCGAGGACGTCTGAGCGCCGCTCAGCCCACGTGCACGGCGGGCCGCCGTGAGCGGTCGGGTTCGGCCTCGCGGAGGACTTCGCGGGTGACCGGGGCGATCTCGCCCTGGCCGAACAGGAAGAACCGCAGGAACTGGGCGAAGGGGTTGCCCTCGGTCCACTCGAAGTAGATGTGCGGCTGCTGCCCGGTGAGGTCCCGCACCTGCAGCAGCAGGGCGGCCAGCGCGTTGGGCACGCTGGAGCTCTGCAGCGAGAGCACCCGGTAGCGGTCGTGCAGCACCTCGCCGCGGACGGTCAGTTCGGCCTCGAAGTCGGACGGGTCGAGCACGGTGACCTCGACGAAGACCAGGTCGTCCTCGGCCGGGATGTCGTTGTCCTTGCGGATCTGGTGGAGCTTGTCGCGGTACTCGGCGAGGTCCCGGCTGTTCGGCTCGTTGGCGATCAGCCGCAGCGGGCGGTGCAGGTAGTCCCGGACGAACCGCTCCGCGACGTTGTCCAGGACCACGTCGGTGACGCGCAGTTCGAAGGCGCGCTTGAGCCGGGAGAGGAAGGACACCAGCACGATGCCGGCGATGAAGCAGGCGCCGATCTTGACGCCGTCCGGCCGCTCGGCGATGTTGACGGCCGTGGTGTAGAGGAACACGGCGGCGATCACCGCGAAGGTGACGGTCCAGCGCCGTTCCCCGGCCTTGTGGGCGGCGATGGTGACGGCGACGGCGGCGGAGCTGATCAGCACCAGGACGCCGGTGGCGTAGGCGCCGCCCTGGGAGTCGACGTTGGCGTCGAAGATCCAGGTGACCAGGAAGGCGATCAGGGTCAGCACGATGACCGTCGGCCGCACCGCCCGGGCCCAGTGCGGTGCCATGCCGTAGCGGGGCAGGTAGCGGGGCATCAGGTTGAGCAGGCCGGCCATGGCGGAGGCGCCGGCGAACCAGAGGATGGCGATGGTCGAGAGGTCGTAGACGCTGCCGAAGGCGCTGCCCAGGTTCTCGTGGGCGAGGTAGGCGAGGGCCCGGCCGTTGGCCGGGCCGCCGCTCTTGAAGGCGTCCTTCGGGATGAGCAGGGTGGTGATGACGCTGGTCGAGATCAGGAAGATGCTCATGATCACGGCGGCGGTGGTGAGCAGGTGCCGGGCGCCGCGGATGCGGCCGGCGGGCCGCTCCTCGGTGTCGTCCGGGTCGCCCTCGATGAGGGGCATCACGGCGACGCCGGTCTCGAAGCCGGACAGGCCCAGCGCCAGTTTGGGGAAGACGATCAGGGCGACGCCGATCATCGCGAGGGCGTTGCCGTGCTCGGCGGTGAGCCCGTCGGTCCAGTCGCCGAACAGGTGCGGTTCCTTGAACACGTGCCAGAGGCCGTTGGCCACCACCACGACGTTGAGCGCGAGGTAGACGACGACCAGGACGACGGCCAGGCCGATGGCCTCGCTGAACCCCTTGAGGAACACCCCGCCGAGCAGCGCCACCAGGATGAGGGTGAGCAGCACCTGTTTGCCGGACAGAGCGCTGTGCAGGTGCGGGTTCTCGATCAGGTGGGCGGTCGCGTCGGCGGCGGAGAGGGTGATGGTGATCATGAAGTCGGTGGCGGCGAAGCCGAGCAGGGTCAGTACGAAGAGCTTGCCCTGCCAGAACGACAGCAGCCGCTCCAGCATCGCGATCGAGCCCTGGCCGTGCGGGCTCTCGACGGCGACCCGCCGGTAGACCGGCAGGGCGCCGAACAGGGTGACCAGCACCAGCACGACCGTCGCGATCGGCGACAGCAGGCCGGCCGCGAGGGCGGCGATGCCGGGTTGGTAGCCGAGGGTGGAGAAGTAGTCCAGGCCGGTCAGGCACATGACCCGCCACCAGCGCGCGCCCTTCTCGGCGGGTGCCTCCATGTGCGGGCCGGGGTGCTGCTTGGCCATGTCCGAGAGGCCTTCGAGCATCCACGCGCGGAACCTCGTGCCCCGCGCCGCAGGCGCCGTTCCCGGTTCGGCCGAACCCGAGGAGACCACGTACACCCCTGTCCACGACTTCGGCCGGCCGCCGCACGGTTCCGGACCCCCAGGCCGCCGGACGGCGGGCCTGGTCAGGCTAGGGGACCCGGCCAGAGCGGACCGGCAGCCGCGCGGGCCAACACGCCGGGGTGCGCCCGTACGGCCCTCCCGGGTGGCGGCCGGTGCCCGGCCGTGCGCGGGACCCGCGGCGCGGCGGTACACGGTGCCCCCTCGAACGGGGTAGACATGTCCGCGCACGTTGACTCACCGGGTTGACGCGCCCACAGGTACGGCGACGGACGGCAGGGAGGCAGCGGTGGCGGAACCGACTCGACGGAGGATCCTCGGCCTGGGCCTGGTGGCGGCCGCCGTCACCTCCTGCGGCACCCGGCACCCGGACGCCGCCCCGCAGCCGACCCCCGACGCCCAGGGCACCCCCGGCACGGCGGACCCCACCGGCGCCCAGCACGCCGGCCTCAAGGGCGCCGCCCCGAGCGAGCAGTCGCTGCCCGGCAACCCCGACTGGCAGATCACCGACCCCGGCGCGCCCGGCGCCGTCGAGGGCTTCGCCGACCGGGTCAGCGTGCTGCCCGGCGAGACCTTCGGCCTGCACGTCTCCACCCCGGCCGCCGCCTTCACCGTCTCCGCGTACCGGATGGGCTGGTACGGCGGCGCCCGGGCCCGGCTGGTCTGGCGCCGCGAACAGGTCCCCGGCGGCAAGCAGGCCGCCCCGCACGTCGACCAGGCCACCCGCACCGTGCTGACCGGCTGGCAGCGCACCCTCGCCGTGGACACCACCGGCTGGCCCGAGGGCGCCTACCTGCTGCGCCTGGACGCCGCGGACGGCTCCGGCCGCAGCTACGTCCCGCTCACCGTCCGCTCCGCGAGCACCGCCGGGAAGACCGTGGTGATGAGCGCCCCGGCGACCTGGCAGGCCTACAACGAGTGGGGCGGCTACAGCCTCTACAACGGCCCGACCGGCACCCTGGCCACCCGCTCGCTGCGGGTCGTCTTCGACCGGCCGCACGACTACGACCACGGCGCCGGGCGGTTCCTGGTCTACGAGGCGCCGCTGATCGCCCTGGCCGAGCAGCTCGGACTGCCGCTCGCCTACACCACCGGGATCGACGTGGCCCGCGAGCCGGGCCTGCTGCACGGGGCCGGCGCCGTGCTCTCGCTCGGCCACGACGAGTACTGGTCCCCCGAGCAGCGCGCCAACGTGGTGGCGGCCCGCGACGCCGGCACCAACCTGGCGGTCCTGGGCGCCAACTGCTGCTTCCGCCGGGTCCGCTTCGAACCCACCGAGCTCGGGCCGGACCGCACCGTGGTCTGCTACAAGGATGCCTGGGCCGAGGACCCGGGCCACCAGGCCGGCGCCCCGGCGACCACCGACTTCCGGGTCGGCCCGGGCGCCGACCCGGAGAGCTCGATGCTCGGCGTGATCTACGACGGCTACCCGGTGGACGCCCCGTACGTGGTCACCTCGCCGGGCCACTGGGCCTTCGAGGGGACGGGCCTGGCCGCGGGGGCCTCCTTCCCGCACCTGGTCGGCGTCGAGTACGACAAGGTCGACACCGCCTTCCCCACCCCGCGCCCGATCGAGGTGATCGCCCACTCCCCCGTGGTCTGCGAGGGCCGGCGCTCCCACTCCGACACCGCCTACTACACCGTGCCGAGCGGCGCCGGCGTCTTCGCCACCGGAACGATGCGCTGGGTGGAGGCCCTGGACGCCCACGGCAGCGGCGTGCACGGCATCGACGCCCACGCCGGGGACATGGTCCGCAAGGTCACCGAGAACGTCCTGCGCCTCTTCGCCACCGGCCCCGCCGGCCACACCCACCCCGCCCAGGACAACCTGGCAGCCGTCTACGGCACGGCCTAGCGGTCCATCGTGATCGAACCGGCCCCCGGCCCGGCCGGATGACCGGCCCCGGCCCGCCCGGGGGCGGGGCGGGGCCGGTCATCCGGCTACACTCGCACGGTCTAACAGCAGCGAAGGTCGTCCAGGACAACCGACCGGTGCGGCACCCGGGTGCCGGCCGGCGAGGGCACGAGGGAAACAGAACATGGTCGAGGCCTCCCCCAAGGTCGTTGTCGTCGTACCCACGTACAACGAGCGGGAGAACCTTCCGGTCCTCGCCGGGCTCCTCACGGACCTCGCGGTGCCGAACCTGCACCTGCTGGTGGTCGACGACAACTCCCCCGACGGCACCGGGGAGGTCGCCGACAAGCTCGCCGCCGACTCCGCGGGCACCGTCGGCGTGCTGCACCGCACCGAGAAGGACGGCCTCGGCCGCGCCTACCTGGCCGGGATGGCCCGGGCGCTGGACGAGGGCGCCGACATCGTGATCCAGATGGACGCGGACCTCTCGCACCCGGCCTCCGCGATACCCGCGATGGTGAGCACCCTGCTCGCCGACGACGGCACCGCCGTGGTGCTCGGCTCCCGCTACGTGCCCGGCGGTTCGACCGCCGCGGAGTGGCCGTGGCACCGCAAGGCCCTCTCGGCCTGGGCGAACTTCTACGTCAACACGATCCTCGGCCTCGGCGTCCGGGACGCCACCGCGGGCTTCAAGGCCTGGCGGGCGGGCGCCCTGCGGGCCATCGACCTGCCGACCGTGCGGAGCAACGGGTACTCGTTCCAGGTCGAGATGAACTACCGGGTGATCCAGCGCGGGCTGACCATCCGCGAGGTGCCGATCCGCTTCGAGGAGCGGATCGAGGGCGCCTCCAAGATGAGCATCGGCGTGCAGGTCGAGTCCGCGCTCGCGCCCTGGAAGCTGCGCTTCAACCGCGAGGGCTAGACGTGTACTCCGCCGCTCCACCGGCGGTGCGGGCGGCGGTCGCGGGGAAGAAGGCCGTCATGGCCCTTCTCCCGGAGTCCCTGACGAGCCTGGTCCGCCGCACCGCGCGGGACCCGTTCGCCGTCCAGACGCTGCGGGCCACGGTGGCCGCCACCCTGTCGTACGCGGTGGCCACCCGGCTCAGCAGTGAGCCCGCCCCGCTGACGGCGCCGCTCACCGCGCTGCTGGTGGTCCAGGTCACCGTCTACTCGACGCTCAAGACCAGCGTGCGCCGGGTGGTCTCGGTGGTGGTCGGGGTGCTGATCGCGATCGGCTTCAGCGCCGTGGTCGGGCTCTCCTGGTGGAGCCTCGGGCTGATCATCCTGGCCTCCCTGGTGATCGGGCGGTTCGTCCGGGTCGGGGAGTTCGTCCAGGAGGTCGCGATCAGCGCGATGCTGATCCTGGGCGTCACCAAGCTGACCTCCCAGGCCTGGGACCGGGTGCTGGAGACGCTGATCGGCGCGGCCGTCGGGCTGTTGTTCAACCTGCTGTTCGCCCCGCCGGTCTGGGTGGACACCGCCGGGGAGTCGATCGAGGACCTCGCCCGGCGGGCCCGTCAGCTGCTGGTCGACATCTCCGAGCAGCTGGGCCGGCCCACCACAGTCGCCCGGGCCGCCGAGCGGCTGCACGAGGCCCGGCGGCTCGACCAGGCGATCGCGGACGTGGACGCGGCGCTGCGCCAGGCCGAGGACAGCCTGCGGTTCAACCCCCGGATCAGCGAGGGGCTGCTCTCCCGGCTGGTGCTGCGCACCGGGCTGGACACCCTGGAGATCTGCGTGGTGGTGATCCGGGTGCTGGCCCGCTCGGTGACCGACCTGGCCAAGCGGCGCGGGCCGCAGGAGCGGTTGTTCCCGCCGGAGGTCGCGGTCGGGCTGGAGGAGCTGCTGGCGCACGTCGGCGGCGCGATGGTCAGCTTCGCGGTGCTGGTCACCACCCAGGTGAGCCGCAACGCGGAGGAGGCCGAGGAGCGGCTGACCGCCGAGCTGGCGGCGGCCTGGTCCTGCCGGGAGAACGTCGCCCAGGTGCTGCTGCGCAAGGTCCAGGAGCACCCGGAGGCCTGGCAGTTGCACGGCGCGATGCTGGCCGAGGTCGACCGGATCCTGGACGAGTTGGACTTGGAGCACCGCAGCCGGCGGCTGATGGAGGAGCTGGACCGGGCCTCGGTGGCGGGCCGGGGGCGGCTCTCCCGCCTGCCCGGGCTGCGTCGCGCCGGGCGGGGGCGGCGGCGGGGCGGAGGGGAGCGCCCGGCGGCGGAGGCCGGGCGCTGATCCGGGCCACGGGCGGGGGACGGGTCAGGGCATCAGCCAGGGCTGCTGGGGCAGCGGGTGGCCGGTCTCCAGGTAGGTCTTGAGGTTGGACAGCACCGCCGACCAGCCCCGTTCGGCGTCCGCCCGCTCGGGCTCGTCGGCGAGGTCGGCGTGGGTGACGGTGAGCCGGGTCAGGTCCTGCCAGCGCCGGAGCTCGAAGGTGACCCGGGACGGCCCGCCGGGGCGCGCGCCCTCCGGTCCGGCCCAGGTGGTGACCAGCCGTTGCGGGCGGTCGGACACCTCGACGATGCCGATCACGTCGGCGATCCCGGAGTCGTCGGCGCGCTGGTGCTCCCAGGGCGCGCCGGGCAGCCAGGTGGAGACGTTGCGGTGGCCCCAGTAGAGGCCGGACTCGTCGGCGTTGGTGAGCGCGTGCCAGACCCGCTCCGGGGTGGCGCGCAGGTAGACGGTGCTGCGGTGGCTGAAGGCGGTCACGGCCTCAGCCCCGGGCCGCGTCGAGCAGCGGCTGGATCTCGATCTTCCCCATCCGCATCATGACCGCCATCACCCGGTCGGCCTTGGCCCGGTCCTCGTCGCCGACCAGGTCGAGCAGGACGCGCGGGGTGATCTGCCAGGACAGGCCGTAGCGGTCCTTGAGCCAGCCGCACGGGCCCTCCTGGCCGCCGTCGGCGGTGAGCTTCGCCCAGAGTTCGTCGACCTCCCGCTGGTCCTCGCACTCGACCTGGAGCGAGATCGCCTCGGTGAAGCTGAACTGGGGGCCGCCGTTGAGCGCCGTGTAGGGCCGGCCGGCGAGTTCGAACTCGACGGTCATCACCGTGCCGGCCGGCACCGGGGCGCCCTCGCCGTAGCGGGTGACCTTGGTGATCCGGGAGTCGGGGAACAGCGAGGTGTAGAGGGCGGTGGCCGCTTCGGCCTGGTCGTCGAACCAGAGGAAGGTGGTGATCTTCTGCATGCGCCCGACGGTAGCGGCGGGCCCGGCCGGGGCGGCCGAGCCACGGCCGGGGGTCACCGGATCGGCGCCCCCGGCCGGTCGGAACACGATCCTGGGGTCAGTGCACCCAGCCCGCGTAGCGCTGGACGAAGCGCCGGCCGGTGTGGGCGGTGACGACGACGTCGTAGCGGCCCTGCTCGTCCAGCGGCCAGGACAGGTCGACCTGCTTGCCGGGCTTGACCCAGACGGTCTGCGGGCTGCCCGCGAAGTCGTTGGGGGCTGCCGTGAACGCCACGTCCGTCAGGCCGTCGTTGGCCACCTGGAGGGTGAGCTTGAGGCTGCCGTGCAGGTCGGCGGTGACGATCGGGACGCCGATGTCGTTCTGGCCGTCCTGCCCGTCCCGGACCACCGTCCCGGCGAAGCGGCGCACGAAGCCGTCCGGGCCGTGCACGGTGAAGTCGTAGCGGCCGTCGGTGGCGGCCGCGTCCCAGACGTAGGTGGCGGCGGCGCCGGGGGCGACGGTGTACGGGGTGCCCGCGAACGGGAGCAGGATGTTCGGGTAGACGGTGTACGGGAAGGCCACCGAACCGTCGTTGCTCATGGTGCAGGTGACCTTGCCGGTCCTGCGGTCCACCGCGACGTCGGCCCACGGCTGGTAGGGCAGCGGGCGGTGCGGGCGCTCGCCGCGCTCCTGGACGGGCATCGCCTGGGCGCCGACGGCCGGGAGGGCGACGCCGGGCCGCTTGGTGCCCGCGTCGGCCTTGGCCATCAGGGCGTTGGTGTCGGGCAGCTTCGGGATCGAGGTGTCCGGGGCGGCGAAGTCGAAGCAGCTGGTGAGGTCGCCGCAGACGGTCCGGCGCCAGGCGGAGATGTTGGGCTCGGCCACGCCGGTCACCAGCTCCATGAAGCGCAGCACCGAAGTGTGGTCGAACACCTGGGAGTTGACCCAGCCGCCGCGCGACCAGGGGGAGGCCACCCAGAGCGGGACGCGGTTGCCCAGGCCGATGGCGCGCCCCTGGGTGAACTCCTCGGGGGTGCCGGGTTCGGGGGTGGGCGGGACCATGTGGTCGAAGTAGCCGTCGTTCTCGTCGTACATGACCAGGAAGACGGTGTGCTGCCAGACCTCCGGGTTGGACATCAGCGACTGCAGCGCCTGGTTCACCCAGTGCGCGCCGTAGGCCGGGCCGGCCTCCGGGTGCTCGGAGAACAGGTAGGGCGCGACCAGCCAGGAGACGGTCGGCAGGGTGCCGTCCTTGCAGTGGCGGTCGAAGTCGGTGGGGTCGAACTTGGTCATCGCGTTGATGTAACGCGGGTCGTCGTGCGGGAAGTTGTGGAACTGCTTGAAGTAGGAGAGGGCGTTGTCGTCGTAGTCGCCGGTGCGGTCGTCCTTGCTGGGGTTGTGGTAGACCCGCCAGCTGACGCCCGCCGCCTGGAGGCGCTCGGCGTAGGTGGTCCAGTCGGCGACGGGGTTGTCGGTGACCGGGGTGTTGTCGATCCACGGGCCGGTGGTGCCGTCGCGGCCGGGGCCGGCGGTGCCGGTCCACAGGTAGAGCCGGTTGGGGTCGGTGGGGCCGGCCAGCGAGGTGAAGTAGGCGTCGCACAGGGTGAACGCGTCGGCCAGGGCGTACTGGTAGGGGATGTCGTCCCGGGTGAAGTAGCCCATGGTGCGCTCGCCCTTGGCGGCGATCCACTTGTTCATCGCACCGTTGTTGATGGCCTGGTGGCCGGTCGCCCAGTCGTGGGCCAGGCCGCCGGCGTTCTGCGCGTTGTACTTCGAGGTGTCCATCCGGTACGGCAGCATCGCGCCGCCGTCGCTGCGGCGGCTGTCCGGCTGGCGGAACACGTCGGTGCCGTCCGGGAATTGGAGCGCCTGCTTGTCGCCGAAGCCGCGTACGCCGCTCAGGGTGCCGAAGTAGTGGTCGAAGCTGCGGTTCTCCTGCATCAGGACGACGACGTGCCTGACGTCCTTGATGGTGCCGGTGAGGGCGGTGTCGGGCGCGGCCGCGGGGGCGGCGTCGGCCCGGGTGGCGGACAGGCCGGTCAGGGCGGTGGCGCCGACGGCCGCGGAGGCGCCGACGAAGGTGCGGCGGGAGAGCTCGGGCATCACGAACTGGCCTCTCAGAGCTGGAAGGTGGCGACGGCGGCGGCGGTGTCCGAGGGCCACTCGTTGGCGGCGGCGTTCGGCTCCGGCTGGGGCCAGTCGGCGACCAGGGTGTGCGCCTCGACCAGCTTCAGCGCTCCGGCGTACTGGACGAAGTCGATGCGGTCCTGCGGCTCGGGGCGGTCGCCGCGCCGCTTGCGGGTGGGCGACCAGGTGGCGCCCGGGGCCTTGGCCGGGTCGCGGTTCTCCTCGCGGAAGGTGTCGGTCAGCCCGGCGGCCTGCAGCACGGTGGTGACCGGCCAGGCGAGCGCACCGACGCCCTGGTGGGCGGCGGCGGTGGCGGCCGTCCAGTCCAGGTGGGAGGGCGAGGAGAGCGCCCCGGCCAGGACCACCGGGACGTGCCGGGCGGCGTCCGCGCGCACCGCGGCGGCCAGTGCCTTCGCCTGCTTGAGCCGCAGGGAGGCGTTCTCGGCGGCCAGCACCTGGGCGGCGGTGCCGCCGTCCTGCACGGCGTACGGGCCGTAGCCCGCCTCGTCGAGGTGCGCGGCCCAGAACCTGACGCTGCGGCCGCCGGGCAGCTGGACGGTGGCCGCGACCGCGGGCAACTCGGCGGTGGCCGCGGTCGGTTCGGTGAGCGGGTAGCGGCTGAGGATGCCGACGCTGCCGGGGCTCTGGAGGGCGTACCAGCCGAGCGCGTCGGCCAGGGTCTTCGCCCGCTCGCCGCCCGTCTCCTGGAGGGCGAGCACGTCCAGGCCCTGGGCGAGGACGACGCGCAGCTGCTTCTCCAGCGCGTCGGTGTAGCCGCTGCCGGCGTCGTGCAGGTTCCAGCTGGCGGCCTTGAGCCGGGGCGGGGCGGCCTGGTCCACCACGGGGACCAGCACGGTGACGGTGTCGGTGGCGCCGGCGCTGTCCTTGACGCCGACCACGACCAGTTCGGGGTTGCGGCCGGCCGCGGGCGCCGTACCGGTGAGGGTGCCGTCGGCGGCGACCGAGGCCCAGGCCGCGCCGCCGAGCTTGCGGTAGGCCGCCGAGCCGGGGGCGTTGCCCGCCGGGCGGGACCAGAGGCCGCCGAGCTTGATCCGCACGGCCGCGCCGGGGGCGACCGGGGTGGCGGTGAAGGAGTCGACGGCGGCGTGCGGGCGGACCACGGGGGGCTTGGGGCGGAAGCTGAACGGGGCGGTCCGGGCGAGGACGCCGTAGCCGTCCTTGGCGAGCAGGTAGGCGGTGTACGGGCCGCCGGTCAGCGCGGAGGTGTCGAGCTGGACGTCGCCCGAGGTGCCGGGGGTGTACTTCCAGAGCAGCGAGGAGCCGGTGCCGGGCTGGCGGCTGCCGTCGTAGATGCCGACCCAGTTCTTGGCGTCGGGGGCGTCGGTGCTCCAGTGGAAGGTGAGCCGGTCGCCTTCGGCGGGGCTGCTGGATGAGGTCGGGGTCAGGGCGCTGCCTGCGGCCACGGTTGTCCTGTCCGCCGCCGGCGGGCCCGGTCCGCCGGGGGACGGCGCCGGGGCCGCACGCGGCTGGTCACGGAGGCTGGGAGGGAGGACGCCCGCAGTTGGCTGTACAACTACGGGCGGGCTCATTCATCCGAAGGCCAGCGACCGGGACGTGAACGGCGTGTGACGGGGCATCGGGCGGTTCGGGAACTCCGTGGCGGAACGGTCCGCGACCAGGTACCAGACATGCGCGGAGGGCCGCGACGGACGATCCGTCGCGGCCCTCGGGGGCGGCGTTGCCCGGGCGGTCAGGCCGGGGCGGCCTTGGTGGGTGGTCAGGCCGCGGGGCACTCAGGCCAGGGCGAGGAAGAGCTTCTCCAGCTCGGCTTCGCTCATCGGCGCGCCGTCCTCGTCGGCGGCGGCCATGCACTGGCGCATGCCGCTCGCCACGATCTTGAACCCGGCCCGGTCCAGGGCGCGCGAGACGGCGGCGAGCTGGGTGACCACGTCCTTGCAGTCCCGGCCCGCCTCGATCATCGCGATCACCCCGGCCAACTGGCCCTGAGCCCGACGCAGTCGGTTCAGCACCGCGCCGACCGCCTCCTCGTCCACCTGCATGTCCGGGCCGCCTTTCACCTCGACTGTCGATGGACAAGTGTACCCGGTGGGGTATTCATTCCCGGCTGGACGAAGATCGTCGCGAGGCGCCGCCGATCAGCGGCGGGCCAGCCGCCGCTCGCCCCCGGCGCCGGTCGCGTACGGCAGTTCGTAGTAGGCGAAGACCTCGGGCTCGTCGCCGGCGGGCAGGATGTCGTCCGTGCCGATCGCCGGGGCCTCCTTGACCTTGCTCCGCGGGTACGCCACCCGCAGGTAGGCCGGGCCGGCCACCGATCCCTCCAGCGGGACGAAGGCCAGGCGGCGCTTGGCCATCACGCCGATCGTGACGGTGGCGAAGAACGGCTCGTCGGTGGACGTCTCGACGTAGACCGACTCCAGCGTGCCGATCCGCTTGCCCTTCTCGTCGACCACGTCCTGGCCCCGCCACTCGCGGATGTCTGCCATAGCGATTCCCATGGCCTCGGACCTCCCGTGTCGCACGCTGCCACTGGTGTCAGCCCCGTTTTCGACCCCCGGAGTTCCCATCCTGCGCCGGGACGGGCGTCGGGGCGCGACGAAAGGGACATACGGGGGTGAGCCGACCAATCACCGCCAGGTCGCTGACCTGGGCTTTAGGCTGTCCGCCGACGTTCGGGATCGGCTCGTTCGGGAACAGTTCGGGAACAGCTCGTCCGGGGAGCGCCCCCGGCCGGGACGGCCAGAGGGGCGGCAGCCATGGGGTACGAGCACATGCGGGAGTCCGGCGGCCCGGCGATCGCGGCGGACCTGCGGCCCGAGGTCCCACACCCGGCCCGGATGTACGACTACTACCTGGGCGGCAAGGACAACTTCCCCGCCGACCGCGCCGCCGCCGAGAAGGCGCTCGCCGCCAACCCCGAGTTCCGCGCCACGGCCCGCGCCAACCGGGGCTTCCTCACCCGGGCGGTGCGCTGCGTCGCCGGGCTGGGCGTCGACCAGTACCTCGACATCGGCACCGGCATCCCCACCGCCGGCAACACCCACCAGATCGCCCAGGCCGTCGACCCGGCCGCCCGGGTCGTCTACGTCGACAACGACCCGATCGTGCTCAGCCACGCCCGCGCCCTGATGGCGGGCGCCGGCCCGGGGCGCACCACCGTGCTGCGGGCCGACCTGCGGGAGCCGGCGGCGCTGCTGGCGGCCGTCCGGGCCGAGGGGGTGCTCGACTTCTCCCGGCCGGTCGGGCTGGTGCTCGCGGCCGTGCTGCACTTCCTGCGCGACGAGGACGAGCCGTACCGGGCGGTGGCCGCGCTGCTGGCGGCCCTGCCCTCCGGCAGCCACCTGGTGCTCTCCCACGGCACGGCCGACTTCATCCCCGCCGCGGTGCGGGACAAGGTCACCGGGGTCTACGACAAGGCCACCGCGCCGCTGGTCGGGCGGAGCCGGGAGCAGGTGCGGGAGTTCTTCGACGGGCTGGAGCTGCTGGAGCCCGGGGTGGTCACCGTGCCGCTCTGGCGGCCGGAGGCGGCGCCGGCGCCGGGGGCGGAGCGGGTGAGCATGTACGGCGCGGTCGCGCGCAAGCCCTGACGGCGGGGCGCGGCGGGGCGCGAGCCGGGGGTGGGCTGGGCGCGGGCTGGGGGTGGGCTGGGGGTGGTGCTGGCGGCACCTCGGATTGGGGGGTTTTTACCACCGACCCGGCCCCGCACCCCCGGTTACTGTCGACGGGACGGCCCCGGTCCGGGGTGGTCACACGGGGTCAGCACGCCACGTACGCGCATGACATGGGGGGAACACCATGGTCCACTACCGCCGTCACGCCCACCGCCGCCACACCTACCGCTACGCCGGGGCCGTCCTGGCCGCCGGACTCGCCACGGGGGTGCTCACCGCCTGCGATCCGGTCGGCACCTCGATCAGCGACGACGCGACCGTCTCCGACAAGGTCACCGCGATCAAGCTCGACAACTCCTCCGGGGACGTCACCGTCCACGGCAAGTCCGGCGCCGGGGGCGTCTCGGTCCACCGGAAGATCACCTACCACAGCGACAAGCCCGGCACCACCACCCGGGTCGACGGCGGGACGCTGGTCCTCGGCGGCTGCGGGCACAACTGCTCGGTGGACTACACCGTCGAGCTCCCGGCCGGGCTGCCGATCAGCGGCAGCACCTCCGCGGGCGGGATCCACCTCTCGCAGGTCGGCGAGGTCTCGGTGCACACCGACTCCGGCGACATCTCCGTCGACCAGGCCACCGGCACGGTCGACGTGCGCACCAACAACGGTGAGATCAAGGGCACTTCGCTCAAGGGCGACCGGATCCAGGCCAAGACGGACAACGGCGGGATCAACCTCACCCCCGGCAAGGCCCAGGACATCAAGGCCACCACCTCCAACGGGGAGATCCACGTCACCGTCCCGACCGGCTCCTACCACGTCAGTGCCGGGACGGACATCGGCGAGAAGCACATCGGCGTCCAGAACGACCCCAACGGCAAGTACAAGCTCGACCTGGGGACGGACATCGGCGACATCACCGTCAAGACCGGCTGACCGGGGCCTCCTCGGCGGGCCGGTCCGGGCACCGGTCCGGGCACCGGTCCATCCGCCGGTCGAGAAAGCCGTCGACCAGTGCCACGAACCGCTCCGGCTCCTCCGCCCACGGGCGGTGGCCGGAGCGTTCCAGCACCTCCAACCGGGCGTCCGGCAGGGCCGCCGCCACCGCGCGGGCCGGGGCCGGGGCCGGGCCGACCATGCCGTCGAACGCGCCGGCCAGCACCAGGGACCGGGTGCCGCCGGCGGCGATCCGGGCCCGTCGTTCGGCCGGCGGCCGGGCCTCGGCCGCCCCGGCGTAGAAGGCCTCGCGGTACCAGGGCGCGGCGGCGTGCTCGGGGCGGTACTCGGCGAAGTGCCGCTCGCTCCAGCCGTACCAGAAGAACGGCAGGATCCGGCGGTTCAGTTCGGCCGCCTCGGCCGCGCCCACCCCTCCCCCGGCCAGCCTGCGGGCGGCCTCGGCGGCCTGCGGGTACCAGGGTTCGGCGGCCCGCGCGGCCCGCAGGGCGGCCAGCTCCGCCTCGTCCGGCTCGCGCCCGGCCACCCCGACCGGCGTCACCAGCACCGCGCGCGGCACCCGGCCGGGATGGCCGGCCAGGTACTCCTGGGCGACCAGGCAGCCTGCCGAATGGGCCAGCAGGTCGAGCCGCTCCAGGCCGAGGTGGCGCCGCAACTCCTCGACGTCCCGGGCCTGTTGGACGAAGGAGACGCTCGACCGGTCGGCCGGCACCGCCGACCGCCCGGTACCCCGCGGATGCACCAGGACCAGCTGGCGGCGCCCGTCCAAGCCGCCGAGCCCGCCGACGTACCCGACGTGGGAGCCCGGCCCGCCGGGCAGCACCACCAAGGGGGCGCCCCGGCCCGCGAGTTCATAGCTGATCAGGCATCCGTCGTACGAGGAGAAGCTCGGCATGCCGCAAACGATCACACGGCGGGCGGGGCGACGCCACCCGCATTCCACATGGTGGTCCAGACCACCTTGAGCGGCCGGCCCGACCGGTGGAGGATGGGGCCGGTTCGGGTACGACCGCGTTGGTGGTTGGCGCGCGGGTGCGCGTACTGCTCGGCCACCGGGCCGTGGCGGCAGTGCCGGGCGGTGGGTGGCGGGCGATCGGGATCGGCGTGATCGGAAGATGAGCCCAGGAAATCATCGGCGGGAAAAGGGCAGTTGGCGCCCGAATTCGATCGGTCCCGGGTGATCCGGGCGGCCTGCGGGGAATTGCCGCTCCGGGTACGCACGTCGGCGGGCGCACCCGGAGCGGGCGTGCCCGAAGGTCAGAGACCGGTCTGGACCTCGGCGCGGTGGCGGATGTACTCGTCGGGGTGTGCGCGGGCGATGGTGACCGCCGCCTCCACCAGGGCGTGCAGCTCGGCCGGGTAGGCACGCGGCACCAGCGGCAGGCCGGGCAGGATGCAACGGCGGACGTCCAGGTCCTCGTTGCCGACGAACTCCTGCAGCGCGGCCTGGTTCCAGCTGTCGCGCACCGTCGCGCCCTCGTCCGGGGTCGCGTTCCGGCCGCCGCCGACCGTCAGCGCCGTCCAGTACCAGGCCCGGGCGGCGCCGGCCCGCTCCGGGTTGGTGCCGGTCTGCAGGTAGCCGAGCAGGGCCAGGCGGACCCGGCGCTGGCCGAAGGCGATCAGGGCGGGCTCGACGAAGCGGCGGTTGAAGCTCGGGTTGGGGTCGTGGACCGCCGCCTCCAGCAGCGGCTCGAAGTACTCCTCGGGCAGCTCGGACCGCCCGGCGAGCGCCTTGTGGACCTCCCATCGGGCCGCGCCGGCGTAGTCCGCCCCCGTCGCGACCTCGGCCCCGAGCACGCGGAGCAGACGGGCGAGCCGCAGCTCGAACGCCTGCGATCCGTCCTCCGGGCGCCCGGGCAACGGCTGGAGAATCCGCACCTCGCCGGCCGTGTCCTTGGTTTCCACGAACATCCTCCTCATTCTGAGTCATCGGAAGACTACTCGCTGATACACCAGTTCGGAGTCGGTTTTCGGCCAGGACCGGATCTTGAACGCATTCCGGGGCGGACTTTTGACGCCCTCTCAGCTCTGACACCGCGGCCCGGTGGGCCGGTTCGCGGCCCGATGGGCCGTCAGGACGGGCGGCCGGGCGGGACCAGCCCGGACTGGTAGGCGATCGCGACCAGCTGGGCCCGGTCCCGGGCGTCCAACTTGGACATCGCCCGGTGCACATGGGTACGGACGGTGAACGGGCTAACGAACATCCGCTCGGCGATCTCCTCGTTGGTGAGCCCGGTGGCGGCCATCGACATCACCTCGCGCTCGCGGGCGGTGAGGACGGCGAGCCGCTCGGCGGGCGCGGCGGCGGCCGGATCGGGCTGGGCGAGGAGCTGCTCGATCACGGCGCGGGTGGCGGCGGGCGAGAGCAGGGCGTCGCCGGCCGCGACGGTGCGGACGGCGGCCAGCAGTTCCTTCGGGTCGGCGCCCTTGCCGAGGAAGCCCCCCGCGCCCGCGCGCAGCGCCTGGGCCACGTACTCGTCGATCTCGAAGGTGGTGAGGATGAGCACCCGGGTGCCGGACAGCTCCTCGTCGGCGCAGATCTCGGCGGTGGCGCCGAGGCCGTCGGCGCCGGGCATCCGGATGTCCATCAGCACGATGTCGGGCTTGGTGGCGCGGGCGAGTGCCACCGCCTCCCGGCCGTCGGCGGCCTCGCCGACCACCTCCATGTCCTCCTCCGCGTCGATCAGCATGCGGAAGGCGCCGCGCAGCAGGGCCTGGTCGTCGGCGAGCAGCACGCGGATGGTCATGCGTAGTCCTTGTCCTTCCGGATGGCGCGATCTTGTCGGGCGGAGTGGGCCGGGGAGCCGGGGGCACCGGCGTCGGCGGTGTCGGCGGTCGCGAGGGGGGTGCCGGAGCGGGCGGCACAGCTCCAGCGGGTGGCGAGGTCGAGGCGGGCCGCAGCGCCCGCGCGGGTGTCGTCGGCCGCGCGGGTGCCGTCGGCCGCGCGGTCCGGGCCGGAGGGGTGGGCGGTGCCATCCTCCCGGGAGGTGATGTCCTCCCGGGCGCCGGTGCGCAGCGGGAGTTCGGCGGTGACCAGGAAGCCGCCGTCGGAGCTACGGTCCGCGGTGAGGCGGCCGCCGACGGCGCCGGCGCGTTCGCGCATGCCGATCAGGCCGAAGCCGCTCTCGCCCGGGGCGGGCGGCGGCAGCAGGGCGGTGCGGGGGCGGCCGGGGCTGGTCGGGCGGCCGTTGGCGACGCTGACGGCGACCCGGCTGCCGCTGTAGGAGAGGGTGACCTCGGCGTCGGCGCCGTGGGCGTGCTTGGCGACGTTGGTCAGCGACTCCTGGACGATCCGGAAGGCGGTGAGGTCGACGCCGGGCGACAGCGGCCGGGCCTCCCCCTCGACGGCGAGCCGCACCGGCAGGCCGGCCCGTTCGAAGGCGTTGATCAGCTCGGGCAGCCGGTCGAGGCCGGGGGCGGGTTCGAGCGGGGCGGGCTCCTCCGCGCGGCGCAGCAGACCGACGGTAGCGCGCAGCTCCTGGAGGGCGGAGCCGGTGGCGTCGGTGATGTGGCTGAGCACCTCGCGGGCCTGCACCGGGTGGCTGTCCATGAGGTGGACGGCGATGCCGGCCTGGGCGTTGGCGAGGGCGATGTGGTGGGCGACGACGTCGTGGAGGTCGCGGGCGATCCGGATCCGCTCGTCGGCGACCCGGCGGCGGGCCTCCTCCTCGCGGGTGCGCTCGGCGCGCTCGGCGCGTTCCTCGATGGCGGCGAGGTGGGCGCGGCGGTTGCGGATGGAGTCGCCGAGGGCGCCGGGCAGCAGGGCCCAGGCGAGGACGCCGATCCGCTCGCCGATCGGGCCGCCGGGGCCGAAGACCAGCGTCATCCCGGTGAGCAGGACGGCGGTGCCGATCGAGGCGCGCAGCGCGGTGGCGCGGTCGGTGCGGGTGGCGAGGAAGTAGAGGGCGAGCAGCAGCGGGGTGGCCAGCATCGGGGTGAGCCGGGGGCTGGTCCAGGTCAGCACCATGGTGCAGACCAGCGTGACGGCGGTCACGGCGCGCGGGTAGCGGCGGTGGAAGAACACGGCGACGGCGGCGATCAGGGCGAGCAGACCGGTGGCCGGGTCGACCGGGGCGAAGCGCCCACTGGTCTGGTCGACCGTGGCGCCGAGGGCGGTGACCCCGATCAGGGCCGTGCCGCCGGCGATGTCGAACGCCCGGGGGTGGTCACGGCGCAGGCGCTGCCAGGTGTCGCTCATCGTCCTGTTCTCCGGGTCGGGGTGCCCTGGCGGCACCCTCGCCGGGTTCTGCCAGTCGGTGTCGCGTCGCGCCCCCGATGGGGTGCGGCGTACCGGGTCGGGGCCTGCGCGCGGGCGGCGGCCCTGACAGCAACGGTAACGGGTGGGGCTCGAACCGGTGTCCGAGCCGACCGGTGCCGGACCCGGACCGGGCCGCCCTGGTGGGTGGCCTGGTCCGGGTGGCGCCGGGCCCGGCCCGGGCCGGGGTGCCCGAGCCGGGTGGTGTCGGGTGGCGCTGGGCCTAGACGGTGACCGACTCCTTGGCCGGGGCCGGTTCGGGGGCCGCCGCGGTGTGCAGCTTGCTGCCCTCGACGTCGACGTCCGGTATCAGCCGGTCGAGCCAGCGCGGCAGCCACCAGGCGCGGCGGCCGAGCAGGGCGAGCACGGCCGGGACGATCGTCATCCGCACCACGAAGGCGTCGAAGGCGACGGCGGCCGCGAGGCCCAGGCCCATCATCTTGATCATCGGTTCGCTCATCCCGATGAAGCCCGAGAAGACGGCGATCATGATGAAGGCGGCCGCGGTGACCACCCGGGCGTTGTGCCGGAAGCCGGTGACGATGGCCTCGCCCGGCTGCTCGCCGTGGACGAAGGCCTCACGGATCCGGGTGACCAGGAACACCTCGTAGTCCATGGCGAGGCCGAAGACCACGCCGATCATGAAGATCGGCATCATGCTCATCACCGGGCCGGTCTGCTCCACGCCGATCAGGTCGGCCAGCCAGCCCCACTGGAAGACCGCGACGACGGCGCCGAGCGCGGCGGCCACCGAGAGCAGGAAGCCGAGCGCCGCCTTGAGCGGGACGAGGACGGAGCGGAAGACCACCAGCAGCAGCAGGACGGCCAGGCCGACGACCACGGCGAGGTAGGGCAGCATCGCGTCGCTGAGCTTCTGCGAGACGTCGATGTTCATCGCCGTCGTGCCGCTGACCAGCACCGTCGCCCCGGTGGAGGCCTTGAGTCCGGCCGCCTGACCGCGGATGGTGTGCACCAGGTCCTTGGTCGCGGTCTCGGCCGGGCCGGTGGCCGGGATGGCGTTGAGCAGGGCCGTGTCCCCCGCCTTGTTGAACATCGGCGGCGTCACCGTGACCACGCCCGGCACGGCCGAGACGCTCTTGGCGACCTCGCCCGCGGCGGCCTTCGGGTCCGCCGTGCCCTTGACGTCCACCAGGACGGTCAGCGGGCCGTTGAAGCCGGGGCCGAAGCCCTCGGAGAGCAGGTCGTAGGCGCGGCGCTGGGTGGTGGAGGTCGGCTTGGCCTCGTCACCCGGCAGGCCGAGCCGCAGGTCGAGCGCGGGGGCGGCGAGCACGCCGAGGCCGACCACGCCGAGCAGCAGCACCGCGAGCGGGCGGCGCACGATGAACCGGGCCCAGCGGGAGCCGCCGTTCTCCTTCGCACCCGTCGGCTGCGCCCCGCCCTGGGCCTTGCGGACCTTGCGGGGCAGCGCGCGGCGGCCGATGAAGCCCAGCAGGGCGGGCACCAGGGTGAGCGCGACCAGCACGGCGATGACGACCGTCCCGGCGGCGGCCATGCCCATCTTGGCGAGCATCGGAATGCCGACCACGGAGAGCCCGGCCAGGGCGATCACCACGGTCAGGCCGGCGAAGACCACCGCGGAGCCGGCGGTGCCGATGGCCCGGCCGGCCGCCTCCTGCTGGGTGCGGCCCTCGGCGAGCTCGGCCCGGTAGCGGGAGACGATGAACAGCGCGTAGTCGATGCCGACCGCGAGGCCGAGCATCATGGCGAGCGTGCCGGTGGTCGAGGAGAGGCCGAGCGTGCTGCCGAGCGCGGTGATCAGCGACATGCCGAGGCCGACGCCGATCACGGCGGTGAGCAGCGGCAGGCCGGCGGCGACCAGCGAGCCGAAGGTGATCACCAGGACGACGGCGGACAGCGCCATGCCGATCGCCTCGCTGCTGCCGCCCGCGTCGGGCTTGGCCATCAGCGCGTTGCCGCCGATCTCGACCTTGAGCCCGGCGTCCCGGCCGTGCTGGGCGGCCTGCTGGAGGGCGTCGGTGGCGGTCTTGGAGACCTCGCCCGCCTTGGCGGAGTAGCTGACGGTGGCGTACGCCGTCGTGCCGTCCTTGGAGACGGCGCCCGGCATCTTGAACGGGTCCACCGCGCTGGTGACCTGCTCGCCGTGGGCGAGCTCGGCGACCGTCTTCTCCACGGTCTGCTGGTTCGGCGCGGCGGTGATCTTCTGCCCGGAGGGCGCGACGAACACCAGGCGGGCCGAGGCGCCGTCGGCGTGGCCGCCGGGGAAGCGCTCGTTCATCAGGTCGAAGGCCTTCTGCGCCTCCGTACCGGGCATCGAGAAGCCGTCGTCGGGTGCGGCGGGCGCCTTGGCCGCCAGGACCCCGCCGACCGCCAGCACGGCGACCCAGAGCAGGGCCACCAGCCGGCGCCGTGCGAAGGCCCAGCGGCCCAGGCGGTACAGGAACGTTGCCACGGGAGAACGGACTCCTTCGATTCGGAAACAGGTGCGGAGGCGGGGACGGGTGCGGGAGCGGCGGCCCGGAGGCGGTCCGCTCGCAGCATGACCAATCCTTGATCGCCGACCCCTGCTCCGTCGTCGTCTCTGCGCAGGCCGTTTGCGTACTGCGGACGCAGTACGGCCCTCCCCCGTACGGAGGAGCGCACGCCCTCCACCGGGAGCAGCCGGGAACACCCCCGTGGCCTGCGGCGGGAGCAGCCGGGAGCACCCCCGTGGCCTGCGGCGGGAGCAGCCCCGGGTCACCCGGCCGGCCGGTGACGACGAGCCGCGGCCGCCCCGGCCCAGTAGCGTGATGGGCCACTGGCCCGACCGTTTCGTACCGGTTCGGGCCGACCCGTCCCGATCGGTGCTGATCCCAGCCCGCCGCCGGAGGTGCCCCATGGGCGTGCCAGCCGCCCGCATCGTGTTCGACGAGAACGACCGCGCGGCCGTCGCCGACGCCGTGACCGAGATGCTCACCACCGGTGCCCTGACCCTCGGGCCGTGGACCGAGCGCTTCGAGCAGGCCTTCGCCGCCGAGCACGGCGCCTCGCACGCCGTCGCGGTGAGCAGCGGCACGGCGGCCCTGGAGATCGTCCTGCGCGCCGTCGACGTCCGCGGCCGCGACGTGGTCGTCCCCGCCGTCACCTTCTACGCCACGGCCGGCGCCGTGGTGCACGCGGGCGGCCGCCCGGTGTTCGCCGACGTCGACCCGGACACCCTGGCGCTCTCCCCCGAGACCCTGGCCGCCGCCCTCACCCCGGATACCGCGGCCGTCGTACTCGTCCACATCGGCGGACTCGTCACCCCGCACGTGGACGCCCTGCGCGAGCTCTGCGACCGGCGCGGCATCCCGCTGGTCGAGGACGCCGCGCACGCCCACGGCAGCAGCCGGGGCGGACGCGCCGCCGGGACCTTCGGCCTGGCCGGGGCCTTCTCCTTCTACCCGACCAAGGTCACCACCAGCGGCGAGGGCGGCATGATCCTCACCGAGTCGCCCGAGCTGCGCGACGAGGCCCGGATCTACCGCGACCAGGGCAAGGGCTCCTTCGGCACCAACCACCACGTCCGGCTCGGCTACTCCTGGCGGATGAGCGAGCTGCACGCCGCCGTCGGCGCGGTGCACCTGCGCCGGCTCAAGGAGTTCATCGAGACCCGCCGGGCCGTCGCCCGCCGCTACGACGCGGCGCTGGCCGGCGTCGACGGGCTGCGCCCGGTGCTCGAACCGCCCGGCAGCCGCGGCAACTACTACAAGTACGTGGCGCTGCTCGCGCCCGGCGTCGACCGCGCCGCCTTCAAGAAGGCGGTGGCCGAGGAGTACGGGGTGCGGATGTCCGGCGAGGTCTACGACCTGCCGCTGCACCTGCAGCCGGTCCTCGCCCCCTACCGGGGCGGACCGCTGCCGGTGGCCGAGGACGTCTGTGCCCGGCAGGTCTGCCTGCCGGTGCACTCCGACATGACCGAGGACGAGACGGAGCTGGTCATCGAGGCCGTCTCGACCGTGCACCGGCGGATGGCCGGGTAACCCGGAGCGAAGGGAGCAAGACCGTGCGGATAGCCGTCACCGGGGGCTGCGGGTTCATCGGCTCACACGTCGTGGACCACCTGATCGCGGCCGGCCACGAGGTCCTCGCCGTGGACACCACCGACAAGTACCTCAACCCCGACGCCGAACACGCCCGGATCGACGTCCTCGACCTGCCCGCGCTCACCTCCGCGCTGGCCGGCAGCGAGGTCGTCTACCACCTGGCCGCGATGGCCGACGTCGAGCAGGTCTCCGCCGACCCCGTCCGGGCGGTGCGGACCAACATCGACGGCACCGAGGCCGTCCTGGAGGCCGCCCGGCGCAGCGGACTGAGCCGCACCGTCCTGGCGAGCACCGTCTGGGTCTACGGCGCCGCCCTCACCGACGATCAACTCGACGGCGGGGAACAGGAGTTGGACGAACACGTACCGATCGAGCTGGAACACAGCGGACACCTGTACGTGGCCACCAAACTCGCCGCCGAGATGCTCGTGCACAGCTACCGCGAGCTGTACGGGCAGCACTTCACCATCCTGCGCTACGGCATCCCCTACGGTCCGCGGATGCGCGACGAACTGGTCGTCGCCCGGTTCGTCCAGGCCGCGCTGGACGGACGGCCGATCACCATCGCCGGGGACGGGCTGCAGAGCCGCAACTTCGTCTACGTCGAGGACCTCGCCGACGCCCACGTCCGGGCCCTCTCCCCGGCCGCCGAGGACCAGACCTTCGCCCTCGAGGGCTCCACCGCCGTCTCGGTGCGCGACATCGCCGACACCGTCGACCGGCTGCTGGGGCCGGTCACCATCGAGCACATCGACGGGCGCAAGGCCGACTACACCGGGCGGCGGATCTCCTCCGCCCAGGCCAAGCGGCTGCTCGGCTGGTCGCCGAGGACCAACTTCGCCGACGGCGTGCACCGCTACGCCGACTGGTACCGGGCCGCCGCCGCGCCTGCCACCGGCTGACCGGGGCCGCCCGATGCCGCACGCCCTGCTGGTCTCCGGCTCGCTCGGCCAGGGCCACGACGTGATGGCCCGGGCCTGCGCCGACACCCTGCGGGAACGCGGCTGGAGCACCAGCACCGTGGACGCCATGGCCCTGCTCGGGCAGCGCTCGGGCGCCGCCGGGGAAGCCGTCTTCCGGCGGCTGCTCGACCTGCCCGGGGTCTACGACGCCTTCCACTTCTCGGCGCTGCGCCCCGGCGCCCGGCTCGCGCTGCTCGCCGACGCGGCCGCGCGCAGCCGGCTCGTCCCGGCGCTCCGCGAACTGGTCGGGGCGCAGAAGCCGCAGTTGGTGGTCTCGGTGTTCGCCACCGCCACCTCGGCGATCAACCGGCTGCCGGGGCGGGACTTCCGGCACTTCGTGTTCTGCACCGACGTCACGCCGCACCGGCTCTGGGTGCAGGAGGGCACCGACCTGTTCCTGGTCACCTCCGAGGTCGCCGCCTGCGCCGTGCGCCGCTACCGGCCGGACGCCGAGGTCGCCGTGCTGCCCGCCCCGCTGCGGCAGCCGTTCTACCGGCCGCCCGGCCGGGCCGAGGCGCGCGCCGCACTCGGCGTGCCGGCGGACGCCGGGTGCGTGCTGCTGATGTCCGGCTCCTGGGGGCTCGGGCCGATCGCCCGCACCGCCACCTCGCTGGCCGCCGCCGGGCCGCACGTGCTCGCCGTGGCCGGGCGCAACCGGGAACTCGAACAGCGGCTGCGGGCGGCCGCCCGCCGGGAGCCGCGCCTGCACGCCTTCGGCTACACCGACCGGATCCCGGCCCTGATGGCCGCCGCCGACCTGGTCGTCACCAGCTCCGGCGACACCTGCAGCGAGGCCCGGGCCCTCGGGCGACGGCTGCTGCTGCTCGACGTCGTCCAGGGCCACGGGCGGGACAACCTCCAGCACGAGCTGGAGCTCGGCCACGCCGACGTGGCCACCGCCCGCCCGGCCGAGGTGGTCCGCAACGCGCTCGCGGCGCTGGCCCGGCCGGAACCCGAGCCGTCGCCCGGCGCCACCCCGGACGCCTGGCAGCGGGGGTTCGGGGCGGCGCTGGAGCGGGTGGGGCTGGGCTGAGCGGCCCTCAACTGCTGTGCACCTCGGGGTTCACCGTGCAGAAGAAGACCCGGCTGTGCTCCCGGTCGAAGTAGAACTCCCCGGGGTACCGGTTGCGGGTGACCGAGCGGTCGTAGCCCTCGCTGTGCAGCCAGGTCGCCTGCCGACCGTCGCCCAACTCCCGTGCCAGCACGTCCGGGACGCCCGGGCAGCCGAGCGGCCCCGGCTGCCACGTCCCGCTCCCGGTGATCGAGGCGAGGGTGGCGGGCCCGATCCCGGCGAAGCCGTCCACCCTCACATCGCTCGGGGCCGGTACCGCGATCCGGGAGTCACCGGCCGCACCGCCCAGCACCGCGCCGACCCACGTCGCCCCGGACAGCGGGCCGAGCTCCGGGAAGCGGCGCTGCAACGGCTCGGCGTCCGAACGCAGTTGGGGCGGGGTCGGGGCCGCCGCGGCGGGACGGTCGCCGCCGTCGGCCGCCGAGCAGCCCGTGACGAGCGCTCCTGCGGCCGCGACCGGCAGCGCGGACGCCAGGGCCATCCGCCTGACGCGGATACCGGCATGCTTCGACAACTCCTCGACCCCCAGCCAGAATTGCCGGCCGCACCACAGCGCGGCCGGACGACTTCAAGGGAGGGTAAAGCCTCGGCAAGGCCCTGGTCCAGGAGCTTCCCGACGCGGACCCTAGTAGTGCTTTGTTAGGTCGGGGCTGATCTTGGTCTGGGCAGTGGTCGCTGGCAGGTCGGGCATGTGCCGTTCCAGGTGGCCAGGAGGTGTTGGAGGGCTCTGACCGCCTGGTAGAGGGTCATGCCCGAGCAGGCACTTTTGGGCGGCTCCGGGCGAGGGTGACGAAGAGGTGGGCGGCGGTGACGAGGGTGACGTGGCGGTGCCAGCCGGTCCAGGAACGGCCCTCGAAGTGGTCGAGGCCCAGGGCGGTCTTCAGCTCGCGGTAGTCGTGCTCGATCCGCCAGCGGATCTTGGCCAGGCGAACCAGGTCCTCGACGGGTGTGTCGGCGGGCAGGTTGGACACCCAGTAGTGGGACGGCTCGGCCAGGTGGGCGGGCCACTGGGCCAGCAGCCAGCATGCGGCAATGGTGCCGTTCTCCGCGGGCCGGGGCCGGCGTCCGGCCAGCCGGACCCGCAGGACGACGAAGTCGCCGGTCGGGCGGTCGCGGGACCCGTGTCGCCAGGTGATCGTGCGGGCCGCCGCTCGGCCGGCGGCCCGCACGTGCTCGGCCAGCGGGATCGGGCGGGTGCGGTAGCGGGGCTTGGGGCGGGGGCCGAGTCCGCCGTAGGGCGGCTGGTGGGGGACCGCGTCCAGCGGGTGGGCGGTTGCCAGGCCCTTGACCTGCACGATCCACCGCAGGCCGCGCTCGTCGAGCGCGTTGCGGAAGTGGGCGTTGTCGCCGTAGCCGGCGTCCGCGACCACGACCGGCGCGGTGAGGTGCCAGGTGGCGAGCTCGTCGAGCATCTCCAGCGCGAGGCGCCATTTCGGGCGGTGGACCTCACTGTCGGGGACGCGGCAGTGGGCCCGCCGCCGCCCGGCGCGGGCGGCGGCGGCCTCATCCGCGGCATGCTCCGGGTCCCAGGCGGCGGGCAGGAACAGACGCCAGTCGAGCGGGCAGGACGCCTGGTCGGTGACCGCGTGGACGCTCACCCCGACCTGGCAGTTGCCGACCTTGCCGAGCGTCCCGGAGTACTGGCGGGCGACCCCGGGCGAGGCGGTGCCGTCCTTCGGGAACCCGGTGTCGTCGACCACCCAGGCGGCCGGTGCCAGCGATTCCACCGCCCGGCGGGCGATCCGAGCCCGCACCGCCTCGACCGGCCAGGTCGAGGCGGTGATGAACTGCTGCAGGCGCTGGTGGTCGATCCCGAGGCGCTCGGCCATCGGCTGCATCGACTTGCGCCGTCCGTCCAGCAGCAGACCACGCAGATAGCCCAGGCCCTTGTCCCGCTGGTCCGCACGCCGCAACGGAGCGAAGAGCTCCGCCGCGAACGCCTCCAACTCATCACGTAACAGTGCCAGTTCGTCCGGAGTCACACCGACAGCGAACCGCCGAACCGCCAACCTGCCCAGACCCCGCGCAACACGTAACAAAGCACTACTAGTGACCTGAGTCAGAGATTCGGCGTTAGTTGGGCATGAGTCGTCCCGGTCCGAAGATTCCGCCGTTGTCGGTCACCGATGCTCAGCGGGAGGTGCTGCAGTCCTGGGTGCGTCGTCGCTCGACCTCGCAGGCGCTGGCGTTGCGGTCGCGGATCGTCCTGGAGTGCTCCGAGGGCCACTCGATCATGGAGGTGTCCCGGCGGCTGGCCGTCGCGCCGGACACGGTCCGTACCTGGCGCCGGCGCTTCATCGAGCGGGGCCTGGACGGCCTGGGCGACGAGCCCCGCACCGGCGTGCCCCGGAAAATCACCGACGCGGACGTCGAGCAGGTCATCGTCAAGACCCTGGAGGAGAAGCCGAAGAACGCCACGCACTGGTCGACCCGGTCGATGGCCGCGGCCACCGGAATGTCGCAGTCTGCGATCTCGCGGATCTGGCGGGCGTTCGCCCTGGCACCGCACCGCGCCGAGACGTTCAAGCTCAGCACCGACCCGCTGTTCATCGACAAGGTCCGCGACGTGGTCGGTCTCTATCTCGACCCGCCCGAGCGGGCCTTGGTGCTGTGCGTGGACGAGAAGTCGCAGATCCAGGCTCTGGACCGCTCCCAGCCGGTGCTGCCGATGATGCCCGGGGTACCCGAGCGCCGCAGCCACGACTACGTCCGCTCGGGTACCACCACGCTCTTCGCCGCGCTCGACACCGCGACCGGCAAGGTCATCGGCTCACTCCACCGCCGACACCGCACGGCCGAGTTCAAGAAGTTCCTGGCCAAGCTCGATCAGCAAGTGCCGGCCGACCTGGACGTGCATCTGATCCTCGACAACTACATCACGCACAAGGTCCCGGCGATCAAGGCCTGGCTGGTCGCCCACCCACGCTTCCACCTGCACTTCACCCCGACCGGTTCGTCCTGGCTCAACCTGGTCGAGCGCTGGTTCGCCGAGCTGACCGCCAAGAAACTCCGGCGCGGAGTCCACCGCTCGGTCCAGGCCCTCGAACGCGACATCCGCAGCTGGCTCGCCGACTGGAACGACAACCCCCGCCCGTTCATCTGGACCAAGACCGCCGACGAGATCCTCGACAAGGTCGCCAGCTACTGCCGCCGAATCTCTGACTCAGGTCACTAGGGCGTGTCTGACAATTCCCGTCGGATCAGCGGGCGGCGTTGGGGTGCGTGCATCGCAAGGCGGAGGAGGGAGTCCATGCGGAGCATCGGCGACTGACGACAACGCGGCGAGGTGCGTGCCCCGGCGTCGCGCGCCCGGCGGGAATTGTCAGACACGCCCTAGCTCGGGAAGTAGGTCGGGCCCTGGGTGTCCTGGGCGGCGGTGACGGAGAAGTAGCTCGGGCCGGTCCCGAGGACCTCGCTCCGGGCGGTGGTGGTGAAGTACTTCGGGCCGTCCGTGGCGTTCACGGACGCGTGGGCCGCCGGGCCCGGGGCGCCGTCGGTCGCGGCCGCTCCGCTCAGGGCGGCCGTGACGATGCCGGCGGCCGCGATCGCGTGGGCCAGTCCGCCTGTCCAGTCGGGCATGGGTAGCTCCCCCGTTGTCGGCGCGCCCGCCCCGGTGGTGGGCGCGACCCGCCGATCGTCCCAACTACCGTGCGCCGCGGGCAAGGGGCGGAACCGCGTGGTCGCGCAGCGGGCCGAGGGTGAGGGCGTGGGCGCGGCAGTGGGCGGCGATCAGCGGGAGCGCGGCCAGGGTGGCGCGCCAGGAGTCCGGGGCGGAGGTGCAGTCGGAGTCGTGCAGCAGGAGGGTGGCGCCGGCGGTGAGGCCGGGGCGGGCGGTCGCGAAGACCGACTCGCCGGTGGCCTCGGCCGTCCAGTCCCGCCCCCAGGCCGTCCACAGCACGCTGCGCAGGCCCAGCCGGCGGGCGGCCAGCGCCGGACCGGCCGTCAGCACGCCGTACGGCGGGCGGTACCAGAGCGGTCGGGCGCCGCACAGTTCGGCCACCGCCCCGGTGGCGCGGCGCAGTTCGCGCAGGTCGCGGGCCGGGGCGGGGTACCACTGCTGCCGGTGGTGCCAGCCGTGCACGGCCACCTCGTGGCCGCGCAGCACCAGTTCGCGGCCGAGGGCCGGGGCGCGTTCCAGCATCGCGCCGAGCAGGAAGAAGGTGGCCCGGGCGCCGAGTTCGTCGAGGGCGTCGAGGACGTACGGGGTGCTGCGCGGGTCGGGGCCGTCGTCGAAGGTGAGGGCGAGGTGGCCCGGGGCGGTGCCGTACCCGGCGGTGCGGCGGGCCAGGGTGCGGCGCACCGGCGGGAGGCGGACCGCGGCCGGGGCCAGGTGCAGGAACTGCAGGCCCGCCGCGAGGGCGAGGGCCGTGCCCGCCCGGGAGGCCCGGGGTGCCCGCGAGGCCTGGACGACCCGGGAGGCCCGGGGGTCCTGGGGGCCCTGGGGGCTCACCCGAAGCGGGCGGCCATCCGGCGGAACACGCCGGGCGCGACCCCGTGGATCCGGGCCGGGAAGCCGAGCCAGTGCGGGACGTAGAGGCGGTCCCGCTCGGTGGTGATACCTGCGACCACGATGTCCGCGACCCGCTCCGCCGAAACCGGGCGCGGGCGTTCGCGCTGGTACGGGGTGCCGCGGCGGTCGAAGAACGGGGTGTCCACGGCGCCGGGCAGAACGAGCCGGACGCCGACCCCGGTGCCGCGCAGCTCGTACCAGAGGCTCTCGGCGAACATCGTCAGCCCGCCCTTGGTGGCCGAGTAGCCGGACTCGTCGCGCACCCCGACCTGGCCCGCCATCGAGCCGAGCAGCACGATCCGGCCGTGCCGGCGCTCCAGCATCCCGGGCAGCAGCAGGCGGATCAGGCGCAGCGGGGCGGCCAGGTTGACCTCGATCATCCGGTCGAGGGTGTCGGACGGGGTGTCGGCGAACGGGCCGCGCCAGCCGAGGCCGGCGCTGGAGACCAGGACGTCCACCCGGCCGGCGGCGGCGAGCGCCGCCTCGGCCAGGCGGGTGGGGCCGTCCGGCTTGCTCAGGTCCTCGGGCAGGGCGACACCGCCGGTGCGCTCGGCGAGGGCGTCGAGGCGGGTCCGGTCGGTGCCGGAGAGCAGGGTCTGCCAGCCTGCGTCGGCCAGCCGGGTGGCGGTGGCCAGGCCGATGCCCGAGGAGGCGCCGGTGATCAGCGCGACGGGGCGGGCGGTCGGCCCCGGGTGCCGGGGTCGGGCCTGGGATTCCTCCGCCGTCACGGCTTCCTCCGTCATCGCGCACCTGCCGGTCCGTGGGCGTTCTGCCGTCCGATTTGTCCGGCAAGTCACCTTCGCACGGCGCAGCTGTCCGGGCTACCGGGGCGGAACGACCGCCTCGGCCTCGGTATCCGGGTGCGGGGCCGACAGTTCGGCGGACTCGCCCTCCAGTTCACCGAACCGGGACAGCAGGAACGTGCCGCCCACCGCGACCGCGAAGCCCGTCAGGGCGCACCAGGCGAAACCGGGGCGCGCGGTATCGCCCAGCGACACCACCCCCACCAGGGCCGGGCCGAAGGTCTCGGCCACCGTCCCGGCCGCCGTCGCCGCCGTCACCGTGCCGCGCTGCAGGGCGAGCGCGTACGCCAGGTAGCCGCCCAGCCCGCCGACCGCCAGGGCGTACGCGGCCGGATCGGTCAGCACGGCGGTGAGCGTGGACGCGTCCAGGACGCGCACCGCCAGACTGGTGATCCCGAAACCGACGCCCGCCAGCAGGCCCAGACCGGCCGCGGCCGCCGTACCCTCCCGGCGCACCAGCACCACGGTGGCGAGCAGCATCACGGCGGTGGTCGCCAGCAGCGCCCAGTGGAAGGCCGCCGGGGCGTACTCCCGGCCCTCCTTGCCGGAGCCCAGCGCCAGCAGGCTCAGACCCACCACGACGGCGACGATGCCCGCCACGTCCCCCCGGCGCAGCCGCGCGCCCAGCAGCCAGACGGCGGCCAGGGCGGTGACGGCGAGGCTCGCGTTGGTGACGGCCTGCACCAGGAACAGCGGCAGGCTGCGCAGGGCGACGATGCTCAGCACGAAGCCGAGGATGTCCAGCGCCGTCCCCACGATGAACTGCCAGGACCGCAGCAGCGCGGCCAGCAGCCCCGCCCGCACCCGGTCCGCGCGCGGCGCCGACCGCGCCCCGCGCGCCTGGAACACCGCCCCGAACCCGAAGCAGACGGTGGCGACCAGCGCGGTGGTGAGTCCCAGCAGCATGCGTCTCCCTCGCGGGGCGGCATCGGTTCACCACCCAGTCTGGGCCCGGGGCGGCGGGGGTGCACGGGTGGGGCGGCCGGGGCCGTCAGGCCGGCGCCTGCGGGGCCGCCGTGACGGCCCGCGTGCCGATCAGTACCACCCCGAGTACCCCCAGTTCCTGTCGTACTGGAAGTAGGCCCGGGACTTGATGTCCTTGTCGTTGACCATCCGGGTGTAGATCGTGCCGTTGCCGTTGTACACGGCGGAGAACGAAGCGCCCTTCTCGTTCTCGACCCGGATCGTGATCTGGGTACCGCCGTAGCTGCCGCCGGTCGCGCGCGCCCAGGCGGCACGGCAGGTCGGGCTGTAGCGCAGCTGCGCGTCACCGTCGGGCGCCGTGTAGTCGACGGTCCGCGCGTCGTTCTGGCAGATGGTGTTGGCCGGGTCGAGGCCCGTGCAGGTGTCGGCGTAGCAGGAGGTGGCGGCCGAGGCCGAGCCCGAGGCGAACAGCAGGCCTGATGCGACGAGCGCCAGGGTGGAGGCCGCGGACACGGCGTTCCGCAGGGAGAGCTTCATGGTGGTCCCCGAGTGGGTGAAGGGCGTGGCGTGCGCCCCGTCGGCGCCGCCCGCTCACACCCTGGCACCGCCGGGAGCCCGTCCCGGGCGTCCCCGCCGTCCCGGGGATCCCTGGGACGGCGGGGACGACGGCTAGCCGAGGGCGGCGGCGAGGAGGGCCGCCGTACGGGCGACGAGGGGCTCGTCGGCCTTGGCGGCCTGGTCCTGCGGGTGGGTGGTCAGGACGGCGAGGACGACCGGGTCGCCGTTCGGGGTCCAGGCGATGCCGGCGTCGTTGGCGGTGCCGTGGCTGCCGGTGCCGGTCTTGTCGGCCAGGGTCCAGTCCGCGGGCAGGCCCGCGCGGAAGCGATGGGTGCTGGTGGTGTTGCCGCGCAGCCAGGTGAGGAGCTGCTCGCGCTTCCCGGGTGGGAGGGCGTGGCCGAGGGTGAGGCGGCGGTAGGTGTGGGCGATGGCGTGCGGGGTGGTGGTATCGGTGATGCGGTCCGGTTCGGCCGAGTTGAGTTCGGGCTCCCAGCGGTCCAAACGGGTGATCCGGTCGCCGATGGAGCGGCAGAAGCGGGTGACGGCGGTCGGCCCGCCGAGCCGCTGGAGCAGCAGGTTGGCGGCGGCGTTGTCGCTGTGGTCGATGGCGGCTTTGCAGAGTTCGCCGACGGTCATGCCGTCGGCGAGGTTGGCGGGCAGGCCGGTGACGGGGGCGCCGACGGCCCGGTCGAGGTCGGCCTGGGTGTAGTGGATGCGCCGGGCCAGGTACTCGCCGTCGCGGTCGAGGTCGCGCAGGACGGCGGCGACGGCGATGGTCTTGAAGGTCGAGCACATCGGGAAGGTCTCGTCGGCCCGGTAGCGGACGGTGCGTCCGGTGGCGAGGTTGCGGGCGTGGACGCCGAGCCGGGCGGAGTGCTGTTGTTCGAGCTCGGCGAGTGCCTGGTGAATACCGGTACCGGTGCCGGTGGCGGCGTGGGCCGCTGTGCCGGTCGACGCGGTGACGGCGACGGCCGCCGCTCCGACGCCGAGGGCCAGGACGGCGCGGCGGCTGTGCCGGGCTTCCGAAGGCTGCACGTGCATGGTTCCCCTCTGATCGAATCTCGCGGGCGGGCCGCGTCCTTGATCTCCAGGACGCGGCGGCCGCCCCGATGGTTCGTCAGCGGGTCGAACCGCCGGTTCAGGGGCGCATGGCCACACCCGCGTAGCCGGCCGCGTCGGCGGCGGGGACGGGCGGCTCGTCGGGGTCGGGCCGCCAGTGCGGGAGGGGGACGACGCCCGGTTCGAGGAGGGTCCAGCCGTCGAAGAAGCGGGCGACCTCGGCCCGGGTGCGGGCCTGGAGGGCGGTGCCGGCGGCCTCGTACACGCCGACGATGCGGCCGATCTGCTCGGGGGCGAAGTCGGGCGTGAGGTGGGTCATCACCAGGGCGCTGCCGGGGGCGAGCACGGACTTGAGGCGTTCGACCAGCTCGTACGCGCCGTGGGCGTCGGGGACGAAGTGCAGCAGCGCGTTGAGCGAGAGTGCCAGCGGGCGGGTGAGGTCGATGGTGTCGCGCAGGCCGGGCGAGTCGAGCAGGCCGGCGGGGTCGGTGACGTCGGCCTCGACGTAGGCGGTGCGGCCCTCGGGGGTGCTGGTGAGCAGCGCCTGGGCGTGGGTGAGCACGATCGGGTCGTTGTCGGCGTAGACGACCCGGGCGCGGGGTCGGATGCCCTGGGCGACCTCGTGGAGGTTGGGCGAGGTGGGGATGCCGGTGCCGATGTCGAGGAACTGGTCGATGCCGGCCTGGGCGAGGGCGCGGGTGGAGCGGTGCACGAAGGAGCGGTTGGCGCGGGCGGCCTCACGTACCCAGGGGGCGATCGCGAGGACGTGGCCGGCGGCCTCGCGGTCGGCGGCGAAGTTGGTGAAGCCGCCCAGGTAGTAGTCGTACATCCGGGCCGAGTGCGGCACGTTCAGCCGCAGGTCGACCCCGTCGTAGAGGCTCATCGCCCTCCCCCTCGGCATCGTGGAGACCGTCCGATTGCTGCCCACCCTATCCGGGGGTCAATCGTCGCTCCGGTGGCCGGATTTCACGCCGCGTCACCAACGCATCACCACAGAATCACATGGGATGACAATCTGTATTCGCGTTGCAGCCTGGAGTGACCGGCCTGATGGAATGAGGATGGGCGCGGACAGCCCGATCCTCGGGTGGCCCGGCCAGCAGCCGACGGCCACGGAAAGCAGGCTCGATGACGATCGACAGGGGTTCCCCCGCGCGCGGGTACCGTGGGGGGACGGCGGTGGAGCACACCGGGGCGGCCGGGGCGGAGCGCACGGCGGTGATGGAGCCGGCGCTGCGACTGGACCTCACCTACACCGCGTTCTGCGAGACCCACGAACCCGCCTGGCACGCCCTCGCGTTGACCCGGATAGGCAGCCAGGCCGACGCCGTGCTGGTGGTCGAGGCGGTCAAGGCCGACCTGGCCCGCTGCTGGCCGCAGGTCCTGCGCTTCGAGGAACCGGCCGCGTACGCCTGGCGGTTGGCCAACCGGCACGTCGGGGACTGGGTGGCGGCCGAGGAACCGGTCGAGGTCGAGGCGGTCACCTTCGCGGCCGTGATCGGGGCGTTCAAGCAGGTCGCCGACGGGCTGCTGCACAGCGAGGCGGACGAGGTCCGGCTGTACGCGGCGATCCTCGAACTCCCGGACCGGCAGCGGGACGTGGTGATCCTGCGCTACCTGCTCGGCCTGCACGCCAAGGTGATCGCCGCGTACCTGGGACGACCGGTGGCCACGGTGCACTCCAACCTCCGGCACGCCCGGGAGCGGCTGGCGCGCCGGCTCGGGGTGGGCGAACTCCCGGACCGGGGAGGCGAAGCGTGACCGCCGACCGCGCGGAGCGGCCCGTCGACGGGGGGCGCACGGCGGGCGGGGCGTACCCGGCGGGCGGGGGGCGCACGGTGTTCCAAGTGCCCCGACCCGAACGGGCCCACGCCGAGCGGATCGCGGCCCTGCGGCAGGCCCGGATCACCGCCGCCCCCGCCCACCTGCCCACCGAACACGAGCAGGCCGCCTTCGAACTCGGCCTGGTGGTCGCCCTGGTGCTGGGCGCGCCGTGCGCCTCCCGGGGACTGGACCTGCTGGTCAACGCGCGCCGGATCCAGCCGGAGGGAGCGGAGGTGTTCGGCGCGCTGCTGTACGCCACCGGCAAGGAGGAGGGTGCCGAGTTCTGGTGGCGCTTCGCGGCCGGGTCGGGCAGCGGGACGGCCGCGTACTGCCTCCACCTGCACCACCTGATGCTCGGCGAGACGGACGACGCCGACTACTGGCGGGCCTGGTCGGAACAGCTGTCGACGGCCGAACGGCCGCCCGGGCCGAGGCCGTTGCGGATGAGCCGACCACTGCTGCCGGAGGACGTTCGGCGGGACATCCTCTCCCGGGTGCACCACGGGCTGGCGCCGCAGCTGCCGCCCGCACTGGTCGCGGTGATCGACCGGCTGCCCTTGCAGGACGGGGAAGAGGAGGAGGTGCCCAGCCCGTGGGGGCTCACCTCCGGGGCCACCTCGGGCTGCTCGTGGGACCCCTGTTGGGAGTTCGGCGAGGGCGGACCGGGGTTCCCGCGGAAGGAGGAACCCCAGGACCAACCGCGCGACGAACCGCGGGACGGCCGGGACCCGTCGGGGTGAGTGCCGCCCGACCGCCCCGCGGTCCCACGTTCAGGTGAGTGCGGCGAGCCGGGCGACGACCTCCGGGTCCCGGCCGCTGCCCGCACCGAGCCGCTCGCCGTCCGGGCCGCGGTAGCGGATGCGGTAGTGCTGCGGTGCCATCGCGGTGTCCCGGCCGGGCAGCGCGGCGACCACCGCGCGGTGCACGTCGGCGGGGGTCAGGTGGGGGTCGGCGGTGGCCAGGTCGACGGTCAACCTGCCGTCCTCGACGGACACCCGGCAACCCGGCCGGGGATCCCGGGGGAGGTCGGGGCCGCTGTCGAGACCGGTGTCCAGGGCGGCGTCGAGCGCCGCCCCGACCAGGCTCCGGACGGCGGCCAGGTCGATCCGGGAGCCGTCGACGACCCGCCAGTCGGCTCCGCCGTCGCAACCATCGCAGTCCCCGTCGGTGGCCGGAGGCCCGGGGGCCTCGCGCAGGTCGGCGAGCGGGACGGGCCCTTCGGCGGCGGCCGCGAGCAGGGCGAGCAGCGCGCGGGCGAAGCGGTCGGTCTCCTCGGGGTCGAGCACCTGGGGGCAGGCGATCAGGGCGAAGTCCAGGCTGCCGCTGATCCGCAGGATGGTGAACATCAGCCGGACCGGCAGCGGCGGGGCGGGCAGCACGGTGAGCTCGGGATCGGCGGTCGCCGCCGGTTGGGCGTCGGCGACGGCGGCGGGGATGGTGAGGCTCAGGTCGTTGACGACGACCTGGCGGGCGAACCGGGAGCCGCGTACGTGCGCGGCGTCCTCCACCAGCTGCCAGACCTGCTCGGCGTCCAGCACGCTGTGCCAGTAGGCGCTCAGCGAGGCCGATTTGGCGCGCCCGATCAGCTGGTCGAGGTCGGCGGTGCCGGTGTCGAGCAGGATCAGGGCGTCCTGGGCCAGGGTGCCGACGTGGTCGAGCAGCACGGCGCGCTGGCGGTTGGCGGAGAGGGCCGAGACGGCCAGCTCGGTCCGGTCGGCCCGGCGGGCGACCAGGGCGGAGAACGCGGCGAGCAGGACGACGGAGGGGCTCGCACCGGTGCGTCGGCAGACGGCGGCGAGGTCGGCAGCCGCGCTGCGCGAGCGGACCATCAGGGCGCCGTGGTCGCGCGGGGGGCCGGCGATCCGGGAGTCGGCGAACACGACCTGCGGGCCGGTGCCCAGCACCCGGGCCCAGTGGCGCAGGGCGCCGGCTGCCCGGCGGCGGCCCTGCGGGCTCTGTTCGGCGGCGGCCAGCTGGATCGGGGTCGGGGCGGTGACGGGCGGGAGGTCCTTCCCGGCGGCGAGGGCGTACCAGTCCTGGATCAGCAGGGCGGTGGCCGCGCCGTCGGCGCCGGCGTGGCAGACCACGGCGATCAGCCGGAGCAGGTGCGGCCCGTCGGCGAGCAGGGTGCAACGGATCCTCGGGACGGCGTCCAACGGCACCGGGACTGCGACGTCCGCCTGCCCCAACTCGGCTGCCAAGGCGTCCAGTTCATGGCTCTCCAGGCCTCCCGCTTCGACCACGGTGACGGCGAACCGGCCATCCCCGTGCACCACTTGGCTCTCCGGGAAGGCCTCCGGGCCGGGGCCGGGCGGGAAGGAGGTCCGCAGCGACTCGTGCCGCTCGACCAGCAGGCGCAGGGCGTTCAGCCCGGCAGCGAGCGTGGTGCCGGGCGGCACGGGCCAGACCGACTCCTTGTTGATCGCCTCGGGGGCGTCGCGCCGGATGCAGCGGATCATGTTGTCCTGGCCGCGGGTGAGCGGGCCCGAGCCGCCGCTCGTCGCGGCGAAGCGGACGGTGATCCGCCGGCCCGCCCCGACCGGGTCGTACGGTGCCGCGCCGAGGGGCTCGGAGTCGTGCGGAGCGGAGTCGTGCGGTGCGGCGTTGTGCGCAGTCACGTCGTACGTGCCTTTCGGCTCGCCGGGAAGGTCTCAGCGGGGAGTGCGGCCGGACGCTACCAGCGGCTGCCGGTGATCGTCCAGAAGGGTCCGACAGTTCTGATGGTCCACCAATGAGGCGACCAGACAACAGAGTTGACCTGATCAGGACAGCCGCCAACAGTGGCGACGGCAGCCCGGTACGGCCCGGGAACGGGCACGTCGCACAGCCCCACCGGCCCCGCCCCGAGCGGGCCCGGGTCGGCGAGCAGCAGCGGCGAGTGCCCCGCCACCGACACCCCGAGCGCCTGCACCAGCCGTCCGCCGTACGCCTTCACACAGGCCTCCCGGCGACACCACAGCGCAGTGAACCGGGCTGCCCGCTCGCCGGGTTCGGCGGGTTCCGCGACGAACCGCGCCTCCTCGAAGGGGAACCAGCGGGCAGCCATCCGCTCCGCCCGCCGGGCGTCGCGCAGCGGCTCCACGTCGACACCGACCGCCCGGCCCTCGGCCAGGGCCAGCACCGCCAGCGGCTCCGCGGTCGACCAGTTCACCCGCAGCCCACCCGCGCCCACCGGCTCCGGCTTGCCCTGCGGCCCGTACCGCCAGACCAGCTCGGCCGGGCCGATGCCGAGCCGCGCGGCGACCAGCTCCCGGACGGCGCCGCGCACCACGGTGAACCGGCTCCGCCGCCCGGCGTCCGCCCGTTCGGCGCGGGCCCGTTCGTCCGCGTCCAGCGTCCGCCACAGCCGGGCGGCCACCTCCGGCGGCTGGTCGGCGTCGATCAGCCACAGGTCGACCCCGGTCACGGCTGGGTCAGGGTGCTCAGCACCCCGAGTCGGCGGTCCAGCCCGGCGACCAGCAGCGGCCGCCGCTGCGCCCGCCACCCGGGCAGCCGCTCGGCGAGCTCCGCCCACGGGCCGGTGAACGGCTGCGCGGCGAACCCGCCGTCGGCACCGGTCGCGTCCAGGACCGCCGCCCCGGGCCCGAGTTCCTCCGCCCGGGCCCGGACGGACGGCTCCGGCCGGTCGGGGCCGGACCACTGGTGCACGGCCAGCCCGGCGCCCGGCGCCTCCTCGCAGACCAGCACCACGGCGGCGTGCCGCTCGGGCATCACCACCGGTTCGGCCGGCTCGTAGTGCAGCGCGGTCTGTTCGGCGAGCACCACCACCGCCCGGCGGCAGGCTCCGGCGCGGTGGTACTCGGCCGCCAGCCGCAGCGCGGTGAAGGCCGCGGCGGTGCCCTGGTCGCAGACCGCGAAGGCCAGCGGCTCGCCGGGGACGGACCGGCTGAGCGCGAGCGAGGACGGTGCACCGGGTCGCACGTCCGGGGTGTCGAAGGCGAGGATCAGCAGGTCCACCGGCTCGTCCTCGGCCAGCGCCTCGCGCAGCAGGCCGGCGGCCAGCTCCTCATAGGAGTGGCCGACGCCCTCGCGCAGCAGGTCCTCGCGCAGCGGCAGGCCGTACGGGCGGACCAGGTCGGCGACGAAGACCCGCAGGTCGGGGTCGAGCGAGGCCTCCGAGCGGCCGTCGGAGCACCGGGCGAGCGCCCGGGTGATCCGCAGTCCGACGGGGGCGGGGGAACCGGGGGCCGGGGAACCGGGGGGACCGGCGGCCACCCGGTCAGTCCTCGGCGATGAGGTGCCCGGCGACGTAGTCGGCCAGCTTGGTGACCGACCGCAGGTCGTCCTCGGTGATCTGCTCGACGTCCACCTGGATGTCGAGCGACTCCTCGAGTTCCAGGATGAGTTCGATGGTGCCGGCCGAGGTCAGCCCGAGGTCGTCGAACAGGCAGGCGTCCGCGGGGATCTCGGGCAGTTCGCGCTTGAGCACCCGCGGCAGGAGCTCGCCGATGCCGTGCAGGATGCGCTCGCGCAGCTCGGGATCAGTGGTCTGGACCAATTGTTCTGACATGGGTGTCCCGTCCCGTCGTGCGTGGGAAGTGTGCTCTGGGTTTCAAGGAGTGTGCTCTGGGATCACAACGCGGGGAGCGCGCCCGGTGGTTCGAGCGGGCCCGGGCCGACGGCGCGTCAGTACTGCATCACCATCGCGGAGAAGGTGGCCCCGACGCCGGCGGCGGCGATCAGGTAGTGGTCGCCGCGGCGGATCAGCCCCCGCGTGGTGGCGGTGTGAAGATTGATGAGGCTGTCTGCAGCGAAACTGTGCCCGACCGACAGCACGTTGTCCAGCACCACCTTGTCGAGCGGGTAGCCGATCCGGCGCGCGATCATCCGCCAGGACGCCTGGTTGACGTTGTGCGGAAGCACCGCGGCCAGGTCCGAGAGGTCCAGACCTGCCTGGTGCAGGGCTGCTTCGATCGCCTCCACCATGACGTTCGGGTACTCCCGCTGGTAGCGGGCGAGCAGTTCGGCGTCCTCGGCCAGCCGGCCGTCGAACTCCGGGCGCTGGCGCACCGCGAAGGAGCGCACCCGGTGCTGCGGGCCGTCCGCGCTGACCAGGCAGGCCGCCGCGCCCTCGGCGAAGATGCCGGTCTCCGGCACCAGCTGGGCGTCCTTGGTGAAGGTCTTCTCCCCCGCCAGCACCAGCGCGAGGGCCTGCGGATCGGGGTCCCCGGCCAGCAGCCGGCCCGCCAGGTCGATGGCCAACAGGCCCACGGCGCAGGCGTGGTGGGTCACGGTGAAGGCGCTCGCGTGCGCCAGCCCGCGCGCGGCGAGCACCTCGCGCAGGGGGTTGAGCGGGTAGGGCACGGCCACCGGCATGCTGCGCGCGTGGATCACGAAGCGGACGTGCCGCTCGCGTCCGCGCAGCTCCGGCAGGTTGTCGAGGGTTGCGTCGAGCAGGTCGGGCAGCGTCCCGGTCGGATCCAGTCGCAGCTGGTCCAGGCCGTGGAAGCGGCGGAAGAGACGGAGTTGACGTGGGGTCAGGCCGATGCGCTCGCCCACCGCCTCGATGGGAACGGCGTGTGGGGGGAGGTGAACGGCCACTGCCTCCAGTGCGGTCACGCGGGCTAGTATTCCGACGCCCGCCTGGTCGCACAAGTGATCTCGGGCCCTTCTCCTGCGCGGCCGCCTCCTCGGGCGCCCTCGAAGCCGCCTTCCTCCGGCTGTCGTCCCCGTTGACCCCCGCACCGCCCCGGGGCCGCCGCGCACCCCCAATCCGCTTTCGTCGACCGGACCGGAGAACCTCCCATGTCAGACCGTGAACCGCCCGCCCCCGAAGGGCCGTTGAACCGGTCGTTGGCCGCCCTGCTGGCCGAGGTGGCCGACGCGCCCCCGGGCTGGGCCGACCGGCTGAGCCCGGGCGCCCGGCTGGACGGCGACCTGCTGCTGGACGAGTGCGAACTCGCCGAGCTGGCCGTCCGGCTGCCCGAACGCTTCGGCCCGGCCGCCGACCTGGCCGGTCTGCGCGCCGGACTGGACCTGGCCGCCCTGGAGGCGCTGACCGTCGCCGACATCCAGGCCCTGCTCCCCGAGGAGGACGGACGATGACCCGGTTCCTGCTGGTGATGCCGCCGCTCACCGGACACGTCAACCCGGCCGCGGGCATCGCCGCCGAGCTGACCGCGCGCGGCCACGAAGTCGCCTGGACCGGCACCGAATCGGTGCTGCGCCCGCTGCTCGGCCCGGACGCGCGGGTGCTCGGCACCGGCACCCGGGCCTTCCGTGCCCAGCGCGGACACGGCCTGGCGGCGCTGCGCTCGCTCTGGGAGGGCTTCATCGTCCCGTACGCCCGGTTCACCGCGAAGCCGCTGGACACCATCGTGCGGGAGTACCGGCCGGACGTGCTGCTGGTCGACCAGCACACCCCGGCGGGCGCGCTGGTGGCGCACCGGCACGGGCTGCCGTGGGCGTCCTTCGCGCCCGGGGCGATGGAACTGGGCCGCCCGTACCGGGCATTGCCGCAGGTCGAGGCGTGGATGACCGGACTGCTGCGCGGACTGTGGGAGCGGGCCCGGCTGCCCGCCGAGGAGTACCTGGACCCGCGCTCCTCCCCCGCCCTGGTCCTGGCCACCACCGGGCCCGCGCTGACCGGGAGCACCCCGCCGGCACACCACGCGCTGGTCGGGCCGGTGCTCACGGCGCGCCCGCACGATCCGGACTTCCCGTGGCAGCGGCTACTGCCGGGGCGGCGGCGGGTGCTGGTCACCATGGGCACGCTGGCCGGCGGGCTGGGCGCGGACTTCCACGCGCGGGCCGCCCGGGCGCTGGAGCTGTGCGGACCGGGGGTGCAGCCGGTGTTCGCGGCGCCGCGCGAGCTGCTGCCCCCGGCACAAGAACTCCCGCCGCACGCCGTGGCGGTGGACCGGGCGCCGGTGCTGGAACTGCTGGCGCGCGGCGAGCTGGACGCGGTGCTCTGCCACGGCGGGATGAACACCGTGGGCGAGGCGCTGGCGCACGGCGTGCCGCTGGTGACGGCGCCGATCCGGCACGACCAGCCGTTCGTCGCCGCGCAGGTGGCGGCGGCCGGGGCGGGCCTGCGGGTGCCGTTCGCCCGGGTGACGCCCGAGCGGCTGGCGGCGGCGCTCACCGCCGTACTCGAGTCAACGGGCCACCGGGAACGGGCGGTTCAGGTCGGCCGTGACCTGCTGGCGGGCGGCGGGGCGGCCGCCGCGGCGGACCGGCTGGAGGCACTGGCCGGTGGCGGCGAGTCGACGGGGCCGGTGACGGGCGACTCAGCTGGGCCGGTGACCGCCCCTTAGCAGATCGGGTGATCACACGTCCATTGGTCTAGGCCATTGTCTCCGGACGGGGTCCGCCCCTAGGGTGTCGCAGCAACACCGCCTTTCCCAGGCGCCGAGCCCGCCCTTTCCCGGGTGCCGTGGCAGCCCATCCCCGTACGGGAGTTCCGGTTGATCGAGACCGCGGGACTGCGCAAGTCCTACCGCAAGAAGACCTCCCGCCGGAGCGGCGAGGACTCCACCGTCGATGCCGTGCGCGGCATCGACCTGTCCGTCGCCGCCGGCGAGATCTACGGCTTCCTCGGCCCCAACGGCGCCGGGAAGACCACCACCCTGCGCATGCTGGCCACCCTGATCCGCCCGGACGGCGGGCGGGCCGACATCGCCGGGGCCGACCTGTTCAAGGACCCGGCCGGGGTCCGCCGCCGGATCGGCTACGTCGCCCAGGGCGGCGGGACCACCGACAACGTCAGCGCCCGCGAGGAACTGGTCCTCCAGTCCCGGCTGTACGGCGCGGGCAAGGCCCAGGCCGCCCGCGCCGCCGAAGACGCCCTCAAGGCCTTCGACCTGGGCGGGTTCGGCGACCGGCCGTGCGCCACCTACTCCGGCGGCCAGCGCCGCCGGGTGGACATCGCCCTCGGGGTGATCCACCAGCCGCGGGTGCTGTTCCTGGACGAGCCGACGGTCGGGCTGGACCCGGCCAGCCGGGCCCACGTCTGGGAGGAGATCCGCCGACTGCGCACCGAGGGCATGACCGTGGTCGTCACCACCCACTACCTGGACGAGGCCGACGCGCTCTGCGACCGGGTCGCCATCGTCGACCACGGCCAGGTGGTGGCCGAGGGCACGCCCGAGGCGCTCAAGCGCGAGATCTCCGGCGACGTCGTGCTGCTCGGGCTCGTCCCGGGCGAGGACGTCGCCGAGCGCGCGGCCGCGGTACTGCGCCCGCAGCCGTACCTGCACCGACTGGAGGCGAGCGACGAGGGGCTGCGGCTCTACCTGGAGGACGGCGCGGCCGCCATCCCGCAGCTGCTGCGCGCCGTGGAGGCGGCGGGCGTGACGCCCGGCACCGTGCAGCTCCAACGGCCCAGCCTGGACGACGTGTTCCTGGCCCGCACCGGCCGCTCGCTGCGGCAGTCCTGACCCTGCCCCACCGCCCTGCCTGCCCGACCCCCTGGGGAGACCGTGAAGCTCGCCCGCGACACCTGGCTGATCCTCCAGCGCCAGCTGCTGCTCATGATCCGCACCCCGATCTGGATCGCCGTCGGCATCATCCAGCCCTTGTTCTACCTGCTGCTGTTCGCCCCGCTGCTGAAGAAGGTGCTCGCCCCCGACGGCGCCGGCAGCTACGCAGACGCCTACCAGGTGTACGTGCCGGGCCTGTTGGCCGTGCTGTGCATCTTCGGCGGGCTGTTCACCGGGTTCAGCCTGCTGGGCGAGCTCAAGGCCGGGATCATCGAGCGCTCCCGGGTCACCCCGGTCAGCCGGCTGGCCCTGCTGCTCGGGCGGGCCCTGCGGGAGATGGTGGCGCTGCTGGTGCAGGCCGTCCTGATCACCCTGATCGCGCTGCCGTTCGGCCTGCGGGTCAGCCCGCTGAACCTGCTGCTCGCCTACCTGCTGCTGGCCCTGCTGGCGCTGATGACCTCGGCGATCTCCTTCGGGATCGCGCTGATGGTGCCCACCGACGCCGCGATGTCGCCGGTGGTGAACACCATCGCCCAGCCGATCGCGCTGCTCTCCGGGGTGCTGCTGCCGCTCACCCTGGCGCCGGAGTGGCTGCAGCAGCTCGCCAGGTGGAACCCCTTCTACTGGGCGGTGGAGGGCATGCGCGCGCTGTTCTCCGGGCACGCCGGGGACGCCGCGGTCTGGCAGGGGCTGCTGGTGGTCGCGGTGATGACCGTTGTGGCGGTGTACTGGTCGGCCCGGCTGTTCTCCACCCGGGTGCGGTAGGGCGCGCCGGTACACCATCACGGCGGAAGGGCCCGGCTCGGGGGTGCGAGCCGGGCCCCTAGGCTTGCCCGGGTACTCAGGAACGGATGAACTCCGCCAACTTGGCAACCCCGTCAATGATCTGAGCCTGCGTCAGCGAACTGATCGAGAGCCGCAGCCGGTGCTCGCCGCCGCCCGCCGGGTAGAACGGCGTCATCGGAGTCCACAGCACCCCGAACTCCCGGGCGCAGCGCTCCATCGCCGCGTCGTCGGCCCGGAAGGGCACCGTCAGGACGGCGAAGAAGCCGCCCTCCGGCCGGTTCCAGTCCACCCCCAGCCGGCGCCGCTCGGAGGCCGGGAAGTGCCGGTCCAGCTCCCGCAGCAGGGTGTCCATCCCGGCCGCGTAGTGCGCCGTGGCGCGGGCGTTGGCGGCGCGCAGACTGCATTCGTGGGCCAGCAGCATGCCGCCGATGACGGCCTGGCTGAGCGCGGGGGTGTTGACCGTCGTCATGCTCTTCAGCTTGGCCAGTTCGTCGGCGAGCAGGCTGCGCCGCCCGCCCGGGCCGACCACCTCCTGGTCGGCGACCACGTAGCCGACCCGGGCACCCGGGAAGCAGGTCTTGGCGAAGGAGCCCAGGTAGACCACCTGGCGGCGGCGGTCCAGCGCCTTGAGGGTGGGCCGCGGGCCCGGGGTGCGGGCGAAGAAGCCGTACGGGTTGTCCTCGACGACCAGCAGGCCCTCCTCGGCGGCCGCCTCCAGCAGCCGGGTGCGGGCGGCGACCGGCATGCTGGTGCCGGAGGGGTTGGCGAAGTCCGGGACGACGTACAGGGCGCGCGGGCGGCGGCCCCCGGCCCGTACCTCCCGGGCGGCGGCGCGCACGGCCTCCGGGTCGGGGCCGCCGTCGGGGCCCTCGGGGACCGGCAGGGTGGTCAGGTCGAGCAGCCGGGCGGCGCCGGTGACGCCGACGTAGCAGGGCGAGCTGACCAGCAGCACGTCCTGCGGGCCGGCGCACAGCGCGCGCAGGACGAGCAGCATGCCCTCCTGGGCGCCGACGGTGAGCACCAGGGCGCCGGGGTCGACGGTGAGGCCCTCGTCGTTGGCGAGGGTGCGGGCGACCAGGTCGGCGATGATGCCCTTGGTGGGGCCGTACTGGAACAGCGCGGTGCGCACGGCGTCGCGGTCCAGACCGCGGTCGGCCAGGTGGTCGAGGTAGCCGTCCAGGTAGGCGGGGACGTCCTCGGGTTCGAAGAAGCCCTCGTAGGGGCGGCCGGGGGCGAAGGAGACGGCCCCGGGGTAGCGGGTGGTGACCTCGTTGAGGAAGGTCATCGCGTCCAGCAGCGGGTCGGCGAGCGAGCCGTGCAGGTCGGCCAGGTCGAGGTCGGTCACCGCAGCGCCTCCCGCAGTCGGGAGGCGGCGTGCGCCTGGGCCTCGGCGGCGGCGTCCAGGGTGCCGGTCATGGCGAAGAAGCCGTGCGGCACGCCCTGGTAGCGGCGCAGTTCCACCGGCACCCCGGCGGCGCGCAGCGCCTCGGCGTACTGTTCGCCCTCGTCGCGCAGCGGGTCGTACTCGGCGGTGAGGACGGTCGCAGGCGGCAGGCCGGACAGGTCCGCGGCCCGCAGCGGGGAGGCGTACGGGGCGGCGCCGTCGGCCGGATCGGCCAGGTAGTGGCTCCAGTACCAGGCGACCGAGCGGCGGTTGAAGAACAGCGGGTCGTCGTGCTCGCGCAGCGAGGGGGTGTCGGCGGCGTGGTCGGTGTTGGGGTAGACCAGCAGTTGGTGGCGCAGCGCGGGGCCGCCCTCCGCGCGCAGCAGCAGGGTGAGGGCGGCGGCCAGGTTGCCGCCGGCGCTGTCGCCGCCGACCGCGAGGCGGTCCGGGTCGATGCCGAACTCGGTAGCCCGGGCGACCAGTTGGTCCAGCGCGGCACGACAGTCGTGCAGGGCGGCGGGGAACGGGTACTCGGGGGCCGGGCGGTAGCCGACGGAGGCGGTGACGCAGCCGACGGCGTTGCTGAGGCGGCGGCAGATCGCGTCGCTGGTGTCGATCGAGCCGAGCGTCCAGCCGCCGCCGAACAGGTAGAGCAGGGCGGGCAGTCGGCGGCCGGGCGGTTCGGGCCGGTACAACCGCAGGGTGAGTTCGCCGCCGGGGCCGGGGATACGGTGCTCCTCGACGGCGGCGACCGGCTCGGGGGTGCCGGCCGCGGCGCGGATGTCGGCGAGGTCGGCGGCGCGGGCCTCGGCGAGGGTGAGGGTGTAGAGCGGCGGTGCGCCGCTGCGCGCGCGGCGGGCGCGCAGGGCCTCGGCCTGGGGGTGCAGGGGCATGGGTGGCGGTCCGTTCGGTGGCCCGGCCGGGGCCGGGCGGCGGCTCGGCGGGGGTTCAGCGGGGTTCGGTGTTGGCTCAGCGGGCTCGGCGGTGGCTCAGCGGTGGCTCAGCGGTCGGCCTCAACGTAGACGGTCTCGTCGGTGCGGAAGGCCGTGTCGAGGTCGGCGACGTCCGAACGGAGGCCTTGGCGGTAGGCGCAGTGGCGGATCTGGTCGGGGGTGAACCCGGCCCGGGTGAGGACGTGCCGCAGTTCGTCCAGGTCGTAGATCCACTGGTGGCCGTAGTACCGGAAGATCTGGTTGACCAGGAAGGCCGGGCGGGCGGGCATCGGCGGGCCGAAGCCGAGGGCGCCGAGCCGGCGGCGGTGCTTGGCGAGGAAGCCGTCGCCGGTGGCGTAGCCGACCAGGTAGCGGGCCAGGTCGGGGGTGGTGAGCCGGAGCACGCCGCCGGGGCGCAGGATCCGGCGGGCCTCGCGCAGCCAGCCGACCGCGACGGGCAGGGGGACGTGCTCGATCAGGTGCTCGGCGTAGACCCAGTCGACGCTGGCGTCGGCGAAGGGCAGCGGGCGGGAGATGTCGAGCTGGGTGAACCAGCGGTCGCCGTCGACCCGGTAGAGGGTGCCGGGCTCGGTGGCCGGGCCCGGTCCGGTCTCGCCCGCGGGGCCGCGCAGGGTGGCCAGGTCGGTGCCGAGGCCTTCCGGGTGGGCGGTCCGGAAGGCGGCGAACTCGATGCCGGTGAGGCCGAGTTCGCGGAAGTCCCGGTGGTCGTGCGGCAGCGCGCCGGGGCGGGCCTCGAGCTTCCCGCAGGTGGCGACCTGGGCGCTGAAGGCGTCCAGGCGGGTGTCCAGCCCTTCCGGGTCGTCCCAGTCCCAGCCGGGGAAGCGGTCGTTCGGTCCGGTCGTAAGTCCGGTCGTCGGCGTGCTCGTCGGTTCGGTCATCGGTTCTCCTTCTGGAGGAACGTGCTGCGGGTGCGGCGCGGTTCAGCCGTCCGCTCGGGGCCAGCGGGCGAGGGCGTCGCGGCCCAGGTCGGCGAGCCGGGGGCGGCCCAACAGGGCCAGGGTGTGGTCGAGTTCCTCGTGCAGCAGCCGGAGCACCCGGTGCACCCCGGCCTCACCGCCGGTGGCCAGGCCCCACAGGGCCGGTCGGCCGATCAGCACCGCCCGGGCGCCGAGGGCGAGGGCGACGGCGATGTCGGTGCCGGTGCGCACGCCGCCGTCGAACAGCACCGGGAGCTCGGCGGGTACCGCGTCGACCACCTCGGGCAGGGCGGCCAGGGCCGGGAGCGCGCCGTCGAGCTGGCGGCCGCCGTGGTTGGAGACCAGGAGGGCGTCCACGCCGTGTTCGACGGCCAGCCGGGCGTCCTCGGCGGTCAGCACCCCCTTGAGGACCAGTGGCAGCCGGGTGCGCTCGCGCAGCCAGGCCAGGTCGGCCCAGGTCAGGGTGGGGTCGAACTGCTCGCGGGCGTGCTCGGCGATGCCCGAACTGCCGTCGGCGGCGCGGTGGCTGGCGGACATCAGGGTCTCGTCCAGGTTGACCGCGCGGACGGTGGGCGGGATGGCGAAGCCGTTGCGCAGGTCGCGCAGCCGGCGGCCGATCCGGGGCGCGTCCACGGTCAGCACCAGGGCCCGGAAGCCGGCCGTCTCGGCGCGTTCGACCAGGGCGGCCAGCGCGGCGCGGCGGCGCAGCCAGTAGAGCTGGAGCCAGAGCGGGCCGGTGGCGGCCGCGGCGATCTCCTCGAGGGTGCGGCTGGCGAACATCGCGGCGACCAGCAGGGCTCCGGCCCGCCCGGCGGCGCGCGCGGTGGCGGTCTCGCCCTCCGGGTCGACCAGCCGGTGGTAGGCCATCGGGGCGATGCCGAGCGGGGCTCGCAGCGGTGTGCCGAGCAGGGTCAGCGCGGGGTCGCAGGCCGAGACGTCGACCAGGGTGCGCGGGCGCAGTGCATAGTGCCCGAACACCTCCCGGTTCGCCGCCAGGGTGCGTTCCGCGCCGCTGCCGCCTTCGATGAAGTCCCAGATTTCCGGGGGGAGTCGATCGCGTGCGGCGTGCTCGATCCCGGCCAGCGTGAGTGCTCCCACGGGCATCCTCGTTTCCCGGACGGCCACGCGCGGACCAGTCCCGGTTGGGCAGCGTAGGAGCAACGACCACATTGGTATAGACCTTGATTTGACCAAACGTCTGTGCCAAGGTCTGGCAACGGAATTGACCGTATTGGTTGAGAACGACGCCCATTGCGTCCATGTCAAATCCCCCTCACTTGTGTGGAGCCGCGTTGACCGGCTTTTCCCCCTTTTCACTTCCGCTTTCCGCACCGCCGCACGCCGACGCCCCGCAGGACTGGGTCGAGCGGTCGCTGCTGGCCGGGCCGGGCGGCGAGGAGTGCCTGCGCCTCGGCGCACCCCTCGACCGGAACGCCCTGCGCGCCCTGGTCGAGGAGCAGTGCGTCCGACTGACCGCCGCCGGGCTCGGCCCGGGCGGCACCGCCGCGCTGCGGCTGCCGCCCTCGGTGGCGTTCGTCGCCGTGCTGCTGGCCTGCTGGCGGCTCGGCGCCCAAGTCGCGCTGCTCGACCACCGGTTGACCGACCACGAGGTGGACGCGGCGGTGGCCCGGCTCGCCCCGCAGGTGCTGGTAGGCTCCGCCCACCGGCCCGCCGCGGCGCTGCGCGGCTTCTCCGAGGTCGAGCCGGTCGCCACCGCACTGCCGGCCGGGCTGCCGGCCCGCACCGGGCACGCGCTGATCCAGCTCAGCTCCGGATCCACCGGCCCGGCCAAGGTCATCGCCCGCACCGCCGCCGACCTGCTGCGCGAACTCGACTGCTACCGCAGGCTGGTGGACTTCCCCGGCGAGGGCGAGCGGGTCGTGCTGCTGTCCTCGGTGGTGCACGTGCTCGGGCTGGTCGGCGGGCTGCTCAACAGCCTGCACGCCCGGGCCGCGCTCACCGTTCCGGAGCGGATGACGGCGGCCGGGATCCTCGCCGCGGTCGCCGCCGACGAGCGGCCGACCACCGTCGTCGGGGTGCCCTTCCACGCCGAACTGCTGGCCGGAACGGTCGCTCCCCCGCCGCTGCCGCAGCTGCGCCGGATGGTCGTGGCGGGCGAACTGGGCCGCCCGGGCTTGTCCGCGCTGTTCACCGAACGGTACGGCGTGCCGCTCGGCACCATGTACGGCATGACCGAGACCGGGGTCATCGCCACCGACCTCGACGGCACGCTGCACCCCGCCAAACGCCCCGTCCACGGCATGCGGATGCGACTCGTCGCCGGCGAGTTGCAGCTCGGCGCCGCCTCCTCCCCGTACCCGGGGCTGGACGACCCGGGCCGCTGGTCGGACGGCTGGCTGCACACCCGCGACGCCGCCGCGCTGGACGAGGCGACCGGCCTGGTCACCGTGCTCGGCCGGCTCGACTCCCAGGTCTCGATCGGCGGACTGAAGGTCGACCTCACCGAGGTCGAGCAGACCCTCGCCGCACTGCCCGAGGTCCGCGAGGCCGTCGTCGTCTTCGACGGCGAGGCGATCGAGGCCTACCTGTCCGTCGAGGCCGGGGCCGAACCCGCCCTCGTCCAGGACGGGTTGGCCCGCCGGCTCGCCGCCTACAAGCGGCCGCGCCGGATCGTCCTGCTGCCCGCCCTCCCCCGCACCGCCACCGGAAAGCTGCTGCGCGACCCGGCCGCCCTGCGCGACACCGCCGCGGCCGCCGTGCACTGACCGACACACCACCGCCGGCCACCCTCCGCACCACCCCGACAAGGAGCCCACCATCATGCAGGACCGCATCCGCGCGTTCGTTCTGGCCGCCCTCACCGAGATGCAGTACGACATCTCCGAGGTCACCGGGGACACCGACCTCGGCCCGGCCGGGCTGGACCTCGAATCGCTCGCGCTGGCCGAGCTCTCGGTGCAGGTCGAGGACGAGTTCGGGATCAAGTTCGACCTGGACGAGATGGAGACCACCGCGATGATGACGCTGGACGAGTTCACCGCCGACGTCGTCAAGCGGATCGACGCCCTCCCCGCCGCCGCCGGCAGCGCCGCGTGACCGGCACCGCCCGCCCCGCGGGCTCCGCGCCCGGCAGGCTCCCCGACCGGGCCGAGGTCCTGGCGATGCTGGCGGCGTTCGGGCAGCGCGCCGCCGACACCGTGCCCGAGGAACTCGGCTCGCTCGAACTGACCTGGCTGATCGCCGAGTTCGAGCAGCGTTACAGCATCCAGGTGGACCTGGACGACGAGCACTTCGGCGCCGTACGGACGGTCGACGACGCCACCGAGCTGCTGCGCTCGACGGTGCTGGCCGCACACGCCGGGGCGCGGCCGTGACCGACGCCGTCACGCCCGGGCCCGTCCCGACGCCCCGGCCCGCCGCGTCCCGACCCTCCGCGCCCCAGCCCGTAGCGGCCTCCGCCCGCCCGGCGGTCACCGGTCTCGGGGTGCTCAGCGCCGCCGGGCGCGGGCTCGCCGCGCTGACCGAGGCCGCCGCCCACGGCAAGGCCGCGTTCGCCGAGGTGACCCGCTTCGACGTGAGCGCCCGCCGCACCACCCGGGCCGCCCTGCTGCCCGGGACGGTGCCGCTGGCCAGCACCTTCCCGCTCGCCCGGGCGGTGCTCGACGCGATCGGGCAGGCCTGCCGGCAGGCCGGGCTGACCGCCGCCGAGGGCGCCGCACTGCCCGTCCTGCTCGCCCTGCACAGTGACGAGCGCACCCGCGCCACCGCCGACGCGGTGGCGGCCGGGGTCCGCGCGCACTGGAGCGCGCCGGGCGTCACCCGGGTGTACACCGGTGCCTGCGTGGCGGCGGCCACCGCCGTCGCCGACGCCGCCGCCCTGGTCGCCGGTGGACGGCACGAGCGCGTCCTGGTCGCGGCCGGCCATCTGGTCGAACCCGGGGTGTTCGCCGTCTTCGACGCCGGACGCACCCTGGCCCGGGACGGCGAACTGCGCCCGTTCAGCGCCGGACGCACCGGCACCCTGCTCGGCGACGCGGCCGCCGCCGTCCTGGTCGAGTCCGCCCCGGCCGCCGAACGGCGCGGCGCGCCCGCGCTCGCCCGGCTCGCGGGCTGGGGCCGGGCCGGGGACGCCCACCACGTCTGCCGCCCGGAACCGGACGGCACCGGGGTGGCCCGGGCGATCGAGGCCGCGCTGGCCCGCGCGGACGTCACCCCGGAGCAGGTCGGCTACGTCAACGCCAACGGCACCGGCTCCGACCTCGCCGACCAGGCCGAAGCCACCGCCCTGCGGCGGGTGTTCGGCCCGCACACCGACCAACTGCCGGTCAGTTCCAGCAAATCCGTGCACGGCCACGCCCTGGAGGCCTCCGCCCTGCTCGAACTCGCCGTCACTGTCGGCGCCTTGGACACCGGCCTGACCCCGGTGAACGCGGGCTGGCTCGGCCCCGACCCGGACGTCCGGCTCGACCTCGTGCTGGACGGCCCGCACACCGCCCGCCCGGACTACGCACTCAGCCTCAACTCCGCCTTCGGCGGCGCCAACACCGCCCTGCTGCTGGCCGCCGCCTGACCCCGACACCACACCATGACCACCCCTGCCACCACCGCCCTGCGCGTCCTCGCCGAGGCCCGTCGCCCCGGCCCGGACCTCGACGGGCCCCCGCCACCGCTGCCCGGCTTCCTCCCCTCCGGCCTGGGCCCGCTGATCGCCGACACCGCCGACCACTGCCTGCGCGCCCACCACGGCCCGCCCCCGGCGCCCGGACGCACCGCCCTGCTGCTCGCCAGCGCGAGCGGCGACCGCGCCACCGCGCGCGCCATCGACCTGAGCGCGGAGCCCGGACGGCGCCCGGCCCCGCTGCTGTTCTTCCAGTCCAACCCCAACGCCGTCCTCGGGCACATCGCCGCCCGCTGGGGCCTGACCGGCCCCGTGGTGGCGATCAGCCCGGCCGAGGCCGTACCCGGCACGGTCCCCGCGGACGCGTACGAGCTGGCCGCGCTGCTGCTGGCCGACGGCGACGCCGACCACGTCCTGGTCATCGCCGCCGAGCAGTCCGCCGACGGCGACCACGCCGTGGCCGTGCTGCTCACCCACCCTGCCGACTGAACCGGCGGGGCCTCCCCGGCCGTAGCCGTCCATGAGGCCCGCCGCCTGACGCAGCTGTACCCGGCACACCAGCGACCGCCCGGCCCACCCCCGCACCGCCGACAATCCACCGCCGCCAAGCCGACGCCAGGCCGCCGTCCGCGCCCGCCGCACCCCGACACCCGATCAGCCGCCCGGGCCGCCCCGGCCCCGAGGGAGGGATCCACCCCCGTGACCATCCGCAGTCTCCGCACCCACCTCGCGGACGACCCCGACGTGGGCGCCGGCAACGTGCTGACCGCCCGGATCGCCCTCGGCCAGGGCCTGGACGAGCCGCTGCTCACCTTCGACACCCCGGTGGACCACCACCCCGCCTGGCAGCCGCTCACCCTGCGCGAGCTCGACCGCGCCGTCCGGGCCCGCGCCGCCGCCCTGCACGGCCTCGGCATCACCCGGCGCGACCCGGTCGTGGTCTACGCGAGCGACGCCGCCGACCACGTGCTCGCCTTCCTCGCGCTGGCCCGGCTCGGCGCCGTCCCCGCCCTGCTCAACCCCAACCTGGACGGCGAGCGGGCCGCCCGCTACATCGCCCGGATCGGCGCCGCCGGGGTGCTCGCCGACCCCGCCCACCTGGCCGCCCTGGCCGGCCACGACCCGGGCTCACCGCTGCTGCCCGAGATCGCCACCCTCGGCGCGGGCGACCCGGACGCCGCCCCGGAGCCGTACCGGCACTGGTCCGGGGACCCGGTGGCGATCACCCACTCCTCCGGCACCACCGGCATGCCCAAGGCCGTTGTGCACTCCCACGCGAGCCTGTACGCGGCGATCCGCCACCGGTTGCGGCTGCCCCGCCCGCAGGGCCAGGACCGGATGCTCAGCGCCCTGCCCGCCCCGCACGCCGCGACGCTGATCGCGCTCAACCTGGCGCTCAGCTCGCACACCGAACTCGCCTGCCTCTCCGGCCAGTCCGGCGCCGGGGTGCTGGACGCGATCGAGCGCTGGCGCCCCACCGGGGTGGTCGGCTTCGCCGCCACCTGGTCCGACCTCGCCCACCACGACCTGGCCGCACGGGACTTGGCGTCCGTCGCGCTCTGGTGGAACACCGGCGACTGCGCCCACGAGGTGCACATCCGCCGGCTGATCGCCACCGGCAGCCGGCAGACCGTCACCCGCGAGGGCCGGACCAGGCTGCCCGGCTCGCTGTTCGTGGACGGCCTCGGCTCCACCGAGATGGGCCACTCCCACTTCTTCATCACCCACGGCCCCGGTACCGAACGCTACGGGCGCTGCGTCGGCCGCCCGCACGCCTTCGTGGACTGCGAGGTGGTCGGCCCGGACGGCGAGCCGCTCGGCCCCGGCGAGGTCGGCGAACTCGCCACCGCCTCACCGACCTTGGCGCTCGGCTACTGGAACGACTCGGCCACCACCTTCCGTACCCGGCTGCGCGGCCGCTTCCTCACCGGGGACCTGATGTACCGGGACGAGGAGGGCTACTGGTACCACGTCGACCGGGCCGTCGACTCACTCGAACTCGCCGACGGCAAAAGGCTGTTCACCGCGATGTCGGAGGAGCGGGTGCTGGCCGCCCGCCCGGACGTGCTGGACTGCACGGTGGTCGCGGTCCGGGACGGCGGTCGGGTCGTCACCGATGTGCTGCTACTCCTGGCCGAGGACGCCGACCGGGGCGCCGCCGCCGCGGCCGACCGCGAGAAGGCCGTGGTCGCCGCCCTGGACGAGGCCACCGCCGCGACCGTGCGCCAGGTCCTGGTGGTCACCGGCGACGACATCCCGCTCGGCCCGACCGGCAAGGTCCGCAAGGTGCTGCTGCGTCAGCGCCACCTCGAGACAGTGAGCGCCCGGTGACCGGACGCGAAGCCGCCGTCATCACCGGCATCGGCCTGGTCTCGCCGCTCGGCCGCAAGCCCGCCGAGGTGTTCGAGGCGCTGGCGGCCGGCCGCTCCGGCCTGCGCGCCGTCCCCGAGGGCCACCCCGCGCACGGCTGGCTGCCCGCCGCCGGGATCGCCCCCGCCGTCGACGGGCGCGAGGTGCTGCCGCCCACCGAGACCCGCTGCGTGGACCGCTTCGTGCTGCTCGCCCTGGCCGCCGCCGACGACGCGCTCGCCGACGCCGCCCTGGTGGTCGGCCGGGACGCCGACCCGCACCGCACCGCCGTGGTGCTGGCCACCGGGGGCGGCGGCCTGGAGACCTTCGAGCAGCAGTCGCACCGCCGGCTGGAGCGCGGCCGCCCAGGCGTCAGCCCGTACCTGCTGCCGGGCATGCTCTCCAACATGGCCACCGCCCGGATCGCCATCAAGTACGGGATCCGCGGCTACAGTTCGGCCGTGGTGACAGCCTGCGCGGCCGGCGCCCAGGCGATCGCCGAGGGGCTGCGGCTGATCCGCGCGGGCGACGCCGACGTGGTGGTGTGCGGCGGCACCGAGTCCTCGCTGCACCCGACCATCGCCGCCGCCTTCACCAACGCCCGTGCCCTGGCGCAGGGTTGGGAGGACCCGGAGCAGTCCAGCCGGCCCTTCGACAGCCGCCGCAACGGCTTCGTGCTGGGCGAGGGCAGCGCCGTCCTGGTCCTGGAGAGCGCCGCTCACGCCGCGGCACGCGGCGCCAACGGGTACGCAGACGTGCTCGGTTGGGGCGCCTCCACCGACGCCCACCACCCGACCATGCCCCGCCCGGACGGCACCGGCGCCGCCGACGCGATGCGCATGGCGCTCGCCAACGCGGGCCTGGCGCCGGGCGACATCGACTACGTGAACGCCCACGGCACCGGCACCAAGCTCGGCGACACGGCCGAGACCGCCGCCCTGCACGCCGTCTTCGGCGCGCACCCGCCGGCGGTCAGCTCCACCAAAGGCGCCACCGGCCATCTCCTGGGCGCCGCAGGCGCGTTGGAGGCGGCAGTGACGGCCCTGGCGGTGGCGAGGGGGACGCTGCCGCCGACGCTCAACCTGACCGACCCGGACCCGGCCTGCGACCTGGACCACGTCCGGGGCGCCGCCCGGTCCACCCCGGTGCGCGCCGCGCTGAGCAACGCCTTCGCCTTCGGCGGCCACAACCTGAGCCTGATCCTCGGCCCGGCCTCCGTCCGCACTCCGTAGGGCGTGTCCTCCGGGCAGCGCCGCCCGGCCGCGCGCCGGTCCCCGAACCACCATCCCTCCGGGGGGAGATCCCGTTGTCCATCCAGACCATCGCCCGCGTCGACTTCCACTGCGCGGACGCCGACAAGACCGCCGCCGGACTGCACGCCGACTACGACTTCACCGCCGCGCCGCCGAGCACCTCGGCGGACGGCACCCGCTCCATCGACCTGCGCCAGGGTTCGATCCGGCTGCGGATGACCTCCGCCGCCGACCCCGGCCACCCGGTGTCCGCCTACGTCGCCCGGCACGGGGACGGCGTCGCCGCCCTGGCCCTCGGCTGCGCCGACCCGCGGGCCGCCCTGGAGCGGGCCGAGCGCCACGGCGCCCGGGTGCTGGACCGGGAGGCCTGCCTGATCGCCGGCTTCGGGGACACCGCCCTGCGGTTCACCTCGATGCACGCAGCCGGGCCCGGCGAGGCCGCCAAGAGCACCGAGCCCGGCCTGCTGGACGCCCTCGACCACGTCGCGATCTGCCTGCCCGGCGGTGAACTCGCCGACGCCGTACGGTTCTGCGAGGCCGCGCTCGGCTTCCACGCGATCTTCGAGGAGTACATCGAGGTCGGCGAGCAGGCGATGGACTCCACCGTGGTGCAGAGCGCCTCCGGCCTGGTCACCTTCACCCTGATCGAGCCCGACACCGCCCGCCGCCCCGGCCAGATCGACGAGTTCCTGGCCGCCCACGGCGGCGCCGGGGTGCAGCACCTGGCGTTCAGCACCCGGGACATCGCCACCGCCGTGCGGACCGCCCGCTCCCGCGGTGTGGAGTTCCTGACCACCCCGGGCGCCTACTTCGACGCGCTCACCGAGCGGCTCGGCGGTACGGCCATCCCCGTGGAGACCCTGCGCGACCTGCACATCCTGGTGGACCAGGACCACGGCGGCCAGCTGTTCCAGATCTTCGCCCGCTCGACCCACCCCCGGCGCACCTCCTTCCTGGAACTGATCGAGCGACAGGGCGCGGGCACGTTCGGCACCGCGAACATCAAGGCGCTCTACGAGGCGGTCGAGCGACAGACCTCCGCCGCCGCCCGCTGACCGCCCCAGAAGGGAAGCACCACCGATGACCACCATCGCCGAGTTCCGCCTCACCGACGCCGAACGCGCCCTGCTGCCCACCCCCGAGGAGGTGGCGCACTACCGCGAGCACGGCTGGTACCTCTCCCGCAAGCTGTTCACCGACGAGGAACTGGACACCCTCCAGGCCGCCACCGAGCTGTACTACGCCGGCCACCGCGACCGCGAACTGCCCCTCCGCCCGCCCCGGTTGGCCGCCTGGGAGCCCTCGCACGGGCCGATCCAGCGGCACAACGACTACGTCCACCACGAGAGCGACGCGATCGGCGCCGTCCTGCGCAAGCCGCTGGTCGGCGCGGTCGCCGCACTGCTCGCCGGGGCCGAGGAGATCCGGATCTTCCAGGCCACCCTGATCTACAAGCCGCCGGTGCCCGGCGAGCCCACCAACCAGGTGCCGTGGCACTTCGACAAGCACTACTGGCAGACCTCGACGTCTGAGGACATGCTCACCGCCTTCATCCCGTTCCACGACTGCCGGGAGGAGAACGGCACCATCACCATGGTCGACGGCAGCCACCGCTGGCGGGAGATGCCCTCCGGGGAGGACTCCACCCGGCACTTCGCCGACCGCGACAGCTCCGAGCTGGACGCCATCCTGGAGGCCAACGCCGCGTTCAACGGGCAGCGGGTGCGGAAGGTCCCGATGCTGATCCCGCGCGGCCACATGTCCTTCCACCACTGCCGCACCTACCACGGCAGCGGCCCCAACCTGGCCGCCTTCCCCCGCCGGGCCGTCTCGCTGCACCTCCAGGACGGCGCCAACGAGTACCGCCGGCACGAACGGCCGGACGGCGGCCCGGTGGTGTACAACCACGACGTGCTGGTGCGCCGCACCGCCGACGACCGGCCGGACTACGCCGACCCGGCGTTCTGCCCGACGACCTGGCGGGGAACGCTGTGACCGCACCGCCCGCTGCCGTGATCGCCCCGCTGGCCACCCCGGCCGAGCGCTACCGGATGCTGCGGCTGATCCGCGGCTTCGAGGAGCTGGCGCTCGGCCTGGTGAAGACCGGCGCAATCCCCGGCGGCATCCACCCGTACATCGGGCAGGAGGCCGTCGCGGTCGGCGTCTGCTCGGCGCTCGGCCCGGCCGACCGGCTGACCAGCACCCACCGCGGCCACGGCCACGTGCTCGCCCGGGGCGCCGCCCCGCACCGGCTGCTGGCCGAACTCGCGGGCCGGGTCGACGGGTTGAACGGCGGCCGGGGCGGTTCGATGCACGCCGCCGACCTGTCGCTGGGCATCCTCGGCGCCAACGGCATCGTCGGCGCCGGGGCCCCGATCGCGGTCGGCGCCGCCTGGGCCGCCAAGCACGCCCCGCACGGCACGCACACCACGCACGGCACGCACGACACGCACGACACGCACGGCTCAACCACCGGCAGCCCAGTCGCGGTCTCCTTCTTCGGCGACGGCGCGCTCAACCAGGGCGTGCTGCTGGAGTCGTTCAACCTCGCGGCGATGTGGCGGCTGCCGGTGGTGTTCGTCTGCGAGAACAACGGTTACGCCACCACCCTGCCCGCCGCCACCGCCGTCGCGGGCACCGCCACCGGCCGAGCCGCCGCCTTCGGCATCCCCGCCGAGCAGGTGGACGGCATGGACACCGAGGCCGTCCGGGCCGCCGCCCGGCACGCCGTCGAGCGGGCCCGCGCGGGCGGCGGCCCGGGCTTCCTGGAGTGCCGCACCTACCGCTACGAGGGCCACCACACCATGGAACGCCGGATGAAGCTGCGCTACCGCACCCCCGAGGAGGTCGCGGCCTGGCGCGAGCACGACCCGCTGGCCCGCGCCGCCGGCCCGCTCGACCCGGCGACGGTCGCCGAACTGGACCGCTCGGTGGCCGAACAGCTGGCCGCCGCCGAGGAGTTCGCCCTGGCCTCGGCCCACCCGGACCCGGCGGGCGCGCTGGACCACCTGTACGCCGACGGCCTGCGGCCCCGGGCGGGGGTGTCGGCGTGACCAGGCTCTCGTACACCAAGGCGCTCAACCGGGCGCTGGCCGACGAACTCGCCGAGGACCCGGCGGTCTGCGTGTTCGGCGAGGACATCGGCGCCGGCCTGGCCGGCCCGACCCTGGGCCTGCTGGACCGCTTCGGCCCCGGGCGGATCGTGGACACCCCGCTCTCCGAACAGGCCTTCACCGCGATGGCGATGGGCGCCGCACTGGCCGGGCGGCGGCCGGTGCTGGAGTTCCAGATCCCCTCGCTGCTCTTCCTGGTCTTCGAGCAACTCGTCAACCAGGCCCACAAGTTCTCGCTGATGACCGGCGGCCAGGCGGCCGTCCCGCTGACCTGCCTGGTGCCCGGCTCGGGCTCCCGGGACGGCTGGGCCGGGCAGCACTCCGACCACCCGTACAGCCTGTTCGCGCACGCCGGGGTGAAGACCGTGGTGCCCGCCACCCCGACCGACGCCTACGGGCTGCTGCGCTCGGCGATCCGCGACCCGGACCCGGTGGTGGTGTTCGCCCCGGCGGCGGCCCTGCCGGTGCGCGAGACGGTCACCTGGGAGCTGGCGCCCGTCCCGCTGGGGCGGGCCCGGATCCACCGGCCCGGCACGGACGTCACCCTGGTCGCCCTCGGGCACCTGGTGCACGACGCCCTGGCCGTCGCCGAGGAGTTGGCACCGGAGCTCTCGGTGGAGGTCCTGGACCCGCGCACCGTCCACCCCTTCGACTGGCCGGCGCTCGCCGAGTCGCTGGATCGCACCGGCCGGCTGGTCGTCGTGGACGACTCCAACCGCAGCTGCGGCTTCGGCGCCGAGGTGCTGGCCACCGCCGCCGAGGAGATGCGCCTGATCGCCCCGCCCCGCCGGATCACCCGCCCGGACGGCGCGGTGCTGCCCTTCGCCCCCGCCCTCGACCGGGCCGTCCAGCCCGGCCGGGAGCAGCTGCGGCACGCGCTGCGGTCCGTCATGAAGACCGGCTGACCCCCGCACCCACCCCCGCACCCACCCCCACCCCCGAGAACAGGAGCACCGATGTCGACCAACCGCTACCACTGGGACCGCTCGCACCCCGGCCTCACCAGCCTCCAGCAGGCCATCGACCCGCTGCGCCGCGAGGTGGTCGAGCACTCGGTGTACCGCTCGCTCACCAGCATCGCGCGCGTCCGCACCTTCCTGAACAGCCACGTCTTCGCGGTCTGGGACTTCATGTCGCTGCTCAAGAGCCTGCAGCGCGACCTCACCTGCGTGGACGTGCCGTGGGTCCCGAGCGGCCCGACCGCCAGCCGACGACTGATCAACGAGATCGTCCTGGTGGAGGAGAGCGACGAGCTGGGCGAGGGCTACACCAGCCACTTCGAGCTGTACGTCGAGGGCATGCGCCAGGCCGGTGCCGATCCCCGCCCGGTGGCGGACTTCCTGGCGCTGCTGGGTTCCGGCGAGGCCGTGCCGGAGGCCCTCAAGGCCGCCGGGGTGCCCGACCCGGCCGTGGACTTCACCTCCGTCACCTGGTCGATCGTGGAGAACGCGCCGGTGCACGCCCGGGCCGCCGCCTTCGCCTTCGGCCGGGAGGACCTGATCCCGGACATGTTCACCCAGGTGGTCGGGATCGACGACCCCGACGGCGTGCTCACCGTCTTCAAGGACTACCTGGCCCGCCACATCGAGGTGGACGGCGAGCAGCACACCCCGATGGCGATGCAGATGCTGATCGACCTGTGCGGCGACGACCAGGCCCTGTGGGACTCCTGCGCCGAGACGGTCCGGACAGCGCTGGAGGCCCGACTCCGGCTCTGGACCGCGATCGAGCAGTCCTTCCAGCCCACCGCACGGGAGTGACCCTCAGAGCACCTTCGGCAGCACCGCCGCCGAGCCGGGCGGCTCGTCACCCGCCGCCCGGAACCGGTGCAGCGCCGCCCGGCCGTCCGCCCCGCGCACCCGGGCGGCCAGCCGGGCGGGCAGCACCACGGTGGTCAGCCAGCCCTCGCCGCGGTACCCCTCGATCGTCCAACTGACCCAGGGCAGGGGGTAGTTGGCGGCCGGGCTGACGAACACCGGCGAGCCGGCCCCGAAGCTCACCCGGTAGGCCCCGAAGCGGCTCCAGTTGGAGAAGCTGAACCGGCGCTGCCGCGGGTCGAAGCCCAGCGGCACGCACTCCCCCAGCCGCGAACGGCCCAGCCCCGCCAGGAAGTCCAGGTTGGAGCGCAGGTTGAGGTGGGCGGTCGGGAACTCCTCGACCGCCGTCCGCAGTGCGCCCGCCAGCACCGCCGGCCCGTCCTTCGGCCGGTGCGGCACGTGCACCTCGCTCAGCAGGTTGCCCACCAGGGCGGGCGAAAGGCCCAACTGGCGGCGGGCGTTGACCGGGACGGTGAGCATCCGCTCGTCCCGGTCGCCGTCCAACTCCCGCAGGGTGGCGAGCACATGGGCGCAGAGCACGTCCCCGGCGGAGAGCCGCCGCCCGGCGGCGGCCCCGAACTCCTCGCGCATCCGGCCGACTTCGGCCTCGGTGAAGGCGATCTGGACGGTCCGGTTGGCGCGCGGCCCGGCCGCGACCTCGCGGGCCAGTAGCTCCGCCTCGGCCGGGTCCGGCAGCCGGAAGCCGGGCCGTCCGCAGTCCTCGGCCGGCAGTACCGCGTCCAGCAACGCGTCCTGGTCGTCGACGAGTTCGGCCTCCGGCAGCGGTTCGCCCTCGACCGCCGCGGACCAGATCCGCAGCAGCAGCATGAAGCTGTGCAGGTCCCCGATCGCGTGGTGCCAGGAGCAGCCGAGCACCGTCCCGCCGTCGGCGGTCCGGGTGACCCGTACGGTGAGCAGCGGGGCACCGCCGGTGCGCGCCGCCCGGGCGTCCACCGGGTCGACCAGTTCGGAGCCGGCCGCGACCACCCGGCCCATCGCCTCGGTGAGGGTGCCGTCCACGGTGTAGAGCTCCAGCGGCACGCCGGAGTCGTCGCAGACCGCCCGGAGCACGCCGCCCTCGGTGCGCAGCCGCCCGGCGAACACCGGTACCCGCTCCAGGGCGAGGGCGAGTCCGGCGGCGAGCCGGTCCTCGTCCAGCGGCCGGTCGAAGCAGAGCACGACGGAGACGGCGAGGTCGGCGAGCATGGTGTCCATCAGGCCCAGGCGCAGCACCCGGCCGTCGGCGCGGCCGGCTCGGACGGTGCGGGAGTCGCGCGGTCTCGGCCAGGTGCTCATGCGTCTCCAAACCGGGGCGTGGCCTGCGGGCACGCCGAACGATAGTGCCGCGCCGAGGCAGTGGTCCAGTCCAATGTCAGGATCCGGAAAGGCCGTTCGGGGGCGCCGACGATAGAATGCCGAGCATGGGACAGCGCCCCGGCGCGCCCACCGCGCCGCCCCTCGTCCTGGTCACCGACCGCGAATCGCGGCTGATCGACCCGACCCGGGCCTACCACCTGGGCCGGGACCCGACCAGCGAGATCGTGCTGGACGACCCCCGGGTCTCCTGGCACCACGCGGTGCTGCGCGCCGCCGCCGACCACTGGCTGCTGGAGGACGTCGGCAGCACCAACGGCACCTTCGACCAGGGCCGCCGGATCGACCACGAGGACGTCGGCCCGGGCACCCGGCTGCGCTTCGGCGATCCGGCCACCGGCCCGTCCGCGACCTTCGCCGGACTGCCCGACCCCGCCCCGGGCGAGCGCACCGTGCTGCTCGCCCCGCGCAGCTCCGGCACCTTCCGCAGCCCGAGCGCCGTCCTGGAGCTGCCCGGCCGCACCCTGCGGATCGGCCGGGCGCCCGACAACGACCTGGTCCTGGACGACCTGGTGGTCTCCCGGCACCACGCCGAACTGCGCGAACTGCCCGGCGGCGGGCACGAGATCGTCGACCTGGACAGCCACAACGGCACCTACCTCAACGGCCGCCCGGTGCGCCGCGCCCCGGTCGGCCCGGCCGACCTCGTCGGCATCGGCCACTCCGCGCTCTGCCTGGCCGACGGCCGGCTGGTCGAGTACACCGACACCGGTGAAGTCTCCCTGGACGTCCAGCACCTGGTCGTCCGGGTCGGCCCGGACCACCGGGTGCTGCTGGACGACGTCGGCTTCCCGCTCGCCGAGAAGGCCCTGCTCGCGGTGGCCGGCCCCAGCGGCGCCGGCAAGTCCACCCTGCTCAACGCGCTCACCGGGCTGCGCCCCGCCGACGAGGGCACCGTGCTGTACGACGGACGCGACCTCTACCGCGACTACGCCGAGTTGCGCCGCCGGATCGGCCTCGTCCCCCAGGACGACATCCTGCACACCCAGCTGACCGTCCGCCGCGCCCTGTCCTACGCCGCCGAACTGCGCTTCCCCGGGGACACCGCGGAGGAGGAACGGGAGACCAGGGTCTCCGAGGTGATCGGCGAACTGGGCCTGGAGGCGCGCGAGCGGCAGGTGATCGCCAGCCTCTCCGGCGGCCAGCGCAAGCGGGTCAGCATCGCCCTGGAGCTGCTCACCAAGCCCTCGCTGCTCTTCCTCGACGAGCCGACCTCCGGCCTGGACCCGGGCATGGAGCGCTCGGTGATGCACCTGCTGCGCGGCCTGGCCGACGACGGCCGCACGGTGGTCGTGGTGACGCACAGCGTGCTGAGCCTCAACGTGTGCGACCGCCTGCTGGTGCTCGCCCCCGGCGGCCGGACCGCCTACTACGGGCCGCCGACCGAGGCGCTGGCCTACTTCGGGCAGCAGGAGTGGCCGGAGGCCTTCGAGGCCTTCGAGAGCGACACCGAGGGCCGCTGCCGGGACCGCTTCCGCGCCTCGCCGCAGTACCAGCGGTACGTGACGGCCGAGGCGGCACACCCCCTGCCCGCGCTGCCCCGGCCGGAGCCGGCCGCTCCGGCCGTCGGCCGGGAGAAGCCGCAGCGCTGGGCCTCCCAACTGGGCACCCTGGTGCGCCGCTACGCCGCGGTGCTCGCCGCCGACCGGCTGTTCCTCACCGTGATGATCGTGCTGCCGTTCGTCATCGGCCTGATGTGCCGGGCGATGGCCGGCTCCCGGCTCACCGACGAGAACGCCATCAACTGCCTGCTCACGCTCTGCCTCGGCGGGGTGCTCACCGGCTCGGCGAACGCGGTGCGCGAGCTGGTCAAGGAGCGCGCGATCTACCGGCGGGAGCGGGTGGTCGGGCTGTCCAGGTCGGCGTACCTGGTGTCGAAGGTGGTGGTGCTCGGCGCGGTCACGGTGGCCCAGGCCGCGGTGCTGACCGTGGTCGGCCTCGCCGGGGTCTCCCTCACCGCCCAGCCGCGGCCGAACGCCCCGCCGCCGGTGACGACCGGTGTGCTGATGCCCCAGCTGCCGGAGCTGATCGTCGAGGTCGCGCTGCTCGCCTTCACCTCGATGGTGCTCGGCCTGGTGGTCTCCGCCCTCGTCACCAAGGAGGAGACCACGATGCCGCTGCTGGTGCTCCTGGCGATCGTCCAGGTCGTGTTCAGCGGCCTGATGCTCCGGCTGCACGGCGTGCCCGGACTGGAGCAGTTCGCCTGGCTGGTCCCGTCCCGGTGGGGCCTGTCCGCGATGGCCCGCACCGTCGACCTGAACCGGCTCACCGTGCCGACCCCGATCACCGCGGACCCGATGTTCCGCCCCGAGCGCACCGGGTGGCTGGTCAGCATGGGCGCACTGGCCGCCCTCGCGGTGGCGTACGGGCTGGCGGTGCTCGCCCTGCTGCGGCGGCACGAGCCGTCCGTCATGCGCAAGTAGCCGCCCCCGCCCCCGCCGGTAGAGTGGGAGGCGAACTGCGGTGCGAGTGCCGCACGCGGCCCCTGCCCCCGGCACCGGCCGGCGCGGCGGAGGGAATGTGCCCGCCCATGGACGAGTTCGCGTTCCGCCCCACCCACGTCGCCCCGCCGGGCGGCCTGGCGACCTGGACGGCGCCGGACCCGGCACGGCCCTCCGCCCGGCTCGACCCGCTGCTCCCGGTCCGGCTGATCGCCCGGCAGGGCGACTGGGCGCAGGTGCTCTGCTCCAACGGCTGGACCGCCTGGGTGGACGGCCGCCTGCTGGTCGCGCTCCCCCACCCGCCGCCCGCCGCGGGCGGACCGCCCGCCCGCACCGCCGACCCGCGCCCCGCCCTCGCCGAGGCCGAGGCGGCGCTCGCCCGGCACCGCGCCCTGCTGGAGGACCTCGCCGCGGGCACCCTGGACCTGGAGGCCTTCCGGGAGCGGACCCGGGGCCTGCGGATCGGCCTGGTGGCGGACGGCGAGGCGCTCTGGGTGTTCGACCCGGTGCACGACCGCTGGTGCTACTGCGACGGGCTGCAACTGCAGACCTACGCGGCCACCGACCGGCGGCCGTCCGCCGGGCCCGCGGTCACGCCGGGCACCGCGCCCGGGGCCACCCCGGGCGCCGTGCCGGAGCGCGACCCGCAGGCGCAGGGCCCGTACGCGCCCACCCGGACGGGTGAGCCGTGATCCCCGCCGAACCGCCCCCGGCCGCCAGCCTGCCCGCCGGACTGGTCGGGCGGAAGGTGGCCGGCTACCGGCTCGAGCACGAGATCGGGCGCGGCGGGATGGCCGTGGTCTACCGGGCCAAGGACCTGCGGCTCGGCCGGACCGTCGCGGTCAAGCTGCTGGCCCCCGAGCTGGCCCGCAACGAGGTGTTCCGGAAGCGCTTCATGCACGAGTCCGAGGCCGCCGCCGGGATCGACCACCCGCACATCGTCCCGGTGTTCGAGGCCGGCGAGCACGAGGGCATCCTCTACCTGGCGATGCGCTACGTCGAGGGCGGCGACCTGCGCGCCCTGATCAGCCGGGACGCCCCGCTGCCGATCGAGCGCGCCACCCGGCTGGCCCTGCAGATCGCCTCCGCCCTGGACGCCGCCCACGACCACGAGCTGGTGCACCGGGACGTCAAGCCGGGCAACGTCCTGGTCGCCGCCGGTACCGACGACGAGCACCCCGAGCACCTCTACCTGGCGGACTTCGGGCTCACCAAGAAGTCCCTCTCCCTCAGCGGGCTGACCAGCGTCGGCCAGATCGTCGGCACGCTCGACTACGCCGCACCGGAGCAGATCTCCGGTCGGCCGCTGGACGGGCGCTGCGACCAGTACGCCCTCGGCTGCGTGGTCTTCGAGATGCTCGCCGGCAGCCCGCCGTTCCGCCGGGAGAGCGACCTCGCGCTGCTCTGGGCCCACCTCAACGACCCGCCGCCCGACCTGCGGCTTCACCGCCCGGACCTCCCCGAGTCGGTGGACGCCGTGCTGGCCCGGGCGCTCGCCAAGGCGCCCGGGGAGCGGTACGACAGCTGCCTGCAGTTCGTCGCCGAGCTGCGCGCGGCGACCGGGCCCGCGCCGTGGACCGGCGACGGCCCGCCCACCCAGGTCGTCCCGGCGGTCGCCCGGGCCCCCGCTCCCGCCCCGGTGCCGGACCCGCCCGCCTGGGCCGTTCCGGTCGTCCACCCGCCGTCCGGGAGCCGTTAGGGAGAACCGTCGACCATGAACGCCGTGAGCCAGGTCTTCGCCATGCTCGCCGCCGCGATCCACCTCGTGGTGTGGCCGCTGGAGAGCTACCTGTACGGGCACCCACGGGTGCGCTACCTGCTCACCGGCAGCACGGCGGACGCCCCGGAGGTCCGGCTGTGGCGGTTCAACGTCGGCTTCTACAACCTGTTCCTGGCCCTCGGACTGGTCGCCGGGCTGGTCCTGCTGCACACCGGGCACGCCGGGTCGGGGCGGCCGGTGATCCTCTACATCGGGGCCTTCATGGTGGCCGGCGGGCTCACCCTGTTCGTCTCGGAGCCGAAGCTGTGGCGCGGCGCGCTCGGCCAGGCGCTCCCGGCGGCGGCCATCCTGCTCGCCGAGCTGCTCTGAGACCGCGGCGGCCGCAGGCTCTGGGGCGGCCGGGGCTGGGGCCGGGGCGGCCGGGCTCAGCCGCCGGCGGTCTCCTCGGTGACCTCCCCGCGGCGCCGCACCCGCGCCGCCAGCAGCGCCCCGACCAGCCCGGTCAGCAGCCCCCAGCCCGCCGCCAGCGGCACCGCCGTCCACAGCTCCGGGCGCAGCGTCAGGCTGCCGCTGCCCAGCGCCGCCAGCGGGTTGTCACCGCCGAGCAGCGAGCCCAGCAGGTCCCCCAGCCCGCCCTGGCCGAGGCCGACGCCCAGCACGGAGAGCCCGTAGTCGGCGTCCATCCGGGTCCACAGGCCCACCAGCAGCACGGTGACGGCGGTGGCCAGCGCGAAGCGGACGGCGTGCTGCCAGAGCCGGACGCGACGCGGGGAGCGGCGAGCGGCGAGGAAGGCGGCCGCGGTCAGCAGCACGGCGGCCACCGGCAGCAACCACCAACTGCGCGCGTCGTGGTCGGCCAGGGTGCCGAGGTCGATGGTGGCCTCCTTCCCGCCGGGGGCGCGCAGCACCGCGCTGAGCGGTTCGGGCACGGGCAGGCCGAGCGCGCCGACCAGTCGGCCGTGCCAGACCGCGCCGAGACCGAGGCCGAAGGCGAGCCAGACCAGGTCGGGCAGGGCGAGCAGCAGCACGGCCATGGTGGAGCGGGCGTTGCCGTGCACGATCGCGGTGACGACCCCGGCCACCGCGCCGATCGCGACATAGCCGAGCAGCACCGTCCAGAGCGCGAACGCGGCCGGGCGGACGGCGAGTTGGTACCGCAGCAGGCCGCCCGGCAGCGGCGCCCGGCGGGACACCGCGAAGACCGCGGCGAGCACCAGCAGCAGCCAGGCCAGCCCGATGCCGATGGTGGTGGGGCCGTCCGCGTGGAAGCCGACCTCCGGGGTGAGCCCGAGCGCGCCGCCGATGGTCTCCGCCAGGCCGCCGCCGAGCGGGATCACGAAGGTGTGCTTGGCGGTGACGGTGATCACCACCAGGGCGACCAGCCAGAGCACCACCGTCCGGGCGATCCGGCCCAGCAGCTCACCGCCTCCGGCGACGGCACGGAAGCGCAGTTGACGCAGGAACACCTCGGCGATCACCACCGCGCCGACCAGCGAGACACTCAGCGGCATCGCGCTGATCCCGGCGTCCACGGCGGCGAACTGGCCCGCACCGCCGTCGAGTTGGACCGATCCGCCGACGGCCAGCGCCAGCGTCGCGGCGAGCACCGGCGGGAAGCCGCCCTCCGGGAGGTCGGCGGCGCCGGCCAGCCAGAGGCCCAGCGCGGCCACCGCCGCCATCGCGACGAGCCCGCCCAGTACCACGGCGAGCGCGTCCAGCCAGCCGCGGACGGCTCCGGGCGGGCCGCCGGCCCCGGTGGTGGGCTGCTGCATGCCGCCTCCCTCTGCTCGAACGGGCCTGGTCCGTTCCGGCCCGGTCCGTTCCCAGGGTGACCGACCGCCGCGGGGCACGCTCGGCGACGGCGGGGGCACCTGCTGTTGCGGCGAACGGGGCACCGGGGGAGAAATGGAACCCAGTGGCAGGAGCTTCCCGTGCCGGCCGTTCGCGCCGGCTGCCTGCGAAACGGAGCCTCGATGAGTTCCCAACCGCCCCCCTCCGGTCCGCCGAGCGAGCCGCCCCCGGGCCCGCCCTCCGGGCCCCCGTCCGGCCCGCTGGCCGGCCCCCCGTCGGGTGGCGGCACGGGCGGACCGCCGTCCGTGCCGCCGCCCTCGGGCTCGTCCGCGGGCGGCGGGCGCGGCCCGCGCAGGCCGTGGTGGCGCTCCGGCAAAGGCCTGGGGGTGGCGGCGGGCGTGCTGGTCGCGGCCGTGGTGGCGACCGTGCTGGTCGTCACCAACCACGGCGGCACCAAGGAGGCCGTCCCGACCGCCAACGAGGTCGCCCTGCAGGCTCCGGCCGACCCCGGGCCGGCCCCGTTCACCCCATCGGTGGAAACCCAGGCCGTGAGTGCCCCGGCCCCCGCGCCCACCAGCGGCGCCGCCCAGCCCGGCGGCGCCACGAAGAGCGGCTCCCCCGCCGTCCTGCACAGCGTGCAGGGCACCTCGGCCGGGCTGTACGGCGGGACGATGAGCAAGCCCAGCTGCGACACCGAGCGGCTGATCGGCATGGTGTCGAGCGGCGACGCCGGACGGGCCTGGGCCTCGGCGGCGGGCATCGACCAGTCGGCGATCCCGTCCTACCTGCGCTCGCTGACCTCGGCGTACCTGCGGGTGGACACCCGGATCACCAACCACAGCTACAAGAGCGGCGCCGTGGTGGAGTACCAGTCCGTGCTGCAGGCGGGCACCGCCGTCCTGGTGGACGCCCAGGGCGTGCCCCGGGTGCGCTGCGCCTGCGGCAACCCGCTGAAGCCGGCGGTGCTGGTGAGCAACGCCAAGTACACCGGGAAGGTGTGGACGGGCTTCGAGCCGACCACCCTGATCGTGGTGACGCCGGCGCCGCAGCCGGTGACCGAGATCATCCTGGTGAACATCGAGACGGGCGGCTGGTTCTCCCGGCTGACCGGGCGGATCGAGGTGGTCGACAAGCACGCCGAACCGCCGAAGGGCCCGATGCCTCCGGGCATCCCGCCGCCGGTCCCGTGGATGCCGCCCAAGCCGACGGCGACGGCCTCCGGCCCGTCGTCCGGGTCGAGTTCGGCGACGACCTCCGGGGCGACCTCCTCGGGGGCGACGTCCTCCGGAGCCACGTCCTCGGGAGCCACGTCCTCGGGCGCGACCTCCTCCGGGGCGACGACGTCGGGCGCGACGTCCTCGGGAGCCACCTCCTCGGGTACTCCGTCCGGCACGTCCTCGACGACGGGCACCTCCGGGCCGTCCTCCGAGACCGGGAGTGCGACCACCAAGAGCCCGAGCGAATCGGCCACCACGACCAGCAAGAGCCCCACCGGAACGGCCGAGGGGACGACCTCGACCACGACCGGAAGCACGTCCAGCGGCGCGGGCACCACTGGCGCCGGCACCACAGGTACGGGCACGACGGGCACCGGCACCACGAGCGCGACCGGCACCGCGCCGCGGACTCCCGTGGCGACCTGCGCGAGCACGGCGCCGTCGACCCTGCCGCCCTGCCCGAGCGCGGCCACGCCCTGACCCCGACCCCGGCCCGGGCGCGCGCCCGGGCCGGATCCCCGCCGCCACCGTCCGTCCGTCGGCCGGTGGCGGCGGCGCGTTCTCAGGGCAGCAGCACCTTCGCGTCGCCCGGGCCGAGCAGTCGCCCGTCCGCCGAGCGCACCTCCACCGGGGCGACCGGGGCGCCCGAGGCACGGTCGACCAGCCGGGCCCGGGGCTCGCCCTCGGCGAAGAACCACTGGTCGCCCCACTGCCGCAGCGCGGTGATCACCGGGAACAGCGCGCGGCCCTTCTCGGTGAGCAGGTACTCCTGGTACGGGCTGCCGTCGGCGGCCGGGGCGAGTTCGAACACGCCGGCGCGGCCGCCGCGCGGCCTGTCACCGGCCGTCGCCTGGCTGCTCTCCGTCACCTGCGGCCTGGCCGTCGCCAACGTCTACTACTCCCAGCCGCTGCTCGACCTGATCGCCCGGGACTACGGCATCGACCCGGCCGCCATCGGCCTGGTCGGCACCCTCACCCAGACCGGCTACGCGCTCGGCCTGCTGCTGATCGTCCCGCTCGGCGACCACCTCGACCGCCGCGCCCTGACCACCGCCCAGCTCGGGCTCTCCGTCCTCGCCCTGCTCGCCGTCGCCGTCGCCCCCTCCGCTCCGCTGCTGCTGGCCGCGATGGCCGCCGTCGGGGTGCTGGCGGTCGTCGCCCAGGTCGTCGTCGCCCACTCCGCCTCGCTCGCCGCACCGGGCGACCAGGGCCGGGTGGTCGGCACCGTCACCAGCGGGATCGTGGTCGGCATCCTGCTCGCCCGCACCGTCGCCGGGACGATCGGCGACCTCGCCGGCTGGCGCGCCGTCTACCTCGCCTCCGCCGTCGCGACCGGCGCCATGGCCTGCGCCGTCGCGGCCGCCCTCCCGCCCGAGCGCCGCCGCCCGGCCGGGCGGATCGGCTACCCGCGCCTGGTCGGCTCGGTGTTCACGCTCTTCGCCGAGGAGCGCGTGCTGCGCGTGCGCGCCGTGCTCGCCCTGCTCACCTTCACCTCCGTCACCGTCCTGCTCACCCCGATGGTCCTGCCGCTCGCCGCCCCGCCCTTCGAGCTCAGCCACACCGAGATCGGCCTGTTCGGGCTGGCCGGAGCCGCCGGGGCCCTCGGTGCCGGGCACGCGGGCCGTCAGGCCGACCGCGGCCGGGCCGAACGCACCGCCGGCCTCGGCCTGGTGGCCATGCTCGCCGCCTGGCTCCCGGCCGCGCTGCTGCCGCACTCGGTGTGGTGGCTGGTGCTCGCCGTGGTCGTGATCGACTACGGCCTGCAGTCCGTGCACGTGGTCAACCAGCACCTCCTCTACCAAGTCCGCCCCGAGGCCCGGAGCCGGCTGACCGCGGGCTACATGCTGCTCTACTCCGTCGGCTGCGGAGCGGGCGCGATCGCCTCCACCCTGGTGTACGACCACGGCGGCTGGAGCGCCGTCTGCCTGCTCGGGGCCGCCACCAGCCTCGCCGCGCTCGTCTACTGGCTGACGGCGCAGCGCAGTTGAGCCGACCTCACACGCCGGGCGGCGTAACCGCCGCCGTCGGCTCCGCCGGTGCCAGGATCTCCCGCAGGGCACGTATCCGCTCCCGCCACAGCTCGCCGGCCCCCGCCTCGTCCCACAGTGCGACCAGCTCCGACTCCTCCGCCATCGCCCGGTCGAGCGCCCCGACCGCGAGCGGGCGCAGCTCGACGGGCAGCGGGCCGATCGGCTCCTCGGGACCGTAGGCGGTCGTCACCGCCCCGCCACCCGGGCACTGGGCGGCGACCAGCGCCGCCGCCGCGACGGCCTGCGCGCCCTCGTCATCGTCCAGGTGCCCCGAGCTCCGGTTGGCGCGCTCCAGCGCCGCCCGGACGAGGCCCGCGCGCTCGTCCGGCGCGGCGCGGTCGAGGCGACCGGCGAAATCCGCCGCGGTGTCGTTGTCGAAATGGCCGATGTCCCAAGTCCCCATGAGAATTCCCCTCGTGTTCGTGTGCAATGGATGCTGGCACGCCCCACTGACAATTCGCCCGGGCCCCGGAAATTCGCTGGTCAACCACGTGACGGTACGGCAGGGTTCGCCCCATGGACATTCAGGGGCTGGACGGGGACGGGTACATCGCGCGGGAGGGCTCATTGGAGCGCGTCCCGGCGGAGTTCACCGCGGTGGTCGACGCCGCCCGGGAGCGGATCGCCGCCGCCTTCGGCCCCGACCGGCTGCACAGCGCGTACCTGTACGGCAGCGTCCCGCGCGGCACGGCCGTCCCCGGGGTCTCCGACCTCGACCTGCTGCTCGCCCTGCACCGGGCGCCCACCCCCGACGACCGGCGCGCGGCGGGCGCCCTCGAAGCCGCCCTCGACGCGGACTTCCCCCAGGTCGACGGCGTCGGCGTGCTCCTGTTCGACACCGGCACGCTGCTCAGCGAGCTGGAGCGGCACGACCTGGGCTGGTTCGTCGCCTGCCTGTGCACCCCGCTGCTCGGCGAGGACCTCGCCGAGCGACTCCCCCGCTACCGCCCGGACGCCCTGCTCGCCCGCGAGACCAACGGCGACCTCGGGCTCGCCCTCCCGGGCTGGCGCGCGCGGCTGGCCGCCGCCGGTTCGGACGCCGACCTCCACGCGCTCAGCCGCTCGGTCTCCCGCCGCCTCGTCCGCACCGGCTTCACCCTGGTGATGCCCCGCTGCAACGGCTGGACCAGCGACCTCACCGCCTCCGCCGAGGCCTTCGCCGCCCACTACCCCGACCGCGCCGACGGGATGCGCCTGGCCGCAGCCGTCGCCCGCACCCCCACGAGCGACCGCGCCACCCTGGCCGTCCTGATCGACGGTCTCGCCCCCTGGCTGGCCGCCGAGTACACCGCCGTCCACGGCGAGAAGGCTCCGCGCCCATGATGACCGCCGTGCCGCCCGCACCCGGGCCAAGATGCGCGGAGCAGCCGAAGACCGGACGCAGTCGGACGAGGAGCGAGCAGTGCTGAACCACCAGGACCACACGAACGGGGCGGAGCCGCGTGCCCTGCTGATCACCGGCACCGTCGGAGTCGGCAAGACCACGGCCGCCGACGCTGTGGGCGACCTCCTCCAGGCGGCCGGTGTGCCGCACGCGGTCCTGGACCTGGACCGGCTCCGCCAGGCGTGGCCCGCCCCCGAGGGCGACCCGTTCAACCGCGCTCTGCTGCTGCGCAACCTGCGCGCCCTGACCGCCAACTACCGGGACGCCGGGGCGCGCCGGTTCGTCCTGGCCGGGGTGGCCGAGAGCACGGCCGAGCGCGACGGCTACCGGGCCGCCCTCGGCATGCCGCTCCAGGTGTGCCGTCTGACGGCGGACCTCCCCGTCGTGCACGGCCGGCTCAGGCGCCGGCACGAAGCCGACAACGACCCCGAGTCGCTGCCCTGGCACCTGGAGCGCGCCGACGGGCTCCATCGGATCCTCGATCAGGCCGGCGTCGCGGACTTCACCGTCGACACCACCCGCCTGCCGCTCCCGGCTGTCGCCTCCGCGGTGCTCAGGACGGCCGGTTGGGCCTGACCGGTCGGGGCTGACCCGACGCACGCCCCGGCCCGACACCTGACGCGTCCGGCGGGCGGCCCCCGCCGGACGCTCGTACCGCGGGTCAGTCGACGCAGGGGATCCCGCCGGCCTTGACCGCCGGCCCCTGCATCGGCAGCCCGGCGGCCGGGTCGCTGGAGCCGTCCGTCGGGGCCGGGGCGCCCGAGGAGGGCGCGGCCGGGGTGGGGGTCGCGGTCCGGGTGGCGGCGAGGGTGACCAGGACGTGGCCCGCCGGGACGGCCGGGGACGGTACGGCGGTGACGCCGTAGCGGGCGGCGACCGCCTGGGCGTCGGCCTTGGCGCCGGTGCCGTACGTCACGGTGGTGGTGCGGGTCCGCGCGGGGGCGTCGCCGATCCGGCCGGCCTGGTAGCCGAGGTCGACCAGGGCCTTGGACTCGGTGGCGGCGGCTCCCGCGCCCGCCGCCGCGTTGACGTCGACCACCGACTTGGGCGCGGCGCTGGGCGAGGGCGCGGGCGGGGCCGTCTCGCCTTGGGCGTCGCCGGGTGCGGCGGCCGGGGCGGCGGGTGCCTGCTCGCGGTTGAACAGCTGGCGGACGATCTTCTTGATCAGGTCCGGGTTGACGGTGTTGACCTCCTGCCCGCCGATGGTCTTGAACCCGGCGATGGGCAGGGTGTTGAACTCGACGTTGCCGCCGGTGAGGTTGGGCGCCTGCTGGGCGAAGTCGAGGATGTTCCACTCGTTGTCGATCACGACGTCCTTCTTCACCACCCCGAACAGCTTCTGCATCTGTCCGAAGTCGTTGAGGATGCCCTGCTGCTTGAGCTTGTACTCGACCGAGGAGATGAACGCCTGCTGCCGGTGGGTGCGGTCGAGGTCGCCGTTGGTGAGGTGGTGGCGCTGGCGGACGAAGGACAGCGCCTGGGCGGCGTCCAGCGAGCTGATCCCGGCGGGCAGTTTGAGGCCGGTGCCGCCGCCCTCGTGCGCGGCGGTCCGGGCGATGATCGGATCGTCGACCGGGTGGTTGAGGCAGACCTGGATCGGTTCGACCGCCTTGGCGATGTCGTAGAAACCGATCAGGTTGACCTCGGCGAAGTGGTCGATCGGGACGTCCAGGAAGCTCTGCACGGTCTGGATCGTGGCCGAGCGGCCCGCCTCCCGGCTCTGTCGCTCCAGCTCCGCCTTGGACAGGCCCTTGCCGGCGAGCTTCGACTCGGCGGCCTCCTTGGCGATGCCGTAGGCCTCCTTGATCTTGTGCATCTTGCCGTCGGCGCCGACGGTCTGCACGTAGTCGTCGCGCGGGACCGACAGCGCGGTGACCTTCCCGCCGTTGGCCGGGATGTGCAGCACGATCAGGGCGTTGGTGTTGTAGCCGCCGATCTCGCTGGAGCCGGCGTGGAGTTCGTCCTCGACGAACTGCTTGGGCAGGTCGTTGCCGTCCATGTCCTTGCGGCTGTCCAGGCCGATCAGCAGCAGGTTGACGGACTTGTCCAGGTGCGGCGGGGCGTTCTTCTTCGCCTCGTTCAGCGCACCGGACTTGATCATGCCGTCGTCCAGGCTGCGGTACTCGTACCAGGTGAAGCCGCTGGCGCCGAGCACGGCGACCGAGACGGCGCAGGCCAGGCTGCGGCCGGCCACGGTCAGCGGGGCGGGGCCCCGACGCGGGGCGGGGGCCCGGCGTGCGGCGGGGGCACGGCGCGGGGCCCGGCCGCGCGGGCGCTCGGTGCGCTCAGCCACGGCGGCCCCTTCCGCTCGGGGCACCGGCCCGGGGGGGCCTGCGGCGGTCCAGCACCGCCCGCACCACGATCACCAGCAGCGCGACGGCCAGCGCCTCGGCCATCACCGGGAACGCCCCGACCACCCAGCGCACCGCGCCGGTGCCCAGGCCCTTGCCCTGGTACTTGTCGGGGTTGGCCGCGTACTCGACGCCCGAGGCCGTGAGCAGCACCACCACGGGGGCGGCGGTCACCACCCACCAGCGCCCGGACCGGCTGCACAGCACCGCCGCGATGCCGGTGCCGAGCACCGCGCCGACCGCGAAGAGGATGCCGACGCCGGGGCCGCCCAGTTCGTCGGCGATCCCGCCGAGCAGCGGCAGCCCGACCGCGGCGAGCGCCGCGACCAGTCCGCCGCGCCGACGGGCCTGCTGGCGGCGGCGCGAGGCCCCGGCACGCTGGGCGCGGGCCTCCCGCGGCGCGTCGGGCTCGCCGTCGGCCGCGCGGGAGCGCTGGGCGGGCACGGCGGCGTCCTCGGTGCGAGGTCCCGCGTCCTGGTACGGCGTTCTCGCCCGCTGGCCGGCCATGCGCACTTCCCTCGATCGTTTCGGCTGCGGCGACGCGACCACGCCACCCCTCGTGCCGGGACGCCATCCGTCCTGCGGCAACACCCACCGTCTACAGGCCTGTAGAGGCTGATGTGGAGCATACAAACCCATTTCAGCAAAGTCACCCGCCGCCGTTCGGCAGCGGCGGACCGCACGGCAGGCCCTCGTTAGGATGACCATGATCCCCGCCACGTCGGCACACCAACAGGAACGCATAAGAGGAGTAGAGCGTCACCATGTTTGAAAGTCTTAAGAACATCGCGGACAAGGCCACCGACCTCGCCCGCGAGCACAGCGACGTGCTCGGGCAGGGCCTGGAGAAGGTCGGCGACGTGATCGACGACCGTACGGACGGCAAGTACAGCGGGCAGATCGACACCGGTGTCGAGAAGGCGAAGGACTTCCTGCGCAACCTCGACGGGGCCGGGAAGCCCGCCGAATAGGGCCGGCCGGGCCTCCCGCGAGGCACGGCCGACCGTACGACGGTCGAACTGGGTGACGGGCGAACGGGGAGGGGTCGGCAGCGGTGGGCGAGGAGCAGAAGGGGCCGCGCTGGGGGCGCTGGATCGTGATCGCCGTCCTGGCGGCGGCCGGGTGGGGGATCGTCCGCAGCGGCGGCCACGAGACCGGGGCCACCTCGGCGGCGCCCGCCGGCTCACCGTCCTCGGCCGCCTCCCCGTCGACTTCCGGCGCCTCCCCCTCGGCACCCGGCGGGTCCCCGTCGAAGCCCTCCGGCCGCTACGAACCCGCCGACTACGCGGCGCCGGTGCGCCAGTACGCCGCCGAGGCCGGGGTCAACCCCCAGCTGCTGATGGCGATCCTCTACAACGAGGCGTACAAGCCGCACGACCCCGACTTCGAACGGGCCTGGCAGCGCGGCAAGCCGGACGCCTCCTTCGGCATCGCCAACATGCACCGGGCCGCCTTCGACGACACCAAGCCCGGCCGCCCGTTCGCCTCCCGCCGCTGGGAGGAGCTGCCGGACGACCGCAACCTGGCCGTCCAGGCGGCCGCCTGGCACCTCCACGACCTCGCCGGACAACTCCCCGCCAAGGTGAGCGCCCCACTGAACAAGGACGAGCTGCTCGCCCTCGGCTACAACGCTGGGGCGGGCAACATGCTCGCCTTCGCGCGGGGCGTCAAGATCGGCCCGCAGGCGCAGTCCTACCTGGACCGCCTGCACGACAACTGGGCGAAGTCCGGCGAGGCCGTGAAGTAGAAGTGGCCGTCGGGCGGGGGTCAGCTGGCGCCGAGCTGGGCGGCCCACTTGGCGCGCCAGGCGAGCGCGTCGGAGACGCCCTCGGCGAGGGTGCGCTGCGGCGTCCAGCCGAGCAGCTCGCGGGCGTTGTCCACGGAGGCGTAGCAGCCGATCACGTCGCCCGGGCGCGGACCGGCCTCGCGGACGTCCAGCTTGCCGCCGACGGCCTGCTCGAAGGCGGCGACCAGCTCGCGGACGGTGGTGCCCTCGCCGGTACCGACGTTGATCGCCCGGTAGCGGTCGGCGGCGTCGGGGGCGATCACCTCGTCGAACCGGAGCAGCGCCGCGACGTGGGCCTCCGCGAGGTCCTGCACGTGGACGTAGTCGCGGATGCCGGAGCCGTCCCGGGTCGGCCAGTCGACGCCGGTGACGGTGAACGGGGTGCCCTCGGTGTGGGCCTCGATCAGCTTGCCGAGCGCGTGGCTGGGGTTGAGGTTCTGCAGACCGGTGCGCAGCCGCGGGTCGGCGCCCACCGGGTTGAAGTACCGCAGCGCGATGACCCGTTGGCGCTCGGCCCCCTCGCCCCGGGTCCAGTCCTGGAGCACCTGCTCCATCATCAGCTTGGTGCGCGCGTAGGGGCTGTTCGCCTCGACCGCGGAGTCCTCGTCGACCCGGCCGTCCGGGGTGGGCGCGTAGATCGAGGCGGAACTGCTGAACACCACCCGGGTGCAGCCGTGGCGCTGCAGGGCGTCGAGCAGCTCGACGGTCTTGGCGACGTTCTCCCGGTAGTAGAACAGCGGCTTGGCGACCGACTCCGGGACGACGATCCTGGCCGCGCAGTGCACGGTGGCGTCGATGTCCGGGTGCTCGGTGAAGATCCGCTCCAGCAGGGCGGCGTCAGCGATGTCGCCCCCGTAGAAGACGCGGTTCTCCACGAACTCGGCGCGGCCCTTGGACAGGTCGTCCAGGACGACCGGGGTGATGCCCCGGTCGAGCAGGACCGAGGCCACCGTGCTGCCGATGAAGCCGGCGCCGCCGGTGATCAGGACCTTCCTCATGCGCGGATGCTCCCTTGCGATCGGCCGGACGTCCCGTGACGCCCGGTGACCGGTGGGACGTGATTCGTGCGCGGCCGGTTCCCGGTTCGCCACGCGTCGTGGATCACCGGGTCGCCGACCGCCGACGGCCGGTCCGTCAGCGGCGGGTGCGGCCGCGCAGCCAGAAACCGGTGCCGACCAGCAGCACGGCCGCGCTGGCGGTGCCGATGGCGGCCCAGGTGGTGGCGTCGTCGGTGCTCCCGTGGGCGGGCCCGGCGGCGGTGGCCGCGGCGGCCACCACGGTCGGGCCGGCGGTGGGCGTTTCGGAGGCCGGGGCGGCGGTCGGGCCGACGGAGGCCGGGGCGGCGGTGGGCGTGGCGGTGGTGGGCGTGGCGGTGGCCTGGGCGGCCGCGTCCACCGGCGCCGGGTCGCTGATCGCCGCCGCCTCGACGTCAAGTTCGCGCTCGCCGTGGCCCAGTGAGGGGAAGGCGCAGTCGACGGCGACCTTCCAGTGCCCGGCGGGCAGCAGCTCCCGGGTGGTGTAGCTGCCGGGCCGGCCCGGTACGGCGACCAGCCGCCAGGGGCCGACGGTCCGGCCGTCGGCGGCGGTCGCGGAGAGCGTGCCGGCGAACTCCTCGGTGACCGGGTCGTGGTCGTTCTCCCAGGTGGCGACGGTGTCGACCCGGCCGTTCTGCTGGCCCGCCACGTCCAGGTGGACGGTGTCGCCGTGGGCGGCGGCGGGTGCGGCGGCGGGCAGGACGGCGACGGCGGCGAGGGCGAGCGGGGCGAGCAGCGGGCGGGTACGGGTTCGCATGTCGGGCGGTCCTCGGGCGGTGGGGTGAGGGTCGGTGGAGCGGGTGGCGCGCCGGGCGCGGCCGCCACCGGGGGGGTGGCGGCCGCACCCGCGGTGCGGGATGGTGCGAAATGGTGCGGGTCCTACAAGGTGTGGCGGCGCGGGCCTACGAGGTCTTCAGCAGCGACCAGTTCTGGTACGGCCGGCCGTTCGGCTGCTGCAACTCCAGCAGCCAACCACCGTAGTACCAACGGTCGCTGAGCCCGAGCACCAGGCCGGAACCGTCCGCCGTCAGGGTGAACCCGCCGTCGGTGGCGGTGAGTTGCCACTTCTGCGCGGCGGCGTCGGAGCACGGCTGCTGCGCCAGGTACTGTCCGGCGACCGGGGTGCCGCCGAGTTGCAGGCACTTGCCGGAGCGCGCGGACTTGATCCGCACGGCGCCCTGGCCGGCGTCCTCGAACTGCCACTTCTGGTTGGCGTAGCCGGTGCGCTGGTAGCCGATCGCCACGGTGCCGTCGTTCATCGAGCTGCCCCACAGGTCGGCCGCCTGGCCGGTGAGGCCGTTGACCATGGTGTAGCGGGTGCCGGGCTGCGGGCGACCGGCGTCGGCGAGGGTGTGGAAGCTCGCCGCGCGGCCGGGCTTGCCGACCGCTCCGGCGGCGTCGCGGACGGCGACGGCCACGGTGTAACCGGTACCGGGGGCCAGCCGGACCAGGCCGACCACGGTCGAGCGGACGGTGCCGATGGTCTGGCCGTTCAGCTGGACGTCGTAGCCGGCGGCCGACGGGACGGGGTTCCAGCTCAGCATGACCGAGTTCTGGGTGATCTGACTGACCGTCACCTCAGGGCTGGTGCTGCCCGTGGTCGGGGTCGCGGTCGGCGAGGGGGAGCCGGTGGGCGTGGCGGTGGGGCTGCCGGTGGGCGTCGGGGACGGCGAGGGCGTCCGGGTGGGCGTGCCCGTAGGCGTCGGCCCCGAGGTCGGGGTCGGAGTGGGGGTGGGGGTGGGGGTGGGGTTCGGACCGGTGCCGCCGCCACCGCCGTTGCCGTTGCCCGCGATGAGGAAGCGGTTGTTGGCGACGTTCCAGTGCGTGGCCAGGTAACTGCCGGGCGCGGGCGCGGTGTTGTAGTAGTCGTCGTGGCCGCAGTCGAGCCGGTCGTCATGCGCGCGGTCCGGGCAGACGACCCGCATCTTCGGGTAGTAGGGGGCGTCCGAGTAGCACATCAGGTCCCAGGTGTCGGTGCAGTGCCCGGCCTTGCTGGAGTTGGGCGCGCTGTTGTTCACCGCGCCCAGGTTGTGCCCGAGTTCGTGCGCGGCGGTGTGCCCGCCCCAGCAGCCCGAGTCGGTCCGGCCGTACGAGGGGCCGAAGTTGCTCAGGTTGTCCTGCCCGGAGCGCTCGTCGCCGGCGAAGGTGCCGATCCCGCAGTACACCTTGGCGTCGGTGAACATCATGTACTTGCGGTCCTTGCGGTTGAACCCCTGTGCGGCCAGGGCGCGGTTGCTCGCGTTGAAGTCCTGGATCTCGGAGTCGGAGATCTGGACGTTCAACACCGAAGCGGTGCAGTCGGGTTCGGTGACGAAGCGGACGTGCCGCACCCCGCCGGTCTCCGCGGCGCTGGCGTTGTAGATGACGTCGACGTCCGCGGCCCACTTCTTGAACGAGGGCAGGTACTGGGCGAACCGGTCGTTGCCCGGGGTGTGCACGTACACCACCTGGACGCGGTTGCCGCTGCTGCCGTCACCCTCGCAGACCAGGCCCGATCCGGCGGCCGCTCCGGCCGCGGGGGCCGCGGCGTCCTGCGGGGCGGCGTTCGCACCGGCGTCGCCGAGCAGCGCCTTCTGGGCGGCGTCGAGGACGGGCGCCGCGCCCTTCAACAGGTCGGCGGCGGCGGGCGGCTGGGCAGCGGACGGCGGGGTGAGCGCGGGCGCCTGGGCGGCCGGGGCGGCGACCGGGGGGACGTCCTTGTGGATGTCCACCTCCTTGGGCGGCGCGTCCGGGCCGTGGCTGCACTGGGCGCTGCCGGTGACCTCCAGCATGTTGCCGCAGCGGTCGCTGGTCGGCAGGTTCAACCCCGCGTAGACCAGGCCGCGGTCGGGCTGGTCCTTGGGTATCGCCTTGGGCGCGGCCGCCTTCTCGTCCCGCTTCGGGGCGGGCGCCCTGGTGGCTCCCTCGGCGGTGCCGGTCTCCCCCGACCCGCCGTCGTCCGCGACCGCGTCGACCGGTGCGTCCGCCGCCGTGACGGTGCTGCGCATCGCCCCGGGCTCCAGCGCGGTGCGCAGCCCCAGGGTGCCCGCGACCAGCCCGGCCGCGACCGCCACGGCGACCAGGGCGCTCCTGCGGGTGAGCCTGCGGCGCCTGCGCCGACGGAGTTCGCTGCTCCGGTGTCCCATCGCGTTCCTTTCCTCGTGCGACGGCCCGGGCCCTGTGGTGAGGGGCTCGGACCTTCCGACACGAGGGAGAGCGGCCGGGGCGATCGGGAATAACAGAAACCTCTTGCGAAATTCCCGGACCCGTTCGAGCCGGCGGCCCGGCGGGCAGGTCGTGGAGTGCGGGCGGGCGCCGCGCGGGCGGCGAAGTGCCGGGGAGCGCACTCGGGGGGTACGCGCTCCCCGGCACAGGGGTGGTGGCGGCCACCCGGCCGGAGCCCCGGGGCCTGCGACCCCGGCGGTCGTGTCGAATGCTAGACCTCCCGCGAAGCCGTGGCCAGCGGCCCGGGAGGGGAAGTATGCGAACCGGACACGCCTTCGTCGCAACGGATATGACGACCCGTCACACGATTCACTCCACTCCTCAGGCCGCGACTCTGACCCGGCCCGCGCCACCGTCCGCCGACTCCGGCAGCGGGCCGCAGCCGCCGTGCAACCGGGCCAGCCCGGCAGCGAGCACCGCGCGGTCCCCGGCGAGCCACAGCCGCAGCGCGGCGGAGAGCGCGGCGCTGGCCGGGCCCGCCGCCGGCCCACCGGTGCGCACCAGCCGCTCGCCGAGCAGCGGCAGCAGGTCCGCGACCGGGGCGGGCAGCCACAGGGTGACGGCGAAGGGCGCGGGCCGGGCCAGGACCCGCAGCAGCGGCAGCACCGAACCGTCGTCGTGCAGCGAGGGGATGACCTCCAGCAACCCGTCGACCGCGACCCCGGAGAGGTCGCCGCCGTGGCCGCGCGCGAGGTCCCGCAGCAGCGCCCGCTCGGCGGCGGTGATCCGGACGGTCAGCATGACCTCGTCGTCGCAGTCCATAGTCCCGATTCCCCTGTCGTGGAGTTGGTGGAGTCCGGAGGGTGGTGGAGCCTCGCGGATCAGTCCCGCGCCGAGGGGGTTCCTGCCCCGCCGCGGCCGTCCGCTACCGGCGCTATCAGGCCGTAGTGGCCGTCGTAGCGGCGGTGGAGCACCCGGGACCGACCGTCGTCGGGGCCGGTGCGGCAGACGAACGGGCGCCCGGTGAGCCCGAGCCGGCGGGCCGGTGGCGCAGACGGGTCATCAGGTTCCTCCTTCTCCGTACACCATGCTGGCCCTCGCGCGGGCGTGCGGCGAGGGTCCAAAGACCCTCCCGCCGGGGTGCCGCACGACCCGCCAGGATCCGGGTATCGGCGCAGGTCAGATCGGTACTGCAGGCCGTCGTCGGCGCCGGTCGGGCGGACCCGCCGGAGGGGGTCGCGATGATCGTCCGTTGGAGTGATAGGAGCACGTTCGACGCAACGCCCGCCGGACCGGCGCGTTTCCCATGGCGTGCGCCCTCTGCCCCCTGGCGTACGCGGGGTTCGCATTCGCCGGACCCCGCCACCCGGCCGGCCCGCCGGTGCCCTCCCCCGGTACCGCCGCACCGGCCCCTCTGGTGAGAGGAAGTGTCATGGCCCTGCCGACCAATGCCCTGCTGGCGGAGACACAGAAACGAATCGTCCCCCCGAGACCCACGCCACCCGCCACACCACCCGCCGCACCCGCCCCCCGCGCCGCAGTCCCCCCGTTCGCCCCCGGCGCACTGCCCGGCCTCGGCCACGCCGCCGCCCTGCTGCGCGACCCGCTCGGTTTCCTCGGCTCGCTGGCCCGCCACGGCGGCGTGGTCCGCATCCGGCTCGGGCCGCGCACCGTCTGCGTGGTGACCGACGCCCGGCTGGTCCACACCCTGCTCGTCGCCCTCGCCCACGACTGCCCGCGCGGCGCCGTCCAGGACACCCTCAAGACCGCCTTCGGCGACGGCCTGCTGATGTCCGAGGGGCAGGCCCACCGCGACCGCCGCCGGATCATCCAGCCCGCCTTCGGCCCGGACCGGATGGCCGGGTACCTGGCCGTGATGCACCAGGTCACCGAGGAGCGGGCCGGGCGCTGGCGCCCCGGTCAAGTCCTCGACGTGGCCAAGGAGATGAACCACCTCGCACTGGAGATCGTCACCCGCTCGCTGTTCGGCGCCCGACTCACCGCAGACGCCACCCTCGCCTTCCACCGGGCCCTGCCGGACCTGGTGAAGGGCCAGATCGTCCAGTCCCTCTACCCCCACCCGGCCCTCGCCCGGCTCCCGCTGCCCGTCAACCGGCGCTTCGACGCCGCCGTCCGAGTGCTCAACCGGGTGGTCGACCAGGCCGTCAACGGCCGTCCCGGACAAGCCCGTTCGAACGAGCGCGGCGGCACCCTGCCCGCCCTGCTGCGCGCCGCCACCGACCCGGCCACCGGCCGTCCACTCACCGAGGCGGACGTCCGCTCCGAGGCCATCACCATGTTCGGCGCCGGCACCGAGACCGTCTCCACCACGCTCACCTGGCTGCTCGACGAACTGCTGCGCCACCCCGAGGTGGAGGCCCGCGTCCTCGCCGAACTGGACGAGCACCTGCCCGCCGGCACCACCCCCACCCCCGAGGCGCTCGCCCGGCTCACGTACACCCGCGCCGTCACCCAGGAGGTGGTGCGGCTGCACGCGCCCAACGCCTTCCTGATGCGCACCGCCGGGGTACCGGTCGACCTCGGCCCCTACCGGATCCCGGCCGGCACCGAACTGCTGTACAGCCTCACGGCGCTGCACCGCGACCCGGTGCGCTACGACGAGCCGCTGAGCTTCCGGCCCGAACGCTGGCAGGACGGCGGCGGACTCGGACGGCCCTCCTTCCTGCCCTTCGGGGCGGGCAAGCACAAGTGCATCGGCGAGGCCTTCGCCTGGGCCGAACTGACCGTCGCGGCCGCCGCCATCCTGCGCCGCTGGCGGCCGGCGGCCGTCCCGGGGGCGCGGGCCCGGGAGGTGGTGTGGACCACCGTCCAGGCCCACGGACTGCGGGTCCGGCTGGCACCGCGCACGGACGGGGTCGCGGCCGCGGCCGTACGTGACATGCAGGAGGGGGCCGCCATCGGGAAGGTCCCCGCGCCGACCCGGGCGGACCGGCCGCGCCCGGCGGGCTGCCCGTTCACCGGCGCCGCGGCCGGTCCGGGCACCGCGGCCGGTCCGGGCACCCCTGCCGCCGTACCGCTGCCGCGCCCGTCCGCCGAACTGCGCGCCGCCGCCGACCGGCACGCCGACTGGGCGGTCCGCCACGGCCTGCTCGCCCCGACCGAGCTCCCCGGCTACCGGGCCTACGCCCTGCACGAGCTGATCGGCCACGCCTTCCCGCGCGCCCGCGGCACCGAACTGGACCTGCTGGTGGACATGCTGGGCTGGTTCACCGTCCTGGACGACCGCTTCGACGGCCCGCCCGGCCGCCGACCCGCCGAGGCCCACGCCCTGGTCGACCCGCTGATCTCCGCCCTCAACGGCGACGCCCGCCCCGAGCCCCCGGGCGACCGGCTCGTCACCGCCTGGCAGGAACTGTGGGACCGGCAGAGCCGGTCGACCTCCCCCGCCTGGCGCGCCAGGGCGGCCCGCGAGTGGCACGCCTGCCTGGCCACCTTCCCCGCCGAGGCCGAACACCGCGCCCGCGGCACCGTCCCCGCCCTCGGACTCGGCCTCGCCGACACCATGCGGCTGCGCCGCCACGGCAGCTGTCTCTACCCGTTCATGAACATACTGGAACGGGTCCACGGCGCCGACGCCCCCGCCGCCCTGCACGCGGAGCCCGCACTGCACCGCCTGCGCGCCAACACCGCCGACGCCGCCACGCTGATCAACGACCTCTACTCGCTGGAGCGCGAGGAGCGGCAGAGCGCCGCCGCCTTCAACACCGTCCTCACCCTGCAACGGGTTCGCGGCTGCACCCGCAGCCGGGCCGTCCGCGCGGTGCGCACCCGGGTCACCGCGCTGCGCCGGGAGAACGAGCAGCTCTGCCGCGAGCTGGGCCGACGCCACCCGGCGGGGCGCTGGTACCTGGACGGCACCCGGGAGCTGGTCGCCGGCGTGCAGGCCTGGACCAGCACCAGCGACCGCTACCTGGTGCCGGGCGACCGGGGCCGCTAAGGCGCGCCGCCGACGACCGGGCGGCCGTGCTACTTGCGGTCGCCGAGCGCGAACAGCAGCAGGACGAAGCCCGCGAACAGATGGGTGGCGAAGATGTAGATCCCCGCGCGGATCAGCATCGCCTTGCGGCGGCGCTTCTCCTCGCTGGTGCCGTCGGCAGTGCGGGTGCTGTCGGCAGCGCCGGTGCTGTCACTCATGGAACTGCTCTCCTCGGGTCGGTCACGGTCGCCGCCGGTGGGCGCGAACCTCCAGGCTGCTGACTGCCGACTGCTGGCTCAGCGGGGCGACCGGCCGCCGGCGGCGCGCAGCTCGGTGAGCAGCGCGCCCTGGTCGGTGATCAACTCGGTCAGGATCCGCCGCGCCGCGCGCAGCAGCTCGGCGACGTCCGGGGTGCTGAGCGCGTACACCACCGTGTTGCCCTCACGGGTGGCCGTGACCAGCTGGGTGCGGCGCAGCACCGCGAGCTGCTGGGAGAGGTTGGACGGCTCGATCTCGATCTCCGCCAGCAGCTCGCGCACCGGCCGGGGGCCGTCCTGGAGCAGTTCCAGCACCCGGATCCGGACCGGGTGGCCGAGGGTGCGGAAGAACTCCGCCTTGGCCTGGTACAGCGGGACCGGCATGGCCCGTTCCCTCCCTCGATCCGGCTCGGTGGCGGCCTGGTCGCCCGGCCGGGCGGGGTCCGTGCCGCGGCCGGTAGGCATCATCGCCACAGATGAAGATTTCTTCAAGTCGTCACAGCGGAAGGTGACCACTCCCACATCGACGGCCGGACCGGGACGGCGAAGGGCCGGACCCGGGACGCTGCCAACTCCCGGGCCCGGCAGTCTGGATGACGAGCCGTCAGCAGCCTACAGGCACATCGACGGTGACCGGGGCCGGTCCCCGCAAGCTCCCCTCCACCGCGAAGGAGGCGTGCACGACCGACCCGCACGGCGCGGTGGCGCTGATCCCGTCCACCCGGACGGTGCTGACCTTGAAGACGGTCCGCCCGGCCGCCACGCCGATCGGGCCGACGCCGACCACGTCCGCCGACAGGCTGGTGCGCAGCTCCTGCGGCGCCGGCGGCCACGACGTCCCCGGCGAGGGCGGGCCGGCCAGCCCGATCTGCCCGTACAGCACGACGTCGTCGCCGGTGACGTCCGCGCAGACCCTGGTGGACAGCCCGGCCTGCAGGCCGGACCACCCGCAGGTGGTGACCGTGTCGGACTCCTGCCCGGCGGCGAGCGCCGGCACGGGGGTGGCGAGCAGGACGGTGGCACCGGCCGCGCCCGCCGCGATCCGGGTGATGCGGTTCATGGCTCCTCCTTCGGAGGGTGTGAGGAATGAACTCGTGGGACGGAAATCGAGCAATGTGTTATGGCACATATGACATTTCATACGTGCCACGACCAAGACTCTGCCATGCGATTCCATCGCAAGAGCGCCGTTTTCCCTTCGAAGCATCGACCCGGCCAAAAGGAGACCGACGATGGCGCGTTCCCGCTCGAACGGGCGAACCGCCGCCCCCGCCCGGGCGTCGCCCCCTTGAACCCGGGATGAACCACCGCCCGCGCACCCCCCCGGGCGCCGTCCGCCGCCGCCACCGGCGGACAGCAGCCGCCGTGACCACCGACGGACGGCAGCCGCCGAACCCCCGGGTCAGCCGAGATCCTCCCGCAGCGCGTCCACCCGGGCGACGGCGTCCGCGAAGGCGTCGCGGTCGAGGCCGCCGGAGTCGAGGGCGGCCGACAGGGCCGTGGTGGCGTCCTCGCCCTGCTGGGGGTCGCGGGCGGAGCAGAGGATGAGGTCCATCCCGGCCGCCGCGGCGGCGACGGCGCGCGGGCCGGCGGGCCCGTACGGGGTGAGGGCATCGGCCTCCAGGGCGTCGGTGACGGTGACGCCGTCGAAGCCGAGGCGCTCGCGCAGCTCGCCCTGGATCACGGCGGGCGACATCCCCGCCGGGCGGTCCGGGTCCAGGGCCGGGTAGACCGCCCAGGAGGCCATCACCAGGCGCACGCCCGCGGCGATGGCGGCCCGGTACGGGGCCTCGTCGCGGGAGCGCAGCCGGTCCAGCGGGACGGGCAGGGTGACGGGCCGGGCGTCGGTGTTCTCGTCGCGGGCGGCCGCGCCCAGACCGGGGAAGTGCTTGGCGGTGGCCGCCACCCCCAGGCTCTGCTGGGAGGCGAGGAAGGCACTGCCCAACTCCCCCACCCGGCCCGGGTCCTGGCCGTAGGAGCGCTCGTAGCGGTCGATGAAGTTGCCGGGGGTGTCGTAGACGTCGAGCACCGGGGCGAGGTTGACGTTCAGCCCGGCCCCGGCGAGCGTGCCGGCGGCGCCGGTGCCGGAGTCCACGGCGGCGGCGAGCGGGTCCGGGGCCGATCCGGTGCGGCGGGCGGAGAGTTCGGGCGCGCCGGGCAGCCGGCGGACCTTGCCGCCCTCCTGGTCGGTCATCAGCAGCAGCGGGCGCGCCTGCGGGGCATCAGCCGCGGCCTGCTTCAACTTGGCCACGGCATCGGCAAGTTGCTCCGGGCTGGTGATGTTCTCGCCGAACAGGATCACCCCGGCGGCCCGGCCCTCCCGGATCGCCCGCAGCACCCCGGGCGGCGGGGTCGGGCCGGGGTAGGAGAGCACGATGCGACGGCCCGCGAGCTGCCGGGAGTCCTGGTGTCCACCGGTCATCGCCGGGTTCCTCTCGCCGGGGTGTCCACCGGGCAGTCCGCCGCCGCGGGTCACCGACCCGGCGGGGACCGGGCCGAGCGCGGCCGCCGCCACCAGCAGCACCGACGTCAGCTGGGCGAGGCGCCGTAACGGGGCCATCCATGCCTCCAGGGTCAGCAACGGCATACGGTCCGTCAGCGTACCCAGGAACCCGCCGCGCGGCAGCACGGAAAACCCCCCGCGGGTGAACCCGGGCGAGCCGGACTGCACCGGCGGCCGCTGCGGCTGCGCGGGAGGGCGGCTGAACGCCGCCCCCCGGTCACCGCTCGCCGCGCTACGTCCCGGCCTGCTGGTAGAGCGTCACCAGGATGCCGTGCACCGGCTCGCCCTCGGCGTCCTCCTCCGCCTCGTCGACCAGTGCGGCCAGCGTCTCGGCGAGCCACGCCGCCTTGGCCGGGCTGAGCCGGAGGTGGCGCAGTGTCATGAGGTGGTCGGCGGGCGAGCGGTCCAGCTCCTGGGCGACGGCGCCGAACAGCGCGGCCGTGCCCTCGGCCTGCGGTTCGGCGACGTTGAGCCGCTCGGCGGCCCGCCGGTAGTACTTCTCGGTGCCGCCGCGCACCGTTCGCGTTCCCGCGTCCTGGACCAGCCCCGCCTCGCACAGCACCTTGAGGTGGTGGGAGACGCCGCCCTTGTTCACGCCCAGCTGCGCGGCGAGCCGACTGATCGTCGACGGCCGGGTGCTCAGGGCGAAGAGCAGGCGCTGGCGCACGGGGTGGGCGAGGGCGGCGTGCTGCAGGGACGTGCTGATCTGCTGGACGTCTTGGTCCTGTTGGTGGCTCACCGAATCAAGCGTTAAGTACGTTTGACGCTTTGGCAAGCCGCTGGTCTACTCCCTCCCATGACTTCCACCACATCGCTTCCCGCGCTGGACGCCGCCGCCGTCGTCGAGTCGATCGCCGACCTGGTCCGCGAGCACTACGTCTTCCCCGATGCCGCGCGGCAGCTGGCGGACCTGCTGCGGAGCCGGAGTGCCGAGGGCTCCTACCGGACCGAATCCGCCGAGGAGTTGGCCGAAGCCGTCACCGCCGACCTGCGGTCCGTCAACGGCGACCTGCACCTGGCCCTCAAGCACCACGACGTACCGGTGCCGCGTGAGCAGGGCGCGGCGGCACTCGCCGCGATGCGGCGGGAGTTCGACGCCTCCCTGGGCGGTGTCCCGCGGGTGGAACTCCTCGACGGCGGCGTCGCGGTCCTGGAGATCGGACCCAAGATGTTCCCGCTGGACTGGGCCGCGCAGCCGCTGGCCGCGGCGCTCTCCCTGGTGGCGCCCGCCCGCGCCCTCATCCTGGACCTGCGCCGCAACACCGGCGGCGATCCGGACACGGTCGCCTTCGTCTGCGGCTACCTGCTCGAGGGCCGCACCCACCTCAACACCATGCTCTCGCGGCAGGGTGAGGTGGCCGAGCAGTCCTGGACGCCCCCGTTCGTCCCGGGCGCCCGCTTCGGCAGCGGCAAGCCGCTCTACGTGCTGACGAGCGGGAACACCTTCTCCGCGGGCGAGGAGCTCGCCTACGACCTGCAGCAGCTCGGGCGCGCCGAGACCGTCGGCGAGGCCACCCGGGGCGGCGCGCACCCGCGCGACGGCTGGACGGTGCACCCGCACCTGGAGCTCAGCGTGCCGATCGCCCGCGCGGTCAACCCGGTCTCGGGCACCAACTGGGAGGGCACCGGCGTCCGGCCCGACGTGCCGTGCGACGCCGAGGCCGCGCTCGACCGCGCCCTGGCCCTGGCCGTGGCGCGCCTCGCGTAGGCCTCGCTCATCCCAAGGACGACCGGCGCCCCGCCGACCGCACCAACTCCCCCAGCACGGCCACCCCTTCGGCGATCCCGCCCGGTGAGCCGGCCGCGTAGCCGAGCACCAGACCGGGTGGGTACGGAAGGCGGGCGTGCCAGGACAGCGGCTGGGTCTTGACCCCGCGGGCGAGCGCCGCCGTGGCCAACTCCACGTCACTGCAGCCGAGTTGTTCCGGCAGGGTGAGCATCAGGTGCAACCCGGCGGCCGCGCCGTGCACGGTGGCGGTGGGGAGGTGGGTGCGGATGGCGGCGATCATGGCGTCCCGACGGCGGCGGTGGCGACGGCGCAACAGCCTGAGGTGGCGCTCCAGTTCGCCGGACTCCATCAGCCGGGCCAGCACCAGTTGGGGCAGCACCGGGTTGCCGAGGTCGGCGAAGCGCTTGGCGTCGAGCAGGGCCGTCCGCAGTCGCGGGGGCACCAGCAGCCAGCCGGTGCGCAGGGCGGGGGCGAGCAGCTTGGAGATGCTGCCCGCGTAGCAGACCCGGTCGGGCAGTTCGGCCCGCAGGGCGGGGACGGGCGGTCGGTCGTAGCGGTGCTCGGCGTCGTAGTCGTCCTCGATGACCAGTCCGCCTTCGCCCGCCCAGCACAGGAGTTCACGGCGCCGCTCGCCGCCGAGGACGACGCCGGTCGGGTACTGGTGGGCGGGGGTGAGCAGGACGGCGGGGGCGCCGGTAGCGCGCAGCGCGTCGACCCGGATGCCCTCGGCGTCGACCGGGACGGACGGGGTGGCCTCGAGCCAGTGGGCGAGGTGCTGGCGGGCGCCGAGCGAGCCCGGGTCCTCCACGGCGACCTCGGTGATGCCCACCCGGCCGAGGGCACGGCCGAGCAGCGCGAGCGCCTGGGCCGTCCCGGCAACGACCAGCACCTCGTCGGGGTCGGCACGGATGCCCCGGTTGCGGGCGAGCCAGTGGGCGACGGCCTGCCGCAGGACGGGGGTGCCGCGGACGTCGCCGTAGCCGAGGTCGGACGCGGCGAGGCCGTCGAGGACGGCGCGTTCGGCGCGCAGCCAGGCGGCGCGGGGGAAGGCGGCGAGGTCGGGCACGCCGGGGGTGAGGTCGATCCGGGCGGGGGCGGCGCGCAGCTGGTCGAACACCTCGGCGTCGGGGTCGTCCCGGAACAGCGGCGGAAGTTCACTCAGGACGGCCTGCGGGACGGGCTGCGGGGCGGGGTGCGGAACGGACTGCGGGACGGCGGGCGCCGGGCCGAGCACGACCGTGCCACCCCTCCCCCGCCCGGCGAGCTGCCCGGACTCGGCGAGCCGCCGGTAGGCGTCGGTCACCACCCCGCGGGAGACGCCGAGTTCGGCCGCCAGCACCCGGCTGGCGGGCAGCCGGCTGCCCGCCGGGAGCCGCCCGTCGGCGACGGCCTCGCGCAGCCGGTGGGCCAGCCAGTCGGTCAGGCCCCCGGGCGGGGCTTCGGCGGCGTCGAGCTGGAGGAAGTCGGCACCGGTCTCCCCGGCCTCCCCGGTCTCCGCGGCTGATCCGTCCGAGCCGTCCGAGCCGTCCGGCCGGGCCGCATTGGACCTGTGGTTCCTGGTGTCTTTGGACCTGTTCACCGGACCATAGTGGCGCGAAGGTGGAGCCATGACCACCGAAACCAGCCCTCACCCCGCCACCCCCTACGTCCACGGCTACTCGGACACCGAGGCCCAGCGCCTCGGCGACCAGGCCGACACCCTCGCCGAGTTGCTGCACGCGGGCACCGCCTACCCGGGGGGCAGCCGGGTGCTGGAGGCGGGCTGCGGGGTGGGCGCGCAGACGGCGCACCTGCTGGCCGCCAGCCCGGGCGTGCTGCTGACGGCGGCGGACGTCTCGGCGGAGTCGCTGGCCCAGGCCCGGGCCCGGATCACCGCTGCGGCGCCGACCGCCCGGGTCACCTGGCACCACGGCGACCTGCACCGACTGCCGTTCCCGGACGGCGCGTTCGACCACGTCTTCGTGTGCTTCGTGCTGGAGCACCTGCCCGACCCGGCGGCCGGGCTGGCCGCACTGCGGCGGGTGCTGCGGCCGGGCGGGACGATCACGGTGATCGAGGGTGACCACGGCTCGGCCTTCTTCCATCCGGAGACCCCGGCGGCCCGTCGCACCGTCGACCACCTGGTCCGACTCCAGGCCGGGGCGGGCGGCGACGCCCTGGTGGGGCGTCGGCTGCACCCGCTGCTGACGTCGGCCGGCTTCGCGGACGTGACGGTCCGCCCCCGTACGGTCTACGTCGACGGCGGCCGCCCGGCCCTGGTGGAGGGCTTCACCCGGCGGACGTTCGTCCCGATGGTCGAGGCCGTCCGGACGGAGGCCCTGGCCGCCGGGCTGACCACCCCGGAGGACTTCGACCGCGGCATCGCCGACCTGCGCCGGGCGGCCGAGCCGGGCGGGACCTTCCACTACACCTTCTTCAAGGCGGTCGCGGTCAACCCCCGCTAGCGCTGGCCCACCGGATCCGCCGGTGGCGTCGGCCGGTCCGGCAGCAGGCCGAGCTCGGTCATCCGGTCGGTGATCACGTCCACGCAGGCGGGGATGCCGGGCGGCGACTCCGGCGACGCGTCGCGGATCGCCTTGATCGCGTGGACGTGCCGCCGCGCGGTGAGGTGCTCGTCGACCGTACGGCGGACGGCGGCGGGGAGTGCGGACCAGATGGGGTCGTCCATGGCCGCCATCCAAAGGGAAGGCCGTAGCGCCCGGCAAACGATTAACGGCAGGTCAGCCGGAGGTGTCGTCCCCGAGGTCGGCGAGCAGGGCGCGCATGGCGTCGATGAGTGCGGCCTTGCGGGTCTCGTCGAACCCGGCCAGCATGCGGTGCTCGTTGGCGATGTGGTCGGGGAAGGCGCGGTCGATCAGGGCGTGGCCCTCGGGGGTGAGTTCGACGTCGCGGCTGCGGCGGTCCTGGTCACTGCGGGTGCGGGTGACCAGGCCGCGGGCCTCCAGGCGGTCGAGGCGCTGGGTGATCGCGCCGGAGGTGACCATGGCGGACTGCATCAGGCCGGTGGGGGTGAGGCGGTAGGGCGGGCCGCTGCGTTTGAGGGTGGCGAGGACGTCGAAGGAGGGCGCGTCCAGGCCGTGTTCGGCGAAGGTGCGGTTGAGCTCGGCGTCCACCAGGCGGTAGAGGCGCTTGATCCGGCCGAACACCTCTATCGGGGAGACGTCCAGGTCGGGGCGCTCGGCGTGCCATTGCGCGACGACGCGGTCGAGATGATCTGCCACGGGTCCAGGGTAGGCGATGCCGACCGGATTCCTTAGCAATGAGGTAACTGTGAGCCACATCACCGGTGGAATCCGCCGCAGAATGCCTTAGCGCTGAGATATATTGGCTTAGTGCTAAGCAATCGCCTCGCCGTCGTGCTGGTGACGGCCCTCGCCCCCGCCGTCTGGGGAACGACCTACCTCGCCACCACCGAACTCCTCCCGCCCCACCGTCCGCTCCTCGCCGCCGTCATCCGCTGCCTGCCCGCCGGGCTGTTACTGATCGCCCTCACCCGCACCCTGCCGAAGGGCGGCTGGTGGTGGCGCGCACTCGTCCTCGGCGCCCTCAACATCGGCGCCTTCCAGGCCCTCCTGTTCATCGCCGCCTACCGCCTCCCCGGCGGGATCGCCGCCACCGTCGGCGCCGTCCAGCCCCTGATCACCGCCGGACTCTCGGCCGGGCTGCTCGGCGACCGGCTCACCCTGCGCACCGTGCTCTCCGGCATCGCCGGCGTGGCGGGCGTCAGCCTGCTGGTGCTGCGCGCCGACGCCCGGCTGGACGCGGCCGGGGTCGCCGCCGCCCTCGGCGGGGCGGTGGTGATGGCCTTCGGCGTCGTACTCTCCAAGCGCTGGGCCTCCCCCGCGCCGCTGCTCGCCACCACCGGCTGGCAACTCACCGCCGGCGGCCTGCTGCTGGTGCCGGTCACCCTGCTCGGTGAGGGCGCCCCGCCCACCCACTACACCGCCGACAACCTGCTCGGCTACGCCTACCTCTGCCTGATCGGCGCGGCCCTCACCTACGTGATCTGGTTCCGCGGCCTGCGCGCGCTGCCGCCGACCTCGCTGTCCTTCCTCTCCCTGCTCAGCCCGGTGGTCGCCACCCTGGTCGGCTGGCTGGCGCTCGGACAGGACCTCAGCCCGCTGCAGGCGCTCGGCGCGCTGATCGTGCTCGGCTCGCTGATCGTCGCCCAGACCCAGCGGAACCGCCCGGCCGCCCCGACCCCCACCGGACCAGGACCGGACCTCCGTCCGGACCCGGTACGCGAGAACGCCTGACCCGTACGAACACCTGACTCCGTACGGACGCAGGACCCCGCACCACCACGATCCCGTTCAGAAGATCCACGAAGATCCACGAAGAGCCAAGAAGATCCAAGGAGAAACCTTCATGCGCATCACCGTGTTCGGCGCCACCGGCAACGTCGGCCGACGGGTCGTGGCCGAGGCGCTCGCCCGCGGCCACGAGGTCACCGCCGTCGTCCGGAACCCCGCCAAGCCGCACGGCCTGCCCACCGAGGTCACGCTCGCCGTCGGCGACGCGGGCGACCCCGGGGACGTCGCCCGGATCGCCGCCGGCCAGGACCTGGTGGTCACCGCCACCCGCCCGGCGCCCGGCCGCGAGCACGAACTGGCCGCCACCACCCGGGGCCTGCTGGCCGGCCTGGCCGGGACCGGTGTGCGCCTGCTCGCCGTCGGCGGGGCGGGCAGCCTGACCGTGCCGGGCACCGACGGCACGATCCTGGTGGAGTCGCCCGGCTTCCCCGCGGAGATCCGGCCGATCGCCCTGGCCTGCGGCGAGCAGTTGGACCTCTACCGCGCGGACGGGGACGTCGACTGGACGTACCTGAGCCCCGCCGCCCTGCTCGAACCCGGGGTGCGCACCGGCCGGTTCCGGCTCGGCCGGGACGAGCTGCTGCTGGACGCCGAGGGCAACTCGGCGATCTCGATGGAGGACCTCGCCGTCGTGCTGCTCGACGAGGCCGAGCGGCCCGTGCACCGGCGCAGCCGCTTCACCGCCGCCTACTGACAGTCCGCCTGCTCCCGAAGCCTCTTGAGGCCCGTGGTGCTGGATACCCCCCGCCCGGGGGTGTATCCAGCACCACCCCGAACACGGTGTCCTGCATCATCGTGCGTCAACCGCCCGGTCGGACAGGATCGTTCCCGTGAACACCACCGCATCCCGCAGCCGCCGCGCGGCCGTCGTCGCCGCCACCGCGCTCCTCGCCGGCCTTGCCCTGCCCGCCACGGCGAACGCCGACTCCGGCCGCAACCCGGGCGACGCCGAGCGCACCCCCGCCCGCTACACCCAGCAGACCCTCGACTGGCAGCCCTGCGCGGGGCAGCCCGCCCTGGAGTGCGCCACCATGGCCGTGCCGCGCGACTGGCACCACCCCGGCGTCGGGGCCGATCTGACCATCGCCGTGTCCCGGCACCGCGCCACCGACCCGGCGCACCGCAAGGGCGCGCTGATGGAGACGGCCGGCGGCCCGGGCGGGCAGGGCCTGCTGCGGCCGATGGACCTCGCCCAGGGCGCCCCCAAGGTGGCCGCCGCGTACGACATCGTCAGCTTCGACCAGCGCGGCGTCGGCCGCAGCACCCGTGCCGCGTGCCAGACCCCGGAGGAGTTCCAGGAGTTCCTGGCCGGGGACTACCGCGACCAGTCCCCCGAGGCGATCGACCAGGTCATCGCCAACTCCCGCAAGCTGGTGGAGGGTTGCGAGAAGAACAGCGGCGACCTGCTGCCCTTCCTGACCACCGAGCAGACCGCCCGTGACATGGACCTCTACCGCTCGCTGCTCGGCGAGAAGCGGATCAGCTACTACGGCGCCTCCTACGCCACCATGATCGGCGCCTACTACGGGACGCTCTTCCCGCACCGGGTCGAGTGGATGGTGCTGGACAGCAACATCGGCTTCGAGGGCACCTGGGAGCAGTACGAGCTGGGCCAGCCGATGAGCTTCCAGCGCCGGTTCGAGGAGGACTTCCTGCCCTGGATGGCCGCCCGGGACGCCACGTACCACTGGGGCTCGACCCCGGCGGAGGTCGGGGCGCACTGGGAGCAGCGGCGCGCCGCCCTGCACGACCAGCCGATCACCGACGGGTCGTTGACGCTCGGCCCGAACCAGCTGGACAACGGCACGATCAACGCGATCTACAGCGAGAAGGCCTTCCCCCTCCTGGCGAGCGGGCTGACCGCCCTGGACGACTGGCAGGGTGCCGATCCGACCGCCAAGGAGACCGCCCGACGGCTGTTCGGCCAGTACCTCAGCCCGGAGTTCCTCGCCGAGTACTTCTCGGTGACGTGCGGCGACACCCCGTGGACGAAGGACCTGAACACCTGGATCGAGCGCGGTGCGGAGAACACCGCCCGCAACCCGCTGATCGGCGCCCGCACGCTCGCGTTCAGCTCGGTCTGCGCGCTCTGGCCGACGGCCCCGGCGCCCGAGGTCAAGGTCACCGGCGCCCACCTGCCGCCGGTGCTGATGCTCAACTCGCTGCACGACCCGGCCACTTACTACGAGGCGGCGCTCGGCGCGCACCGGGCGCTGCGCGGCTCCGAGCTGGTGACCGTCACCAGCAACGGCAACCACGGCCAGTACCCGGGCTCCGACCCCTGCGTCACGGACACCGTCGAGCGCTACCTGCTGGACGACCGGGCGCCCGGGCACGACCTCACCTGCCCGGTGCCGCAGGCCGGTTGAGACCCGGCGCGGTCAACCCCGTGGTCGACCACGGGGGCTCCGGCCCGGAGCGGTCAGGAGCGGCGCTTCGGCCGGAGCTTGCCGCGCAGGTGGTCGGCGGCCACGGCCAGGACGACGAAGCCGCCCACGGACAGCTTGATCCCCGCCTTGGCGACGATCCAGCCGATGCCCGGGACGGTCCAGCCCAGCCAGTGGAACGAGGCCAGCAGCGCCGCACAGCCGCAGGCGATGGCCACCACGGTGACGGCGACGGCGGCGACCCGCGACAGCTCGCGCGGGCTACCGTCGCCGTCCTCGCCGGAGACCGACGCGGCCGTGGTGTCCGACGTGTCCGGAGTGCCCGAGGCGTCCGAAGTGGCCTCCGCCGCAGCCTCGTTGGCAGCGCCGCCAGCCGCACCGTCGGCCGCCGTGCCGCCCGTCTCGTTCGTACCCCGATCACTCATGCGCAGATCATACGACCTCACCGACAGGAGTGGTGGGTGTCCCCGAGGTGCTCCCCGGTCTCGTCGTCGGGGAAGCTGACGGCCATGGTGACGCGGTACTCGAAGACGTCGTCCCGGTGTCCCGGCACCCGCGCCCAGGCGAGCGAGTGCACCTCGGCCTCTGGGGCCTGCCGGCACCAGGCGGCGGCCTCCTCCAGGGCGCGCGCGGCCGAACGCCCGGTGCACACCACGGCGGTGTAGGCGGCGACCGCAACGTCCCCGCCGGTGGCACGCCCGCTCCGCGACACCGCCCGGACGGCGGCGGCGGCCTGGGTCAGGTCACGGGCCAGGTCGCCCACCACCCGAGGGGGTGCCGGCAGGACCACCGCCCCCTCGGCGACGGTCTCCGGCAGGTTCGCGCTCACGGTTTCGGCCTCCATCCGCATGGTCACGCGGCACAGCATGCCGGACCGGGTTTCCTGGCATGCCCACTTTCACCTGAACGTCATCCGTCCAGGGCCGAGTTGGGGACGCCCCCTGGCGCCGGACCGTCCGTTCCTGCTAGGGCGGGCCCGCCGCACGGGCGGACATCGGGGCAGGTCAGAGGGGTCGACCGCAGGCGCCGCCGGGGAGCCCGAAACGACGCCCACGCACCACCCCCGCGCTTCGAACCGCCCGTCCGACCGCCGGGGCGCCCGGACGTCCGGCGTTGGCCTCCCGGCCAACTCCCGGTACCGACAGGGGAGATGGGGTACGAGGCGGATGCCCGGGCACGGCCGCGGACCGGCCGGACCCCGGCTGAGGTGCCGCGTTAACCCCTCGATGGGTTACCGGCCGCCTCCCGTCCATCCTGTCCCTGTCAGATCGTCGTGATACTAATCGTCCCGGCGGCGAGTACCGCCGATCGGCGGGCGGGCACGATGACGAAGGCTCAACCGTTCCGGGAGGGTCCGGACGGCGACGGGGAGGGGCAGCAGATGGCGGCGAGGATCGGCAGCGCCAAGGGCGGGCGGAAGGTACGGCTCGGCAAGCGGGTCACGGGCACGGCGGCGGCGTTCGCCGCCCTGGCCGCGCTGACCGGCTCTCAGGTCTCGGGCCTCGGACTCGCCCAGGTCGCCGCCGCCGACGCCGGACCGGCTCAGGACGGCACCGCCGCCCAGACCCAGGGCTCCTCCGCCACCCCCTTCGGCGGCCCGGCGGCCGGCGTCCCCGGCACCGCGGCCGACGGCGGCAGCGCCGTCCAGCTGCCGCAGCCGCCCGGCACCCAGCCCGGCCTGCCCGCGGCCGGCCCCTTCACCGCCAACGGCCCCTCGCTGCCCGCCACCGTCTTCGCCGCCTACCAGAAGGCCGAGGCCTCGCTGGCGCAGCGCTCGCCGGGCTGCCACCTGCCCTGGCAGCTGCTCGCGGCGATCGGCCAGGTCGAGTCCGGCCAGGCGAACGGCGGCAAGGTCGACTCCGCCGGCACGACGCTCACCCCGATCCTCGGCCCGGTGCTGGACGGCAACGGCTTCGCCGCGATACCCGACACCGACGGCGGCCGCTACGACGGCGACTCCCGTTGGGACCGCGCGGTCGGCCCGATGCAGTTCATCCCCTCCACCTGGGCCGCCTGGGGCGTGGACGCCACCGGCAAGGGCACGGCCGACCCGAACAACATCTTCGACGCGGCCGAGACCGCCGGCCGCTACCTATGCGCGGGCGGCCGGGACCTCTCCGACCCGTCCCAGCTGGACCGGGCGATCCTCAGCTACAACAACTCCACCGAGTACCTGCGCACCGTCCGCAACTGGATGGCGCACTACGGCAGCGGCCAGGTGACCACCGTCGCGGACCGCCCGGGCGGACCGGCCGTGCCCGGCACCTCGCCCTCGCCGTTCCTCCAGCCGTCCGGCGGCGGCACGGGCACCACCGGCAACTCGGGCACCACCGGCACCACCCCGACCGGCGACGGCGGCACGGGCACCGGCCCGACGCCGAGCACCCAGCCGACGGTGCCTCCGGTGACGCCGACTCCGACGCCGTCCGCGACGCCCACCGACGCGGCCACGCCCACCGGTTCGCCCTCGCCCTCCGCCAGCCCGACGGCCACCCCGACCGGTACACCGACGACGCCGACCACCACGCCGTCCGGCAGCGCGTCCCCGACGGCCACGCCCAGCGGCACGCCGTCCGGCACCCCGACCGGTACGCCGACGTCCTGCCCGAGCCCGACGGCGACCGCGACGCCGACCACCACGCCGTCCGGCAGCGCGTCCCCGACGGCCACCCCGACCGGCACGCCGACGGCAACGCCGACCGCCGCCCCGAACTGCCCGACGCCCACGCCCAGCGGCAGCCCGAGCGCCACCGCGACCCCCGCGGCCGGCTCGTCCACCGCGCCGAGCGGCACGCCGAGTTCCTCGCTGTCGCCCTCCCCCTCGGTGCCCGTGAAGCAGTAGCACCCGCGCACAGCACCGCCGACGGCGGCAGGACGGCCCGAGAGCCGCACTGCCGCCGTCGGCGCGTCCGGACGGCCGCTAGATCCTGTCCAACCCCTGGATCCCCAGGCCCCGCGCCGCCCGGTGCTCGCGCCAGCGGCCGAGCATCCCGTGCAGCTCGTCGATCATGAACTCGAAGAAGGCCGCGCTCTCCGCGAGCCGCTCCCCCGCCACCGTGCCCCGGCCGACGGTCAGCTCCCCCTCCTTCATCACCCTGATCCAGCGCAGCAGGATCTCGTCGCGCCGGGTCAGCGATTCGAACCAGACGTCATTGAGCACCCGGTAGCGGTCCCGGCGGGATCCGGGCTCGCGCTCCTTGGCGACCAGGCCGACCTGGATGAGGTAGCGCATCCCGCCGGAGACGGCCGCCGGGCTGATCTGCAGCCGCTCGGAGAGCTCGGCGGAGGTCAGCACACCGCTCTCCTCGGCCATCAGGCAGGAGAAGATCCGCGCGGGCATCCGGCCCATGCCCGCGACCACCAGCTCGGCCGCGAACCGCTCCACGAAGTCCGCCACGGCCTGGTACTCGTGCCACCTACCCGGCCCCGGTTCCGTGCCCGGCTCCGCGCTCGGCTCCACACCCCGCTCGGCGTCCTGCTCCGTCTCCCGTTCCACCGCTCTCCCCTTTCCGGAGATCATCCGCCCCCCTTGATCGAACTTTAACGCCTTCCCAATATTCACGTTTTTCTGAAACTACGGTAGCTTCAAGAGTATGACCAAGGCCATCATCCTGTCCGGCCTGCGCAAGACCTTCGGCCGGACCACCGCGCTGGACGGCCTCGACCTGACCGTCGAGACCGGCGAGGTCCACGGCTTCCTCGGCCCCAACGGAGCCGGGAAGTCCACCACCATCCGGGTCCTCCTCGGCCTGCTGCGTGCGGACGGCGGCAGCGCCCGGCTGCTCGGCAAGGACCCCTGGGGCGACGCCGTCGAACTGCACCGCCGCCTCGCCTACGTCCCCGGGGACGTCGAACTGTGGCCCAACCTCACCGGCGGCGAGGCCATCGACCTGCTCTCCCGGCTGCGCGGCCGGCTCGACCGGCGCCGCCGGGACGAGCTGATCGAGCGCTTCGACCTCGACCCGACCAAGAAGGGCCGCAGCTACTCCAAGGGCAACCGGCAGAAGGTCGCCATCGTCGCCGCGCTCGCCTCCGACGCCGAACTCCTGCTGCTGGACGAGCCGACCTCCGGCCTGGACCCGCTGATGGAGGTGGTCTTCCAGGACGTCGTCCGCCAGCTCAAGGCCGAGGGCCGCACCGTCCTGCTCTCCAGCCACATCCTGGACGAGGTGGAGAAGCTGGGCGACCGGGTCAGCATCATCCGGCACGGCCGGGTGGTGCAGAGCGGCACCCTGACCGAACTGCGCCACCTCACCCGCACCACGGTCGAGGCGGAGACCGACCGGCCGGTGGCCAGCCTCGACGCGCTGACCGGCGTGCACGCCCTGCGCACCGACGGCCGGCGCGTCCACTTCGCCGTGGACGGGGCCCGACTCGACGCCGCGGTAAGGAAGTTGAGCGAAGCTGGACTGCGCAGCCTGGTCAGCCACCCGCCCACGCTGGAGGAGCTGATGCTGCGCCACTACGGCGACGAGCTGGCCGCCAACGGGCACCGCGCCGACCCCGAGGCCGTCCGATGACCGCCACCGCCGCACCCACCGCCCGGCGCGCCGCGCCGGACCGCGCCGACGGCCCCGCCGTCCTGGCCGGCACCGCCACCCTGCTGCGCTTCGCGCTGCGCCGCGACCGGGCCCGGCTGGCCGCCTGGGTACTCGGCCTCGGGCTGCTCACCCTGGCCACCGCCAACAGCGTGCACACCATCTACCCGACCGCCGCCGACCGCGCCGCGATCGCGCGCGGCTCGGCCGGCCCGGCCGTGCTCGCGATGACCGGCCCGGCCCGCTACCTGGCCGACTACACCTGGGGCGCGATGCTCGGGCACCGGCTGCTCGGCCTGCTGGTCGTGCTGGCCGGACTGCTGAGCGCGCTGACCGTCACCCGGCACACCCGGGCCGAGGAGGAGAGCGGCCGGGCCGAACTGGTCCGCTCGGCCGCCGTCGGCCGGCATGCCCAGCTGGCCGCCGCGCTGGCCACCGCCGCCGTCGCCGACCTCGCCCTCGGCCTGCTGCTCGCCCTGGGCCTGCCCGCCCTCGGCGTCCCGGGTCTGGGCACCGGCAGCGCGCTGCTCTACGGCGCGGCGACCGCCGTCGGCGGGCTGCTGTTCGGGGCCGTCGCCGCCGTCACCGTCCAGGTCTCCGCGCACACCCGGACGGCCTCCGGGCTGGCCCTGGCCGTGCTCGGCGCCGCGTACGCGCTGCGCGCCGCCGGGGACGCCGGGGGCGGCGGCCTCTCCTGGGCCTCCCCGATCGGCTGGCTGCAACGCTGCTACCCCTTCGTCGAGGACCGCTGGTGGCCGCTGCTGCCCGCGCTGGCCCTGGCCGCCGGCACCGCCGCGGCCGGGTTCGCGCTGAGCACCCGCCGCGACTTCGGCGCCGGGCTGCGCGCGGCCCGCCCGGGCCCTGCCACCGGCGGTCCGTTCCTGGGCACCCCGCTCGGCCTGGCGCTGCGGCTGCACCGCGGTCTGATCGGCGGCTTCGCGGCGGCCATGCTGCTGCTCGGCGCGATGTACGGGTCGCTGCTCGGCGACGCCGACTCGATGCTGAAGGACGTCGACCAGATCAAGGAGGCGCTGGCCCGGCTCGGCGGCCACACCCTCGCCGACTCCTTCGCCGCGCTGACGATGCTGGTCGTCGCGGTGGTCGGCGGCGTCTACGCGGTGCTGGCGACGCTGCGCCCGTACGCCGAGGAGAGCGCCGGGCGGGCCGTGCCGGTGCTGGCCACTGGGGTGTCCCGGTCCCGCTGGCTGGGCGGGCACCTGGCGGCGGCGCTGCTGGGCTGCACGGCCGTGATGCTGGCGGCGGGCACGGGCTTCGGCCTGGCCGGGGCGCTCTCCACCGGGGACGGGGGCGTGTTCCTGCGGCTGGTGGGCGCGGCGCTGGCCTTCGCGCCCGCCCTCTGGGTGACGGTCGGTTTCGCGGCCGCCGTCTACGGCTGGCTGCCCCGGGCGCTGCCGCTGGCCTGGGCCGTCCCCGCCTACGCGTTCGTGATCGGCTACCTGGGCCCGCTGCTGAAGCTGCCCGCGGGCCTGGACGGCTTGTCCCCGTTCGGCCGGGTGCCCCGGCTCCCGGCGGCCGGGATGGACTGGACGCCGCTGGCGGTACTCACCCTGGTCGCGGCGGCGCTGATCGCGCTGGCCCTGGCCGGGTTCCGGCGCCGGGACGTCGACTGACGGTCGCGGCGCCGGAACCCGGTGCGGGTCACAGGTGCTTGACGAGCTCCGGCATGAGGTCCTGGAAGGTGCGTCCGCCGGCCGGCTGGCCGATCGCGGTCATCTGCCAACCGCCCGGCGTGCGCTGCACCTTGGCCATGATCTGGGCGGTGTACGGGCCACCGCCGGTCAGGGTGTAGCGGGCCAGCTCGACGCCGGTGGTCTCGTCCACCAGGCGGCAGAAGGCGGCCTCGACCTCCTGGAAGGTCTGCCCGGTGAAGGAGTTCACCGTGAACAGGATCTGGTCGACCTCGGCGGCCACCCTGGTCAGGTCGACCGTGATCGACTCGTCGTCGGTGGCGTCGCCCGCGCCGCCGACCAGGTTGTCCCCGCTGTGCCGGACCGAGCCGTCCTTGCTGGTGAGGTGCTGGAAGAAGACCACGTCCTGCGGCTTGCCCTGGGCGAACAGCACCGCGGAGGCGTCCAGGTCGATCTCCTGCCCGGCGGACAGCAGTTTGGCCAGGAAGCCCTTGCGCTGCACCGCCCGCCAGCCCAGGCCCATCCGGACCACGCTCAGCTGCCCACCGCCCGGCTTCTCCAGGCTGATCTTCTGCCCCTTGGCCAGCGAAACGGCCATCGTGCCCTCCTCGTTCCCGCCGCCGTCCGTGCCGTGAACCTATCGCACACAGAGAAACTATGATCATCGGACGGCGTCCGTCCAGGGCCCCTACCCAGGCCGCGACGGTCCCACCCACCAGCCCCACCGGCCCCGGTCGCGGCGGTGCTCCGCACACCGAGGGATCCGCCCCTCCGACGTCTGGCGTAGCCATGACAGGGGTCCGGCCCGACGGGCGGCGCACGGTCCAGGGTCGCCCCAGAGCCGCTCCGACCCACGCTGGGGGACCCCCATGCCCGAACAGCACGACGGAACACCGCCCGCCACCGCCGCCACGCTCCCGGCCGGGGTGGGCGACACCGCCGTCACCGTCGCCAGCCCGGACGGCACCGACCCGGCGCCCCAGCCCGTCCCGTACACCGTGACCGCGGGGACGGTCAGCGTGCCGCTGACCGTCGCCCAGTACGCGGTGGTGACCCTCTCCGCAGCAACTGCCTAGGGCGAGAGAGGCTCAGGCGTCGCCGTCCAGCAGGTGCTGGCGCACCTCTTGGAAGGTCCAGGCCCCGCCGGCCGGCCGGGAGAAGACCCAGACCAGGTCGAACCGGTCCGGCCAGGTGCCCGGCACCCCGCTGCCGGCGGCGCCGAGCGCCTCGACGATCCGCGGGATCCGGGAGTGCTCCCAGCAGATCAGCACCGGCTGCGTTCCGGCGAGGGCGGCGCCGGCCAGTTGGGACTCCTGGGACTCGGCGTAGGTGGTGTCCACGGTCAGTCCGAGCTTGGCGCCCAGCGGGGTGACGGTCTGCCGCATCCGGTGCGCTCCGGCCAGCGGGCCCTGGTCGGTAGCCGCGTAGATCCGGGCGGGGGTGCGCAGGCCGGCCGCGGGCGGGGCGAAGAGGGTGGGCAGCGCCTTGGCCCGGTCCCAGCCGCGCTGGGTGAGGGACTTGCTGTCGTGCTTGCCGTTCTCGTCCAGGCCGGGCTGGTTGCCGTCGGGCTTCTCGCCGTGCCGGATGATCATCACGAAGGCCGCGCCGCCCGGGTCGGCGGCCTTGGTCACCGGGCCGTTCTTGTCGGCCTTGTCCTTCTTGCCGGAGGAGCAGCCCGCCAGCACCAGGGGGGCGGCGGCCGCGAGGCCGGTGAGCAGCAGCCGACGGCTGGGCAGGGCGGTCACTTGGCACCCCGCTCGAGTCGCACCAGCGCGTCGATCGCAACGGCCGTGGCGCCGCCCGTCCCGCTCCGGTGGCCCGGTTCGGTGTCGACCTCGCGCCGGACGCGTTCGGCCCGGACGGTGTGCAGGCCGTACGGGGCGAGGTCGGCGAGGACGTCCGCCGGGGTGAAGAGCACGGCCGGGTCCTGCGGGCCGCCGACGCCTTCGGTGAGGTTGCTCAGGTCGTGGCCGATCACCAGCAGGGTGCCGCCGGGGGCGAGCGCTTCGGCGGCGCGGCGCAGTGCGGCGCGGCGGTCGGCGGCGGGCAGGTGGAGGTAGGCGACCAGGACGAGGTCGTAGCCGCCGGTGGGGGCGTCGTGGTCGCGGGCGTCGCCGTGGCGCCAGGTCAGGCGGTCGGCGACCTCGTCGGGCAGTTCGGCGGTGAGGCGTTCGGCGCGCTCGAGGGCGACGGCGGAGAAGTCGAGGCCGGTGACCTCCCAGCCCTGGGCGGCCAGCCAGATGGCGTTGCGCCCCTCGCCGGTGGCCAGGTCGAGGGCATGGCCGGGGGTGCGGCCGGTCAGTTCGCCGACGACCCACCGGTTGGGCGCGGCGCCCCACAGCAGTTCGCTCGCGGCGTAGCGGTCGTCCCAGCCCTGACTGTCCATGGGCGCCTCCGTTCGGCGGGTCTGTTCCGTCCCGGTCAACCTACCGGTCGACCACCGTTCGCGGCCCGGGGCGGTCCAGCCGGTGGACACCTGAACGTCGACGCCGGTGGCCCCGTTTCGGGACCACCGGCGTCCGCTCCGGTTCAGCTCTTCAGGTTGAGCGAGGGGAAGAGGTCCGTGAACGGCTGGGTGGTGACCGAGACGCTCCGGGCGAACGGATCGTCGAAGTCCCAGATCATGAACAGCAGGAAGGCGATCAGCACGCTGAAGCAGGCCGCCAGGACCAACTCCCTCGGGGTGCGCTGGATCTGCAGCGCGAACAGCATGCCGATGGTCACCACCGCCCCGCCGACCAGCCCGAACCACACCACGCCGGGCATGGTCGGCCCGGCGTTCTGGCCGCGCTGGTTGCGGGCGTCGGAGGCCTGGCTGATCCGGTCGGTGATCGGCTGGTAGGCCTGGGCCTCCAGCTCCGAGGCCGGCGCCCGGGACACCACCTCGGTCTGGATCTTGTCCAGCAACTGGGTGCCCTTGTCGGTGATCTCGCCGTTCTGGCCCATGTAGTCCCACTCGACCGTCACCACGTAGGTGACGTAGGCGTCGACGTCGGCCCGGACCTGGTCGCGGAACTCGACCGGGTAGACCACCGCCCGGTCGCTCACCTCCCGCAGCGACTGCGCCTCACGGAACAGGTCGTCCTGGGCGGCGCCGCGCGCCTCCCAGACACCCGCGATGGCGAGACCGAGGACGATCGCGTAGACCACTCCGATCATCATGGTGATGTACTCGATGACGTCCGGCGTCTCGTCGGTGTTCTCGACGACGCCCGTGCCACGTCGCCGCAGCACGACCACCGCCAACACAACGGCACAGGCCGCCGCCAAGGCGATGATCAGCGCCACCCACTCGGACATGGGAACTCCCTTCTCTGGCTTGGCTTGTGACGTGAAAAAGGGGAAATCAGGGGCCCGACTCGGCGGTCGGGCCCGGGAACGGTCGGGGCCGGATCAGGTCCGGTTCAGGGCCGGTTCAGGCCCGGGGCAGCCCGGAAGGCCGTCACGATCCGGAGCGACCGCGGCCCCGGCCCCGACCCGGGCGCAGCGACGCCGCCGCCAGCACCGCGGGAACGGTGATCAGCAGCATCGTGGTGGTCGTCGAGGCGCCGTGGTGGTGCTGGGCGACCGTCGCCGGATGACCGACCCGCGCCTTGAACACCGGGTACGCCGACGGCGAGGGCCAGGGCGGGCTCGGCCGGACCGGGCTCGGCGGCACGGGGCTGGGTGCCACCACGGCGGGCACCGCCGGTACCGGTACCGCCACGGGCGGAGGCGGCTGCGGAGCGGGTACCGCGGGCGCCGGAGCCGCGGGCGCGACGGGCACCGCCGGGGGCGGTACGGCCGGCGCGGGGGCGGGCGGCGGCGGAGACGCGGGTGCCGGGGGTGACGGCGGCGGGGTGGGGTCCGGGGTCGGACTCGGGGGCGCCGCGGTCGGGGACGGCGTGGGGGTCGGCGTCGGCGTCGGGGTGTGCGTCGGCGTCGGAGTGGGAGTGTGCGTCGGAGTCGGCGTGGGGGTGGGAGTCGGCGTGGGCGTCGGGGTGGGGCTCGGGCAGGGGTGCGGATGGTGATGGTGGTGATGGTGGTGGTGATACCCCCCGTGCCCCCCGTGCTCCCCCCGCCCCTCGTCGTCGCCGTACCCGTCGCCGTACCCGTCGTCGACCGGCCGCCCCGGTTCCGGCCGGAGTCCGGCCGTGCCGGAGGGCGAGGGCACCGCCGGCAGCGGCGCCGCCGCGGGTGACGGGTGGCAGTGGCGGTGGTCGTGCGGTGGCCTGGGCCCGTGGTGCCGGCCGACGTCGGGGGCGACGGTGACGCCGACCTGGACGTCCACGTCCACGCCGACGTCCACGCTGCCGCCCGGGCCCACCGTGGTCGACACGTCCGTCCCGGTGCACACGCAGGTGTCGACGGCCGGCCCGTGCGGGTGTCCGCCGGGGCGTTCGGCGCCGGAGGCGGTGGCGCCGCCGACCAGGGCGCACATCGCCACCACGCCGACCGCCGCGCCGATCAGCCGCATCCGTCGCCCGGGGAGCGCGCCCCCGCCGCGGTGCCGCGGTATCCGTCGGAACTGCCGACGCTGCGGCATGGGCTCCACACACCTCTCGGGTCGCCTGGTGAGGACGGAAGGAATCGGTCTGATCAGCCGACGGAAACAGGCAGCACTGGTCGAAGTCCGGATCAGGACCGATCGGGTACGACCATGCGTATTCAGACGCGATCAGGCGGACGGCCCGCCTCCGGGGCGGGCCGTCCGTCATCAGGTGAAACGATCTTCGCGCCGACCGGTTACGGCCCGCGCCCGCCGTTCTGCGGGCTCAGTGGCGGCGGTGGGCGATCTCGACGTTCTCCAGCACACCGACCGCGTCCGGCACCAGGATCGCGCAGGAGTAGTAGGCGCTGACCAGGTAGGAGATGATCGCCTTCTCGTCGATCCCCATGAAGCGGACCGAGAGCGAGGGCTGGTACTCGTCCGGCAGACCGGTCTGGTGCAGGCCGATGACGCCCTGGTTGTCCTCACCGGTACGGATCACCAGGATCGAGCTGGTGTTCTCCTTGGTGATCGGGATCTTGCTGCACGGCAGGATCGGCACCCCGCGCCAGGCCGGCACCTGCTGCCCGCCGAGGTCGACGTGGTGCGGGTAGATGCCCCGGGCGTTGAACTCGCGGCCGATCGCGGCGATGGCCTTGGGGTGGGCCAGCAGGTAGTCGGGGTCGCGGCGGCGGTTGAGCAGCTCGTCCAGGTCGTCCGGGGTGGGCGGGCCGGAGTGGGTCTGGATCCGCTGGTCGAAGTCGGCGTTGTTGAGCAGGCCGAACTCCGGGTTGTTGATCATCTCGTGCTCCTGGCGCTCGCGCAGGGCCTCGATGGTCAGCCGGAGCTGGTGCTCGATCTGGTTCATCGGCTGGTTGTACAGGTCCGCGACCCGGGTGTGGACCTTGAGGATGGTCTGCGCGACGCTCAGCTCGTACTCGCGCGGCTTGAGCTCGTAGTCCACGAAGGCGCCGGGGAGTTCGTACTCGCCGTGGTGGCCGGCCGACATGGCGATCTCGGCCTCGCCGCGCTCGTTCTGCGCCTGCAGCGGCAGGGTCAGGAACTCCTCCAGGTGCGCCTGGAGGCTGGGGGCGTTGTCCCGGATGCGGGCGAAGTCGTCCCGGCTCAGGGTGAGCGCGACACCGGAGGTGGCGGTCTTCGCGGTGTACTCCCAGACGGCGTCCGGGTTCAGCAGCGAGTCGTCGCCGAAGCGGTCGCCGTCACCGGCCACGCCGACCACGGTCTCGTCGCCGTACTTGCCGGTGCCGATCTTGTTGATCTTGCCGTGCGCGATCAGGAAGATCCGGTCGGCCGCCTCGCCCTGGGTGGTGAGCACCTCGCCCGGGCCGAAGTCGCGCTGCTGGCAGCGGTCGGCGAGGGCGGTCAGCACCTCCTCGTCCTCGTAGCCGCGCAGCAGGGCCAGCTCGCCCAACTCCTGCGGGATCACCCGGACCTGGGAGCCGGTCTTGATGAACTCCACCACGCCGTTGCCGACGGTGTAGGTGAGCCGTCGGTTGACCCGGTACGCACCACCGTGGGCCTCGACCCACGGGAGCACCTTGAGCAGCCAGCGGGAGGTGATCTCCTGCATCTGCGGGGCGGACTTGGTCGTGGTGGCAAGATTGCGGGCAGCGGCCGTCGCGAGGCTCTGCTGCCGGTCCTGCTGTGTCTCCGGGCTCGTCGTGTCCACGGGCATCGGCAGGGGTCTCCATTCGTGTGGTCGGATCACGCAGGCAGGGCGATACCGCTCCGTCCTGGGGCGCGCTCCGCAACGGATCATCAGATCCGCGAACTGGTGGGGAAGTTGGCGAGTTTCGAGAGCACGACCGCCATCGCCCGGCGGCCCATCCGGAACCCTAGATCACCAGAACCCGACGGAGCCCGTACGGCGGCCCACTACCCCCCGATAGGGTGAATCTCCGGTGATCCACCCCCATCGGCGCCATCGCCACCGGAACATCCGTTCGCGCCCGCGCACCCCGTGCCCCGCGCGCCCACCCGCCCCGACCCGACCCCGCTCCCCGCCCTCCCCCACGACGGACGGCCGTCAACCCGGCACACCGCTCAGGCGACCTCCAGACCGTGCCGCACCCGGTCGAAGCGGCCCGCGGCCAGGTCCTCCTCGGTGATCCAGACCGACACGTTGACGAGCTCGCCCCAGCACGCGTCCACCGCCGAGGCCTCGACCTGGAGCAGCGGCCGATGCCCGTCCGGACGCGTGGTGTTGTCGCTGTCGCACCAGCCGAGGAGTCGGAGGTCGGCGCCGCCGAGGTGCTCGCGGCAGGCGTCCGAGACGCCCATGGACACCAGGTAGTCGCCCGCGAAGAGCTCCCTCAGCTCGTCCTCCAGGTAGGAGGGCGCCGACAGCGTCCAGCGTGCCCGGACCGGTCGGCCGGGCAACGGCTCGATCCCGTCCGGGTCCGGCGGGGCCGGACGCTCCGGCGAGCCGGACGGGACGTGCAGCACCAGGCAGCTCTCGCCGTCGAGATCGGCGGGCATGGAGTCGTGGAAGAACAGCAGCAGGCCCTCGTCCGGCAGCGGCCAGTGCCCGCCGCTCCCCGCCCGGAAGGCCTCCGCCAGCCGGGCGCAGTCGAGTTGGGCGAGCAGCTCCATCGGGTGGCCGTCGCCCTGGGGCCAGTCGACGCCGGGCGGCAGTGCGGCGGGTCCGCCGGTCCGGCCGACCGGCGTCCAGCCGGGCGCGCCCTCGGCGTTCTCCTCAGTGACGTCCTCGACGACATCCCGGCGCAGCTCCAGTGAGGGCCGCAGCAGCCCGCCGACCCGGGCGGTGTGCTCCGGGCCCACCTGCTTCTCCAGGGCGATGCGGAGCCCGTCCGGCATCGGCAGGTCGTCGTCGGGGCCGGGCTGGTAGGGCATCCATGCGTAGTCGGGCATGGGCCGATCCTGTCACCCGGGTCCGACAAGCACGGAAGGCCCGTCAGGTGCCGGTACGGGGGTGGCCGGCACCTGACGGGTGTACGGGGGGATGCGGCCGCGCGGGGCCGCGCCTGGTGCGAAGAGTCCGCGTCAGCAGGCGACCTGGGTGCCGGGGACGCCCAGGATGCCGGAGTTGTTGGCCAGGCCGCCCTTGTACTCGTAGTACAGGTACGAGTAGAAGTCGATCCGGACGCCCGGTCCGCAGGCCGAGTCCGGGGCCACGGTGTAGGTGACCGTGAAGCTGCTGCTGGCGCCGGGGGCGAGCGGGACGTCGTAGCGGGCGATGCCGCCGTGCACGTTGTCGCTGCAGCCGTTGGTCTGGGCGCCGCAGGCGGTGGCGGTGAACTTGAGCCCCTTCTCCAGGCTGGTGTCGTACGTCTGCTGGACGCTCTGGTAGACGAACTGGATCGGGGTGTCGTACGGGTTGGTGAGCGTCAGGGTCAGCGTGAACTCACCTCCCCGGCCGGTGGTCTGATGGTCGGAGACGGCCGTCAGGGGCAGCGGGCTGTCGGCCTGGGCGGGCGCCGCGGACAGCAGCAGACCGGCGGCGAGGGCCGGGACCACGGCGAGCGCGGCACGGCTCAGATGTGTTCTGCGCATGTCCATGGAGCGTAGGGGGCGGCACCGCCCGGGCCGCGCTCCTCGGCGCGAAGCCGTACGGGCGTACGAGCGGCGGGCGGACGCCGGGGGCCGACCGTCCGTGTTCCGGCCCGGCGGAACCTCCGGTGGCCTATGCTTCGCCGCTCATCCTCCGGCCCTGCTCCGGAACGCCCTACTCCGGAACGCCCTGCTCCTGAACGCCCCGCTCAGGCGAGCCCCGTGCAGGCGAGCCCCGCTCAGGCCGGTGCCGGCAGGATGTCGCACAGCGCCCCGAGCGCGGCCGGCCAGGCGTGGTCCGGCGGGGTGGCGTAGCCCACCACCAGGCCGTCGACGGCGGGCGTCGCCCCAGGGTCGGCCGCCGGGTGCCGGTAGTCGGCGAGCCCCTCCACGGCCAGGCCGCGGTAGGTCGCGGCCTTGAGGATCGAGCGCTCGGTACCGGGGGCGAGCCTCAGGACGGCGTGCAGACCGGCCGCGATGCCGGACACCTCGATGTGCGGGGCCCGGGCGGCCAGTGCGGCCACCAGCTGGTCCCGGCGGTCCCGGTAGCGGCGCCGCATCCGGCGCAGGTGGCGGTCGTAGCCGCCGGAGTCGATGAACTCGGCGAGGGTCAGCTGGTCCAGGGCACTGGCCCAGGCCTCGCGTTCGCCCTTGGCCGCGAGCACCCGGTCGACCAGGTGGTCCGGCAGCACCATCCAGCCGAGGCGCAGCGCGGGGGTGAGGCTCTTGCTGGCGCTGCCGAGGTAGACGACCCGGTCGGGGTCGAGGCCCTGGAGGGCGCCGACCGGCTGGCGGTCGTAGCGGAACTCCCCGTCGTAGTCGTCCTCCAGGACGAGTCCGCCGCGTCCGCGGGCCCAGTCGATCACGGCGGCGCGGCGCCCGGCGTGCAGCGGGCCGCCGGTCGGGAACTGGTGGGCGGGGGTGAGCAGGACCGTGCGGGCCTCCGGGTGCCGGGCCAACTCCTCGATCCGGGCGCCCTGTTCGTCGATCGGCAGGGGAAGGGCGGTGACGCCGGCGGCGGCCAGCAGCCCGCGGTGGAAGCCCAGTCCGTACGCCTCGACGGCCAGCGGCCCCTGCTCGGCAGGCGGCAGGACGGGCGCGGCACCGTCGAAGAGCAGGCGCAACGCGTGGGCGAAGCCGGAGCAGACCACGATCCGGTCGGGGTCGGTGCGCACGCCGCGGGCGCGGGCGAGGTAGTCGGCGAGGACGGTGCGCAGTTCGGGCCGGCCCTGGGGGTCGCCCGGCCCGAAGGCCTCGTTGGGTGCGGCGGTGAGGGCCCGGCGGGCGGCGGCCAGCCAGGCGGTGCGGGGGAAGGAGGCGGCGTCGGGCTGGCCCTGGCGCAGGTCGTGCACCGGTCCGGGCCGTCGCGCGGGGCGGCGGGCCTTGGCGGGCGGGACGGGTGCGGCGCGCTCGGCGACGGTGGTGCCGGAGCCCTGGCGGGCGGTGAGCCAGCCCTCGGCGACGAGTTCGGCGTAGGCCTCGGCGGCGGTGTTGCGGGCCAGGCCGAGGTCGGCGGCGAGGGCCCGGTAGGGCGGTAGCCGGGTGCCGGGCGCGAGTCTGCCGCTGCGGATCGCCTCGCGCAGCGCGGCCATCAGTGCGGCGCGGCGGCCGCCGGTGGCGGGCAGGTCCAGGTGCAGGTCGTTACCGGTCGGGTGGGCCGGCTCGGTGGGGTGCGCGCCCGACGTCTCCGTCATGGTCACGCACCCTACCCGTCGCCACGGCGCCGCCCTGCGGGCGGTCGGCCCGCCCGGTTCGGCCCCGGCCGTCAGCCCTGCTGGTACGGGTTCGCCTGGCCGTACTGCTGGCCGTACGGCTGGGCGGGCTGCCCGTACGGCGCGGGCTGGCCGTACTGCTGGGCAGGCTGCCCGTACGGCGCGGGCTGGCCGTACGGAACCGGCTGGCCGTAGGGGTTCGGCTGCCCGTAGCCGGGCGGCGGCGCCTGGTACTGCGGGGCCGGCTGCGGGACGGCCTGCTGAACCTGAACGGGCTGGGGAACGGGCTGCGGCGCGACCTGCGGAACGGGCTGGGGCGCGGCCTGCGGGACGGCCTGCTGCGCACCCGGGCGGAAGAGCTGGTCGAAGGCCTGGTAGAGCCGCGGCCCGATCTCGCCCGGCGCGGTGAAGTGGGCGAGCGAGTTGTCCGACATGCGCAGCGTGGCGCGCAGTCCGCCCTGCGGGTCGATCTGCTGGTAGTCGATCCCGGCGATCCGCTCGACCGACAGCGACCACGGCTTCGGGGCCGCGGACGGGGTCGGGGCCGGGGTGCTGTCCTTACTGCTCCGGAAGAAGGAGAAGAGGAACGCGAAGAAGGAGAAGACGAGGCCGACCACGCCGATGACCTCGGCGATCTTCGTCCCGATCCAGTACAGGGCGAAGCACAGGAACATGAGGCCGAGGCTGCCGACGGCGATGTAGACGATCGCGTTCGCGACCTTCGGCGGCACGTGCAGCTTCTCGCCCAGGACGCCGACCCCGAGCATCAGCAGGAAGAACAGGAAGGCGACGCCTCCCGTCCCGAGGACCCACTCGCCCAGGCTGGTGCGCGACTTCTTCTCCCCCTCCTGCCCCTCCTCCTGCTTCTTCTCCGGCTCGACGTGGAACTTGCCGTCCTCGAACCGCAGCGTGGCGATGCCGCCAGGCTCGGCCCGGACCCCCGTGATCTCGATCATGAGAGCGGAGGATAGCGGCCCGGCCGAGCCCGTACCGCACCGGCCTACGGAACGACGGTGACCGGCCAGCGCCCCGCCTTGACCAGCCGGACGGCGACCGAGCCGATCACCTTGTGCCCGGCCTGCTCGGAGACGCCGACCACCACGGCGTCGGCGCGCAGTTCGTCGGCGAGCTTGGCGAGGCCGGTGTAAGGGTCACCGCGCATGGTCAGGAAGCGCCACTCCACTTTCCACACCTCGCTCACCCGGTGCTCGGCCTCGCGCAGCGCGGCCAGCAGTTCGTCGGCGATCTCCTGGGTGGTCTCCTCGACGGCGGCCCCGGCCAGAGCGGTCGCGGCGCCGAGTATCGGCTGGATGTAGGCCACGGCCAGCAGGGCGCCCTGCCGGCGGGCCAGTCCGGCGGCGTAGGCGGTGGCGCGCCAGGAGGAGTCGGAGCCGTCCAGGCCGGCCAGGATCACCTTCGGCCCGTCGGTCCCCAGCTCGAAGCCGCTCGGCGCGACGGCCGGCTCGTGCCGCCCATACTCCCCGCGCGACCCGTCGGCCCCGCCCTGCCCCTGCCCCCGGTGGTCCGCGCCGGCCGGGCGGCCCGCGCCCTCGACGGCCCCGGCGTCGGCCGCGTCGCTGTCATTGCTCATGGCCCGAAGGCTATGCCCGCCACCGGGAGTGGACGGCGGGGGCACTCCGGGTGAGGGCTGTGGCGCGGGCCACCCGGCCAGGCCCGCGGGGGCGCCGCTTCGGCACCCGGGGCGGGCGGGTCGTCACGCGCTGTCGACGATGTGCGCGGCCTCACACGGCCGCTGCGGTGACGGGGGCCACTTCCGGGCGTGATTTGATCTTGGAAATAGCGGCAAAACGGGCTAAATCACCTGATTTTCGTGATCGCTACCTGCGGTAACAGGCCTCTGACGTGCCCAAACCTGCGAATCCTTGAAACCGCCACGACCACCCCCGTACCTTCGAACTCGTTGCACCGAGCGATTCCGCTCCGGCCGGGCCTCACCGCCCCCGGGCAGGAACGGTGCCGGACCGCGCGAGCGATGTGTCCCCGAAACCGACGGCCTTCCGAGGGCCTGGTTCCGCACGCTCGCACACCCCCTCCGAAAGGAACCGCATGACCTTCCGTAACGAGACTGCCGCTGCCGCCACCACTGCCACCCCGAAGCGCCGCAACCGCGTCCGGATGGCTCTGATGGCCGGGGCGCTCACCGCCCTGCCGGTGGCCGGCCTCGTCACGGCCACCAGCGCCTCCGCCGCGCCGGCGTCGGTCTGGGACAAGGTCGCCTCCTGCGAGGCCACCGGCAACTGGGCCATCAACAACGGCAACGGCTTCTTCGGCGGCCTGCAGTTCACCTCCAGCACCTGGGCGGCCTTCGGCGGCACCTCCTTCGCCCCGCGCGCCGACCTGGCCACCAAGGACCAGCAGATCTCCATCGGCGAGAAGGTCCTCGCCGCCCAGGGCCCCGGCGCCTGGCCGATCTGCTCCGTCAAGGCCGGCCTGGGCAAGTAAGCCCGCCGCCACCCGCACACGCACGAAGCCGCCGCACCCCCGAGGGGTGCGGCGGCTTCGTCGCGTCACCGGGAAATCGGGGTGGCTTTCGTCCTCTGGGTGACTACCATGCCGCCTCATGATCACCCTTCGCGAGGACGGCTACGAACTCTCCACCGACCCCGCCCGCATCGACGTCGACCTGCTGCACCACTGGCTCTCCACCGGTGCCTTCTGGGCGCTCGGCCGCAGCCGGGAGGTCGTGGAGCGGTCGGTGCGCGGGTCACTGGTCTTCGGGGTGTACGCGCCGGACGCCGGGCAGGTGGCGTTCGCCCGGGTGGTGACCGACTACGCCACCTTCGGCTGGCTGTGCGACGTGTACGTGGACGAGGCGCACCGGGGCCGCGGGCTGGGCGGCTGGCTCGCCGAGGCGGTGGTGGAGGAGCTGCGGCCGTACGCGCTCAAGCGGCTGCTGCTCTCCACCGTGGACGCCCACGGGCTGTACGCGAAGGCCGGGTTCGTGCCGTTCCCGGACCCGCAGAAGCTGATGATCCTCGGCGGGGAGGCCGGTTAGGCCCTGTCCGGCGGATCAGCGCGCGACGTTGCGGGCCGGCCGGTCGGGGAGCGGCAGCGGGAGGCCGGGCAGGCCGTCGATGCTGGTGACGACGAGGGGCTTGCGCTCGCAGTAGGCGCCGAACTCCTCCTCGCCCTTGCGGTCGAAGTACTGGACGTGCAGGTCGCGGTCGGCCCGGTAGTCCATGAACGGCACGGCGTACCCGCAGGAGTCGCTGACCCGCTCGGCCCGGACCAGCACGATCGCCCGCAGGCCCGATCCGTCCGCGCCGGGCTCGAAGTGGGCGAGCAGGTCGGCGAAACGCGGGTCGTCGCGGAAGACCGGCTCGCCGCGGCCGTGCACCCGGACCACGTTGGGCGGGCCGTCGAAGGCGCACCACATCAGGGTGATCCGGCCGTTCTCCCGCAGGTGGGCGATGGTCTCGGCCTGCGAGCCGCCGAAGTCCAGGTAGGCGAGGGTGAGTTCGTCGATGATCGCGAGGGTGCCGGAGCGCCCCTTGGGCGAGAGGTTGACGTGCCCGTCGGCGGCCAGCGGCGCGGTCGCGACGAAGTAGACGGGCTGGCGTTCGATGAACTGCCGCAGCCGGCCGTCGATGCTTTCGTACTGCTTTCCCATGTGCGCAATTGTGCCCGTATCTCGCCCTCCGAGAAAGGAAAATCCAGCCCATGAGACGGTGTCCGGCCCGGCCGGGGCCGGACCGGCCGCCTAGGATGATCCCTCGCAGCTGCCACCCGCCGGGCCGAGCAGGGGAGTTGAGATGGCCCAGGACACCCTCCACCCCCTCCCGACCACCGAACCGGAGACGGTGCTCGGCCTGCCCGCCGCGCCACTGCGCCGCTACGTCCTGGACTACCGCGGCTACCGGATGGACCTGGACCGCCCGCAGCGACGGCTGGAGGTGCCCACCGACGTGGTCACGGTGGCGCTGGCCTTCGAGGGCCGGATGCGGCTCACCGACGCCCTGTCACCCGCCCTCGCCGCCTCCCTGGGCTCGGTCGCAGCCGGGCTGCGCCGCACCGCCACGATCGCCGAACACGGCGGCCTGCTGCACGGGTTGGCCGTCTCGCTCACCCCGCACGGCGCCTTCCGGGCCTTCGGGCCGGTGGCCGGGGAGCTCGGCGGACAGTGGGCCGAGGCCGGGGACGTGCTGGGCCCCCGACTGGGCACGCTGGCGGCCCGGCTGGCCGACGCCCCCGGCTGGTGCGCCCGGTTCGCCCTGCTGGACGCCCACTTCGGCGCGCTGTTCGCCGACGGCCCGCCCTGGGAGCCGGACGTCCGCTGGGCCTGGCAGCAACTGCGGCGCTCGCACGGGCGGGTGCCGGTGCGCACCCTGGTGGAGGGCACCGGCTGGAGCCGGCGCCGACTGGAACTGCGGTTCCGCGCGCAGCTCGGGCTGGCTCCCAAGCAGGCGGCCGGCATCCTGCGGCTGCAGCGGACGCTGCGGCTGCTCACCGACCCGGACGGGCGGTTCGCCGGCGCCGACCTGGCCGCGCTCTGCGGCTACTACGACCAGTCCCACCTGGACCGCACCTTCCGTGCCATGGTGGGCCGTTCGCCGCGCGAGTTCCTGGCCTCCCGCCGCTCGGCCGACGCCCGGCAGCCCGCCGACCGGGTCCTCGGGCGGGTCACCAGCGCCGTGCTCGACGCGGACTGACCGGCGCCGTTCCCCAGGCCTGCGGGCTGCGGGCTGCGCGTTTTTACAAGACGCGCGCGGGCCCCGTCCGGCATCCTCGGAAGGCCCGGCCGGTGCGGGGGGACCGGCCGGTCACAGGCGCTCGGACGGGGCTGCGCGCAGGGCGGGAGCGCGTCACCGCTTCAGGTAGACGCTGTCCATGAACTCGATGATCTGCTGGTCCGTCAGCCGGTGGCCCTCGCGGTGGCCCATCGCCAGGTCCGCCTCGCTGATCATGCCGACCAGCCGCTCCCCGTCGATCACCGGGATGCGCCGGATCTGGTGCTGCTCCATCTTCTTGAGCACGATGTCCATGCTGTCGTCGGCCCGCACGCAGTGCAGGTGCCCGGCCAGTTCGATGGCCGTCATGGTGGCCGGGTCCTTGCCCTCGGCGAGACAGCGCACCACGATGTCGCGGTCGGTGATGATGCCGTGGAGCTTCTGGTCGTCGCCGCAGATCGGCAGCGCGCCGACGTTCTTCTCGCGCATCATCCGCGCGGCCTCGTCCAGGGTCTGGTGGGCGCCGATGCACTGGGCGCCGGTGTGCATGATGTCTCGGGCAGTGGTCACGGGGACTCCTTCGTCGGTGTTGCCCCCCGGCGGCCATCCCCCGGCGGCGCACCGCGCCCCTCCCGGGGTGACCGTGCCCTCACCGTAAGCGACCCCGCTCCCGCCCGCGACCGCGGGCGCCGATACTGGGAGCCGTGACGACGCAAGCCACCGGGGCGGTCGACGAGGCCGTCCGCGCCCGGCCCGCGACGGCGCTGCGCCCGTACGTGGCCTGGTACTCCGGCTACCGCCAGCGCGGCCTGGCCCCGGCCGTGCACCGCGGCCTGCCCTCCCCGTACCTGACCTTCATCCTCACCCTGGACGAGCCGCTGGTGATCGCCGGCCACCCCGACCCGGCGCAGCCGCCGGGCAGCTACCCGACGCTGCTCGGCGGGCTGCACACCTCCCCCGCGCTGATCACCCACGAGGGTGCCCAGTCCGGGGTGCAGATCGCGGTGCACCCGCTCGCCGCCCGGGCGCTGTTCGGGCTGCCCGCCGGGGAGTTGGCCGGGATCGACCTCCCGGCGGAGGAGGTGCTCGGGCGGCTCGGCCCGGAGTTGCGGGAGCGGCTGCTCGCCGCCGACGGCTGGACGGAGCGGTTCGCCGTACTGGACGGGGCGTTGCTGCGGGCCGCCCGGCCGTCCGGGCTGGTGCCGCCGGAGGTGGGCTGGGCCTGGCGGGCGCTGCGGCGCAGCGGCGGGGCGCTGCCGGTGGCGGAGCTGGCCCGGGAGACCGGTTGGAGCGCCCGGCACCTCCAGGAGCGGTTCCGCCGGGAGACGGGCCTCACCCCGAAGGCCGCCGCCCGGGTGATCCGCTTCGACCGGGCCCGGCACCTGCTGGCCACCGGTTCGCCGCCGCCCCGGCTGGCGGAACTGGCGGTCCGCTGCGGCTACTTCGACCAGGCGCACCTGGCCCGGGAGTTCCGCGCCCTGGCGGGGGCGGCGCCGAGCGCCTGGCTGGCGGCGGAGGGGCCGGAGGAGGGCAAGTTCCGAAACGTCCAAGGCGGGGCGGTGGGCGGGGCCGCAGAGTGGGAGGCGTAACCACCCCACCCGAGGAGTGAGAGTCATGGACACCGAGACCCCTGCCCCGCAGGTCTGGCCCACCCTGCGCGCGACCGACGCCCGCGCGCTGATCCGCTTCCTGTCGGAGGCCTTCGGCTTCCAGGAGGTGGTCAGTTACGGGGAGGGCGACTTCGTGTCGCACGCGGAGCTGGCCTGGCCGGAGGGCGGCGGCGTGATGCTCGGCTCGGTGCGCGAGACCGCGCCGGGCCAGTGGCGGGGCGAGCCGGGCACGTTCAGCGCGTACGTGGTCACCGCCGACCCGGACGGCGTGCACGCCCGGGCCGTCGCCGCCGGGGCCCGGATCACCACCGGGCTGACCGAGACGGACTACGGCTCGCGCGACTTCGCGGCCGCGGACCCGGAGGGCAACCACTGGTACTTCGGCACCTACCCGGGCGCGCCCCGGCCCGTCCCGTCCCCGTCGTGACACCGACCCCCCGTGGAGCGGCTGCACGCCCGCACCCCGCCGCCGTCCCGGGCGGTGGCGGCGACGGCGGGGCAGACTGGCTTGCGGGGGCCACCCGCAGCAGCCTTCGGAGACGACCGTGCCGCAGATGACGGTGGACGGACGCACCCTCGCCCTGTCCCACCTCGACAAGGTGTACTACCCGAGCATCGGCACCCTCAAGGGCGACGTGCTGCGCTACTACGCCGCCGTGCACACCGCCCTGCTCCCCCACCTGCGGGACCGCCCGGTCTCCTTCCTGCGCTGCCCGGACGGCGTCGAGGCGGAGGTGTTCGTCGCCAAGAACCCGCCGCCGGGCACCCCGGACTGGGTGCGCACCGTGGACGTGCCGAGCACCGCCGGCGAGCTGCGCCAGGTGGTGCTGGAGAACGGCGCCGCGCTGCTCGCGGTCGCCAACCTGGGCTGCCTGGAGCTGCACGTCCCGCAGTGGCACGCCGCCGCGCCCGGGCTGGCCGACCGGCTGGTCCTGGACCTCGACCCGGGTGAGGGCGCCGACGTGCTCACCTGCCGGGCGGTGGCGCTGCTGCTGCGCGAGCGGCTGGCCGCGGACGGCCTGTCGGCCTGGGTGAAGACCTCCGGCTCCAAGGGCCTGCACCTGCTGGTGCCGATCGAGCCCACGCCGAGCGCCGAGGTCTCCGGGTACGCGAAGGCCCTGGCCGCCGCCCTGGAGGCGGAGCACCCGGAGCTGGTGGTGCACACCATGGCCAAGGCCCGGCGGCGGGGCCGGGTGCTGGTCGACTGGTCGCAGAACAACGCCAAGAAGACCACCGCCGCCCCGTACACCCTGCGCGCCCGGCCGCTGCCGACGGTCTCCGCGCCGCTGTCCTGGGCGGAGCTGGAGGGGGCCCGCGGGGAGGCGGAGCTGGTCTTCACCCTCGCCGAGCTGCCGGGCCGGCTGGCGGCGCACGGCGACCTGTTCGCGCCGCTGCTGGACCCGGAGCGGGCCCGGCCGCTGCCCGCCGCCACCGGGTCGCCGGCCTCCGCCCCGCCCGCCACCGCCCAGCCTCGGCAGGTGCTGCACCCGCCCGTCGAAGTGATGCGCCCGGCCGCGGTCGGCGCCGTGCCGCCCGCCGACGGGCTGGGCGGGGGCGGCGTGCAGTACGAGCTGAAACTGGACGGCTTCCGCTGCGTCGCCTTCGCCCGCGGCGACCGCCCGGCGTTCCTGCAGTCCCGCGGCGGCCGCGACCTCGCCGAGGAGTTCCCGCCGATCGCCGCCGCCGTCGCCCGGCTGCCCGAGGGGCTGGTGCTGGACGCCGAGCTGGTCGCCTGGCGGGCCGGGCGGTTCGCCTTCGAGGAGCTACTGCACACCCGCCGGGCCCGGGCCGCCGCCCCGGACGTCGCGCTCGGGCTGATCGCCTTCGACCTGCTCGCCCTGCCCGGCCGGGACGTCCGGCGCCTCCCGCTCACCGACCGGCGCCGCCTGCTGCTGGCCGCCCTGGCCGACGTCCCGCCGCCGATCCAGCCCGTCCTGGCCACCACCGACCGGGCGGAGGCGCTGGAGTGGATGGCCCGGCTGGCCGACACCGGCGTGGAGGGCCTGGTGTGCAAGGCCGCGGCCTCCCCGTACCGGGCGAGCGGCGCGGGGCGGGCCTGGGTGAAGTACCGGCGCAGCGACACCGAGGACGCCGTCGTCCGCGCGCTCACCGGCCCGGTGGCCCGGCCGCACGCCCTGGTGCTCCAACTCGACGACGGCCGCGTCCTGTTGACCAGCCCGCAGCTGACCCCCGTACAGGCCCGGGAGGTCGCCCGGGCGGCCGGCCCGCTGCTCGGCCCGCCCGCCGTCGACCCCGAGCACGGCCAGGTGCACCCGCTCACCGGCCCGCTGCGCGCCGAACTCACCCTCACCGGCCGCCCGCCCACCGCCACCTTCGTCCGCCTGCGCGGGGACTGACCCGCGCGGGGCCACCGGCCCCGACTCCGCGCCGGGCCCGAACGGCCCTCGCGGGCCGCTCACTTGCGGCGCGCGGCCGCCGCGTGGGCGAACTCGGTGACCAGCGTGTCCTCGAACACCGGCAGGTCCCCCGGCGCGCGGCTGGTCACCAGCGGGCCCGGCCCGTCCCGGCAGACGTGCACCTCCTCGTCCACCCAGTGGGCGCCCGCGTTGACCAGGTCCGTGCGCAGGCTGGGCCAGGAAGTGAGCGTCCGGCCGCGGACAGCGTCGGCCTCGATCAGCGTCCAGGCGGCGTGGCAGATCGCCGCGACCGGGCGGCCGGCGGCGCAGCAGGCCCGGACGAAGGCGACGGCCGCCGCGTCGAGCCGCAGCCGGTCCGGGTTGGCGACGCCGCCGGGCAGCACCAGCCCGTCGTACTCGGCCGGGTCCGCGTCGGCCACCAGGCCGTCCACCGCGAAGGTGTCGCCGGGCTCGCGGTGCCGGACGGCCTGGACCCGGCCGGGGGCGGTGGAGAGCAGCCGCGGACGGCCGCCGGACTCGAGGACCGCCTGCCAGGGCGAGGCCAGTTCCTGTTGTTCGACCCCGTACGGGGCGACCAGGAAGGCGATCGTCCGGCCGGTCAGGGTGGTGGCGGGCCAGCCCGTGGTTCGGCGGTCCACGGCTCAGCGCCGGCGGTCGGCGGTGAAGTGCTCGGCGGGCGGCGGGGCTGCGGTGAGCCGGGCCCGCGGGCAGTCGAGGTGGACGGCGCGGTCCAGGTGGTCGATCCGGGCGACCAGGCCGACCGGGACGAGCACCCGCGTGCCCGGCACCCAGGGTCCGGCGTCGACCGTCAGCTGGTCACCGGCGTCCTGTTCGACCCGGCCGAGCGGGCCGTCGGTGGCCTGCACCTCGTACCCGGCCAGGCTGAGGTCGGCGGCGGGGTGGGAGCCCGGGCGGTACTCCCACAGGTCGGTACTCATGCGCACCTCTCGGTGGTTCGGCCCCCCGTCGGGTCACGCCTCGGGGCGGTCCCAGGGCCTCCGTTCACGGCCCTCCCCGCGTTCACGGCCTTCACGCCCCTCCCCGCGGTCACGCCCCTCCCCGCGGTCGCGACGGTCGCGGCGTTCCCGGCGTTCGCGCCCGTCCGGCCGGTCCGGGCCGGCGCCGTCCGCGACGCCGTCGCCCCGGGGCACTCCCCGGCGCCGCCGCAGCAGCACCGTGGCGGCCACCGAGGCCGCCACCGAGGCGGCCCAGACCACCCCGAGGGCGGTCAGTACGGCGGCGGTCGGGGTGCGCACGCCGATGCCCGCGCAGATCGCCGTCATCACCAGCACGGTCAGCAGCACCCCGGTCGGGATCCGGCGCCCGACGCCGCGCAGGGCGCCCCGGAACCGGCTCGGCCGCTTGGCCCCCATCGTGCTCAACTTCCGGTCGAGGCGCGTGTCCTGGCGCAGATCGGACTCGATCTCCTCAAGGAGCCGCCGCTCCCGTCCGCTCAACGCGGGTCCGTCCATCTCGGTCACCTCCGACACTTCCGGTGACGTGCTCGCACCCGGCGGGTTGCCCGGTACGGGCCGGCGTTAACCGTTCCGGGGGCCGCCGGTTGCGGCGGCCACGCGCCCGAAGGCCCGGGGACGGGCGAGCAGGCTGTCGTCCAGGACGCGCAGCAGGGCGGCGACGTCGCGGTGCACCTCGACCGCGCCGGCCGCCCTCAGCTGCGGGCCGGCGTCCCCGCCGGCCTCCAGGGCGACGCAGGGCACCCCGGCCCGCCGCGCCGCCAGCACCTCGCGCACGCTCCCGGCGACGGCCACCGCGTGCGAGGGCGCGCCGTCCACCAGCGCCAGCGCGGCCCGAACCGGGTCACCGCCGGGGGCGGTCACGGTCAGGGCGCGCGCCCCGGCCGGCCCGGGGCCGGTCAGCACGACCGTCCAGCCCCGCGCGGCGCACTCGCGCAACAGCTCGGCGCCGCCGGGCAGCCGGGGCCGCCAGTCGGTGCCGATGAGGGCCGCCGAGATCACCGTCATGGCCACCTCTCCCGTGCTTCGGCTCCTGTGCCCGGGCTTCCTCCGCCGCAGGCCACGCACCGCGCGCGCCCTTCCAGGTTAGGACGCTCCCGGGCCCGGCGCGCAGCCTGCCGGGGACGGGTTCCCCGGCAGCGGAAAACCGCTTGGCGGCCGGTGCCCGGGAGGCGATACTCCGGACGTTCGTCGACGGGGGGAGAACGGGTGGCGGTGTTCGCGTGCGCGGGGTGCGGTGCGGAGTTGACCGTGCCGGTGGCGGAGGTGGCGCTGCCGCCGCACGCCCACCGGGAGGGCGGGAACCGGTACCTTCCGCCGCTGCTGGAGCCGGGCACCTTCGCCGTCGATCCGGAGCCGAACGAACAGCCCTGGCGGCCCTGGTCGGAGGTCACGGCCGCGGAGGCCGCCGAACGGGGCCTGTACGCGCCGGTCGACGGCCTGTGGAGCGGCCCCGGCGGCGCGGTGCTGCTGACCCCGGGCGACACCCGCGGCACCGAGCTGATCCCCGAGCGGTGCGAGGGCTGCTGCGCGGCGGCCGACCGCTCGAACCTGGCCTGCGCACGCTGCGGGCGGACGGTGGGCACCCGGGTCGACGACTGCTACCGCTGGCAGGCGGTGTGGCTCCACCCGCGGGCCTTCCGACGCCTGTCAGTCGAGGGCCCGGCCCGCCCGGCCGGGGACGGCTGGGCGGTGCCGCCACTGCCCCCGGTCGAGCCGGACGGCTGGTGGAGCGACCGGTGGAGCGCCACCGTCGGGGAGGCCCTGGCCGAGATCGTCGCGGCCTCCGGCGGCGAGCCGGTGGGCGTGGCGCCGGGCCTGCTCACCGAGACCTTCGGCCGCACCCTGCAGCAGCTGCTGCCCGGCGGTCCCCCGGCCTGCACCCTGCGCCCGGCCGGGCCCGGCCTGCCCGCCGTCCCGGCACCGGACCTCGCCCTCGTCCCCCGCCACCCGTGGACCGGCGCCGCCTGGCCCGCGCCGTCCGGCACCGTGTCCGTCCCGCTGGACGCCGAGGTGTGGGCGTACCTGGCCTTCCCGCCGCTGCGCCCCGGCAGCCGGCTGCCGGCCGGGGAGGTGCGGGACGATCCGCCGCCGCTGCGCCCCGACCGCCTGTTCGAGCCCGACCGGCGCCTGCTGCGCCACCGCCTCGCCCGGCTGCCCGCCGTCCGGCAGCCCTGGCTGCGCGCGATCTACGATCGGCTCGGCGGCCACCGCCACCACCCGGGCGCATCGGAGGGCACCCCATGAGGATCAACCTGACCACCGTGTTCGTCGACGACCAGGACAAGGCGCTGCGCTTCTACACCGAGGTGCTGGGCTTCGTGAAGAAGGCAGAGGTCCCGCTCGGCGCGTACCGCTGGCTCACCGTGGTCTCCCCCGAACAGCCGGACGGCACCCAGTTGCTGCTGGAGCCCGACAACCACCGCGCCGTCGGGCCGTACAAGACCGCGCTCGTCGAGGACGGCATCCCGGCCGCCCAGTTCGCGGTGGACAACGTGCACGCCGAGTACGACCGGCTGCACCGGCTCGGGGTGCGCTTCGCCCAGGAGCCGACGGCGATGGGACCGGTCACCGTCGCGGTGCTGGACGACACCTGCGGCAACCTCATCCAGCTCGCCCAGTTCCACGGTTAGCACGTGTCCGGTGCGTCAGGACGGGTGGGTCAGGACGAACCACCCGGGTGACCGCCCCGGTGCGGACGGCCCGTCACCCGGTGACCCCCGGGTCGGTCGCCAGCCGGGCGTGCAGGTGCTCGTCGTGGTAAGGGCCGTCGCCGTGGCGGTAGGAGGCGCGCAGGGTGCCCTCGTAGGGGAAGCCGGCCCGGGCGGCGACCCGGCAGGAGGAGTCGTTGCCGACGGCGTGGTAGAGCTCGATGCGGCGGACGCCGGCGGTGCGGACGCCCCAGCGGGTGACGGCGTCGGTGACCCGGGTGGCCAGGCCGCGGCCGCGGGCGGCGGCGAGCAGCCAGTAGCCGACCATGGCGACGCCCTCGCCCCGGTCCGTCCAGATCAGGGCGACGTTGCCGCACAGTCGGCCGTCGGCGCGGTCGGTGACGGCGAAGCAGGCGGTGCCGCCGTCCGCCCAGCTCTGGTCGGCGCGGTCGAGGTAGGCCTCGGCGCCGGCCGGGTGGACGGCGTCGTGCAGCGGGTTCCAGCGGGCGATCTCCTGGTCCGCGGCGGCGGCCGTCAGGGCGGCGACGGTGCCCCCGGGCAGGTCGAGGGCGCGGCCCCAGGGGCGCAGCAGGACGTCCCCGAGGTCGAGGACGTCGGGACGGAAGGGGCGCCGTTCGGCCGGCGAGTCGCTGGTGCTCACCCCGCCTTCCTACCTCCCGCCGCACCGCGCCCGCCAGCGATTAATCCGGTCCGCAGCCGGCGCCCATGGCGGGTGGTGCCGGCCGCGCGGCCGGCACCACCCGCCCGGACCGTCAGGTCAGCGACACCGTGACCCTCGCGGCCCAGATGCTCGCGTTCGAGGCCGTGGGGGCGACGGCGCTGCCCCAGGCCAGCACCAGCCGGTCGGGCGCGAGCGCGGAGAGGCCGAAGGTGTCCCCGGGCCACACCGTGGCGGTACCGAAGGCCTGCGAGACCTGGAGCGGGGCGGACAGCCAGCCCCGGGTGGTGGAGAAGGTCCGCAGGTACTGGGCGTAGCCGCGCGGGTCGCTGCTGGAGAGCCAGCCCACGTAGACGATCCCGGGCGGCCCGGCGACGACCTGCATGATGTGCGGGACGTTCAGGGTGTCGGCGGGCGCCTGCACCGGGGTGGACCAGGTCGCCCCGTGGTCCTGGGAGTAGGACAGCCAGCCGGTGTCGCTGTTCGGGCCCTGGGTGTCCCAGGTCGCGTACAGGGTGCCGTCCGGGCCGAGCGCCTCGCTGCCGTCGATCCACCACTCGCCGGTGTTCATCGTCCCGGCGCCGGCGCCGACCGCCACCGGCGGGGTCCAGGTCGCGCCGCCGTCGGTGGAGCGGGTCGCGTAGGTCCGGGCGGTGCCCAGGTCGTCGGTGGGGACGTCGGTGACGGCGTAGCCCTGGTAGAGCACGTCGACGGAGCCGTCCGGCTCGACGGTGACGGGCGCGCTGTCGGCCCCGCTGTTCGGGTAGCCGGGGCTGATGTGGGACATCGCGCTCCAGGTCCGGCCGCCGTCGGTGGACTTCTGCAGCACCGCGTTGACGTCGCCGGTGGCGAAGGAGCAACTGCCGGACGTCGCGCAGAGGAAGGTCACCGCGGCCGCGCTCGGCCCGTAGTCCCAGGTGAGGTAGAGGGTGCCGTCCGGGCCGGCCGTGATGAAGTCCCGGTCGCCCCAGTTGTTCGCGTCCGGCGGGACGATCTGGCCGACGGTCTTGAAGCTGGCGCCGTGGTCGGTGCTGACGTCCACGACGGGGTAGGTCAGGCCGGAGCGGGTGACCATGAACGCCGCGTAGAGCGTGCCGTTCGGCGCGACGGTGACGGCCGGGTCCCAGGAGCGGCTGCCGTTCTGGCCGGTGCTGCCCGGCAGCGTGAGCGGGGTGGAGAAGGTGGCCCCGCCGTCGGCCGAGCCCGCGAATCCGATGCCCTTGCAGCCCATCCACACGTCGTAGACGGCGTTCGCCGCCGGGTCGGCGGCCTGGATGGTCTCGGCGTTCTGCCCCGAGCACGCCGTGGAGAGGTCGGTGGGGGTGCCGACGGTGTAGGACGCGGCGGGGCCGGTACGGGCCGGCGCGGCGTGCGCCGGGGCCACCAGGAGGGCGAGGGCGGTGGCCCCGGCGCAGAGGCCGACGATCAGCGGTCTGAGCGGTGCGTGACGTACCTGCACGGGCTGATCTCCTTCGGACGGAAGGCGATGTGAGGGTGGCGGGCGCCGGCCCCGGGGCCGACCTCCCGCGTCCGGACGGATTCCCTCAACCACCGCTTCCGAAGCCGCACTTGTGTGGAGACAGCTCGGACATGCCGTGTGGAGGACGTGCTGTGCGCACTCCGGTCAGATCCGGGCGAGGTAGCCGTTCTCGACGAGCCAGAGCACGTTCAGCTTGGCCGGGCCGCCGGGGACGAGGGTGGCGTCGAGCTGGTACTGCAGGCCCCAGCCGGGCTGGTTGAACCAGGGGGCGATCGGCCCGGCGTGCACCTTGAACGACTTGACCACCTTGTAGTCGTGGTAGTTGCAGCCGGCCGCCGGGACGCTGTCGAGGCTCTGCGGCGGGATGGCGCGGTTGGCGTAGGGCAGGCCCTCGGGGGCGAGGTAGGCGCCGTACTCGCTGCCGTAGCGGTCGATGTTCTGGTTCGGGTAGAGCGTGAGGTCGAACTCGAACGGGCTGCCGTCGGGCAGGGTGACGTAGCCGTCGGCGGGCGGGTAGATCCAGCCGCCCTTGCCGCCGTTGGCGCTCTGGTCGTAGTACTGGGCCAGGAAGGCCTGGTCGCTCGCGCCGCCGGTGCGCTGGTAGCCGGTGAGCTGGCGGCCGACCGGGCCGGTGCTGGGGAGGTCCTCGGGGCCGAGGCGCGAGTCGCCGTCGAAGAACGTCGCGGAGCACTGGTCGGAGGGGGTGGCTGCCCGGGTGTCGGCGACAGCGGCGGGAATGCTGACGGCGGTCAGGGCGGCGGCCGCGGCGAGGGGCGCGACGAGCAGGCGAAGGCGCACGGTGTCTCCGTCGAACGAGGATCGGTGGAAAAAGGGAGCCACGGAGGGCTTTCCGTTCACCCTCCGTGGCCGGTTCGACACCAGGCAAGCGGATTCACTGATCATTCGTCAACACGACTTGGCCGACGGCCGACCGAATTACCGGATTCGGCCAAGACCGGGGTGCCGGGCCCGCTCACCCGGGAGGATGAGCGGTCCGGCGCCACCGGCCTCAACGCCCCGGGGCGACCCGCCCGAGCAGGTGGAGCAGCCGGTCCAGGGCGTCCTTGGAGTCGGGCTCGGTCAGGTTGACCATCAGCCGGAACGCCACCTTCAGCAGCGCCGGGTGGCCCAGTCCGGCGGCCCCGGCCGCGCCGAGCAGCCGGGGGCGGCCGAGCAGGTCGGCGGCCAGACGGCCGAGCGCGAAGTAGCCCGCGTAGGCGGAGCGCAGCTTCTGCGGGTAGGCGCGCAGGGCGAGTTCGCGGCCGCGGTCGGTGCGGCGGGCGTGCGCCTGGACGACCGTCTCGGCGGCGTAGCGGCCGGACTCCATCGCGTAGGCGATGCCCTCGCCGGTGCCGGGGCTGACCGTGCCGCCGGCGTCGCCGATCAGCAGCAGGCCGTCGGCGTAGTGGGGTTGGCGGTTGAGGCCCATCGGGAGGGCGGAGCCGCGGATCGGCTCGGTGACGGCGTCGGGGTGGTAGCCGTAGCCGGGCGGCAGGTCGGCGCACCAGCGGCGCAGCAGGTCGCGCCAGTCGAGGTCGGTCTTCGCGGTGTCGAGGACGCCGAGGCCGACGTTGGCGGTGCCGTCGCCCATGCCGAACACCCAGGCGTAGCCGGGCAGCAGGCGGTGCGCCGGGTCGTCGGGGTGGCGCAGGTCGAGCCAGGCCTCCAGGTAGCGGTCCTCGTGGCGCGGGGTGGTGAAGTAGGTGCGGTAGGCCACGCCCATCGCGCGGTCGGTGCGCCGGTAGCGCTTCATCGCGACGGACAGCCGGGTGGAGTTGCCGTCGGCGGCGACCACGATCGGGGCGCGGTACTCGACGGGCCTGCGCTCCTCGCCCAGTTTGGCGGTGACGCCGGTGATCCGGCCGGACCGCTCGTCCGTCAACGGACCGGCCACGTTGGCCCGTTCGATCAGCCGGGCACCGGCCGCGGCGGCCTTGCGGGCGAGCAGTTCGTCGAAGTCGGCGCGGCGGCGGACGAGTCCGTGGCCGGGGAAGGCGGAGAGCTCGGGCCAGTCGAACTCCAGCGACCGGTGCCCGGAGATCAGCCGCAGGCCCTTGTTGTGCAGCCAGCCGGCCTCCTCGGAGACGTCGATGCCCATGTCGACCAGTTGCTTGACGGTGCGCGGGGTGAGGCCGTCGCCGCAGACCTTCTCGCGCGGGAAGGCGGACTTCTCCAACAGCAGGACCTCCAGGCCGGTGCGGGCGAGGTGGTAGGCGGCGGTGGAGCCGGCCGGTCCGGCGCCGACCACGATGACGTCGGCGCTGTCCTCGGTCGGGGCGGGCCGCTGCCGCTCCGTTCGCACCTGCTGCTCTGGGCCGGGCATCGGGCACTCCCCCTGGGTCGGATCGGCTGTCGGCTCGACCGCTTGCTGACGCGGTCGGCCGCACGCACAACGGAATCGGTGGACCGGGCGGTTCCAGACGGGACGATAGAGAACCTCGCCTCGCGCCCGCCGCCATGACACGCGGACCCGTGTCGCGGACCGGCCAATACCGGCCACCCGCCGACCGGCCTCGGATCGCCCGCCGGTCGACGTTGCGGCCCGCCGAACCGGGCCCGAGCGACAAATCAGCACGTCAGACGGCTTTGATGCACATGAATTCACCACAATCGGGTGATCGGATTGTTGTGGGGGACTAGTCGGACCAATCGCCCCCAGCGCTGCATTTCGGCCAAATCCCCCTTGCGTCACGTTTCGCACTGCGGGAACTTTTGTCCCCCTCACGTCGTACGCAGCCGGCCCCCATCCGGCAGGCGACCGAAGGCCCCCTCCCACCGCGCAGGCGCGTCCCGGCCTGCCGTACCCGATGGAACACCCATGCACCTTCGCTCCACCGCCGCACGCTCCCTGGTGGCCGTCCCCACCGCCGCCGCCCTGCTGCTGCTCGCCCCCGCCGCGCACGCCGTCGCCGGCGGCAACGGCAAGGGCGCCCCCGGCAACAACGGCACCGTCAAGATCCACGACGCCTCCACCGGCCAGGAGGACGTGCGCAACGAGCCCAAGGTCTGCACCTTCTACCTGGACTCCTTCGGCTTCGACGCGAACCAGGACGTCCTCTGGGCGATCTTCGACATGAACAGCGACATGACCGAGCCGGTCGTGTACGGCGACCTCCCGGTCGACGACCAGGGCCACATCCGCACCGAGGACATCAACCTCCCGGACGGCCACTACAAGCTGTTCTGGCAGGCCGTCTCGCTGGTCGACGGCGAGCTGCCGGAGAACCCGGACGTCAGCAACCCCAAGCAGAAGGTCTTCAAGGTCGACTGCGGCGGCCAGACCACGGCCCCGACCGGCAAGCCGACCGCCGTGCCGAGCACCAGCCCCACGCACACCCCGGCGCCCTCGCACACCCCCACGCCGTCGCACACCCCAGCGCCCACCCACTCGGCCACGCCGTCCACCACCCCGCTGCCGCCGGTGCCGACCACCGCCCCGGCGACCACCCCGGCCACCGAGCCCGCCAAGACCCCGGCGCCCACCACCCCGGCGACGGCCCCGGCCACCGCTCCGGCCACCGAGCCCGCCAAGACCCCCGCGCCGACCACCCCGGCCGCCGTGGTCCCGAGCGGCGCCCCGAGCACCGCGCCGAGCGCCGGCCCGTCCACCGCGCCGACCGCCACCGTCCCGGTGCACCCCGGCGCCGGCACCAAGGTCAGCCCGCAGCAGCCGCTGGTCGTGCCGGCCAAGGTCAGCGTCCCGACCCCGATCCCGGGCGCCGTGTCGGACGGCAAGAAGCTGGCCAGCACCGGTAGCGACGGCACCCTGCTGTACGCGGGCGCCGGCACCGCCCTGCTGGTCGCCGGCGCGGGCGCGGTGGTCTACACCCGCCGTCGCCGCACCTCCTCCTGAGGTACCCGGTACGCCGGTCCCCGGGGGTCTGAGCCCTCCGGGGGCCGCGGGTCCGCGTCTGAGCCGCGGACCCCGGGGCCGGACAGGTCCTGAGGGGCCGACAGGCCCGATGGGGCCGGACCGGCCCTGAACGTCCCCGGCCCGCCGGCAGCGCGGGCCGGGGACGACGGAAGCCCCTGACCGCACGGGGGGACGTGCCAGGGGCTTCCGTTCATCTCCACGGCCGCGGGGGCCTCAGTGGTTCACTCCCGTCACGGGTTCACCGCCAGCACCACGAACTCCGCCAGCACCCCCAGGTGCAGCGCCCCCTGCAGCAGGGTGGCCCGGCGCGGGATGACGGTCAGGGTGCCGAGCACCACCGTCAGGGTCAGCAGCACCAGGTGCGAGGGTTCGAGGCCGAGGACGAGCGGGCCGGACAGCCAGACCGAGGCGATCGCGACCGCCGGGATGGTCAGGCCGATGCTGGCGAGCGCCGAGCCGAGGGCCAGGTTGAGGCTGGTCTGCACCCGGTTGCGCCGGGCCGCGCGCAGCGCCGCGATGGTCTCCGGCAGCAGCACCATCAGGGCGATCACCACGCCGACCACGGCGTGCGGCAGTCCGGCGCTCTCCACCCCGGACTCGATGGTCGGCGAGACGCCCTTGGCCAGGCCGACCACCGAGACCAGCGCGACGGCGAGCAGCAGCAGGCTCATCCCGGCGGCCCGGACGGTGGGCGGCGCCGCGTGGTCGTCGTCCTCCTCCGTGCGGACCTCGCCCTCCGGGGTGACGGGCAGGAAGTAGTCCCGGTGCCGCAGGGTCTGGGTGGTCACGAACAGCCCGTACACCACCAGCGACGCGGTGGCCGCGTAGGCCAGCTGGGTGGTGGAGAACTGCGGGCCCGGGGTGCTGGTGGTGAAGGTCGGCAGCACCATGCTCAGGGTGGCCAGGGTGGCGATGCAGGCGAGCGCCGTGCCGGTGCCCTCGGCGTTGAAGACGGCGGTGCGGTACTTGAGCGCGGCCACGATGATGGACAGGCCCATGATCCCGTTGCAGGTGATCATCACGGCGGCGAACACGGTGTCCCGGGCGAGGGTCGAGGACGTGTCCCCGCCGTCCGCCATCAGCGTCACGATCAGCGCCACCTCGATCACCGTGACCGCGACCGCGAGCACCAGCGATCCGAACGGCTCCCCGGTCCAGTGCGCGATCACCTCGGCGTGGTGCACGGCCGCCAGGACCGCCCCGATCAGGAACACCGCGACGACGCCCACCACCCAGCCGGGCAGGTCCTCGTGCCAGGTCAGGACGAGGACGACGAACGCCGCCACCGGGACGACGACGGTCCATTGCGCGGAGGCCGCGCGGAGCTTCGTGATCATGCGCCCGAGGATCCCAGACCGGAGGCCGGTCGCCGGGGTGCCCGCGCCGGGGTACGGGCGGTTGTGGCACAACTCATCCCGGTTCGTCCGCTCACCCTCCGTACTCGGCCAGGTACCGGAGGACCTTGTCGACGTGCGGCCGGACCCGCTCCGGGACTCCCCCGGTGTCCGCCACGGTCTTGTCGCTGGTCCGGTACGCGGCGGTGACCAGCGCGGGCAGGTCGCGGGTGAAGCCGCGCCGCTTGAGCTGCTGGTCGAGCCAGCAGACGTAGTTGCCCATCGCGGCGATCGCGTCGCCCGGGTCCAGGTAGGACTTCGGGCCGGGGTGGTTGGCGGCCTTGCCCCAGGCCTCGAACACCGCGGGCGTCCACATCGCGATGCCGTACTCGCCGGTCTCCGGGCTGGACGCGTTCGGGTCGAAGCCGCTCTCCGCCTTGAGCATCGCGGCCAGCAGCACCGGACTGACCTCCGGTTCGGGGCAGCGCCGGGCGGCCTCCTCGATCATGCCCCGGTAGGCCCCGGGGACGTCGGAGCCGGCCGGGATCGCCCCGGGCAGCGGCGGCGCCGCCCGGGGCCCGCCCGGCGCGGTGGGCTCGGGGCCGCCGGTCAGCGCGCACAGGACGGCCGTGCAGACCAGCAGGCCGACGCCCGCCCGCAGCGCCCGCCGGGGCCCGGCCGGGCGGGCGCCGGCCCGGGCGACCAGGGCGGCGAGGTCGGCGCGGGCGCGTTCCTCCCGGTCCGCGGCCAGACAGGCCGCCACCACGGGCCGCCAGCGGGCCGGGAGCGCCTGGTCCAGGCGCAGCGGGGTCGCGCCGCGCGCGTACGCCTGGGCGGCCAGCGAACGGGCCCGGGCGGTGGCGCCGAGGAAGGGGTGCAGCCCGCCGGTGAGCAGCTGGTGGGCGATCACCCCGAAGGCCCAGACGTCGGCACTGGGGCGCAGGGCGACCCCGCGCGCCCCGGTGCGCTCGGACCACCATTCGGGCGGGACGTGGTCGGGCGAGCCGAGCGGCGGGGCGTAGGCGTGGGTGCCCTCGAGTTCGGCGGTCAGGCCGAAGTCGGCGATCTTGGCGGTGCCGTCGGGCATCAGCAGGATGTTGGCCGGTTTGAGGTCCCCGTGCACCCAGCCGGCCCGGTGCATGTGGGTCAGTCCGGAGCAGACCTCGGTGAGGATCCGCTCGGCGCCGGGGACGGCCGTGCCGGGGCGGGCCGTGGCGAGGGCGTCCTGGAGGCTGCGGGCGGCGCGTTCCATCACCAGGGCGACGGCGCCGTCCAGTTCGGGGCGGTCCGGGTCGTGGACGGTGACCACGGCGAGGGTGCGGATCAGGTGCGGGTGGTCGGCACGGCGGCTGAACCGCAGCTCGCCGACGGCCATCTGGGCCATGGTGCGGCGCTGGCCGGGGCTGGAGCGGGCCGGTCCGAGGAGCTTGACGGCGGCCCGGGTGCCGTCGGGGCCCTCGGCCGCGTAGACGCTGCCCCAGGCGCCCGCGCCGAGGAAGGCGCCGGTGTGGTAGCCGGCCAGCGGGTAGCCCTCGGGGAGCTCGAAGGGCGGCCGCCCGTCCGGCGTACGGGCGGCCGGCGTACGGCTGTCCGGTCGGTCGCTCCGGGGCGGGTCGGCCTGCGGGTCGGTCGGGCTCACGGCCGGCCGGCCGGGCGTCGGGGCGGCAGCAGCGCGAGGTGCTCCTCCCGGACCAGGTCGAAGCGCAGGGCCAGGGCGACCAGTTCCTCGCGCTTGCCGCCGGCGGAGCCCTCCTCGTACGGGTCGCGCAGCCGCAGCTTGGCGCCGACCAGGTAGTCGATGTGGTAGTTCACCGCCGAGCGGGTCAGCCCGTGGCAGGCGGGCAGGGCGCGCAGCCGGGCCAGCACGTCGGTCACCCCGGGGACGGCGGCGGTGGACGGTGAGCGCAGCCGGGGCTCGCATAGCGCGAGCAGCACCAGGAAGTACTTGGCGGTCGGGTCCAGCGCGAAGGGGCTGACGGTGCGTTCGCCGCCGCCGTCGCACGGGTGGCCGTCCAGGTAGGCGTGCTGCGGGGCGAAGACCTTGAAGGCGGCGGGCTCGCCGAGGGCGGGCAGCAGAACCCGCGAGAGTTCGAACGGGACGGGCGCACCGAGGCGTCCGGGGGCGACCTTGACGTGCTCCCCCGCGCCTTCCAGGTTCTCCACCACATAGGTGGCGGTGGTGCTGAAGTTGGACAGCCGCCAGTAGTCCTCGGCGGCGACCACCTCGCCCGCCCGGCGCGAGACGCCCTGGTCGGGCAGCGGGATGGGGACGGGGCGGCCGGGCTCGCCGCGGCCGAACACCGCGGCCTCGCCGGGGCCCATCCGGAGCAGTCCGGGCGCCGCACCGGGTGCCAGGTCCGGCCCCGGGCCGGGCAGTTGCACGATGACCGTGTCCACGCCGCCACCTCCGTGGGATCGGTTCGATGGTATCCGTCCGATTCGCCCCGGTGGCAAGGCGCCACCCGGACGAGTGACGAATGGCAACCAACTCCGCGTGCTGGGGCGAGAGTTGACCGTCAAGGGGTGGCCATCGGCGGAGGTCCCGCCGATAAAAGGGAAGTTCAAGGACTGGTCAAAGCAGTGGCCTTGGAGTACGGGTGCGGGGCGACAGCATCAACGCGCCCCTCCCAGGCACCAAGGACACCGCCCCCATCCGCCGAACGCAGGCGGGGTGAGGACCGAGCGCACACCCGGCGCGGCTACAAGTCTTCGCAGGTCAGGGAGTTGGGGTGGGCGGCGCCGTCACCTGCGAACTGATCATCCGTCAGGCCGCAACTTGTCCGTGTGCTGAACATCCGGCGAACGATTGCAGCCAGTAGTTGAACCGTCACCATGGGTGTGACGCAACGCACACTCGCCGATCCCATGATGTGTGCAAGACTCATCTCAAGGAATGAGATTCCCTTTATTTCCAAGGAGGTTCGTATCATGCGCACTCGGATTGCAGCCGTGATGATGACGGTGGCAGGGATCGCAGGGCTCTCGGCTGCCCCCGCCATAGCCGCCACGGCGACGTCCGAGGCCGGCACCGTAGCCTGCGCCACGGTGCTCAACCGCCCCTGCATCACGCACCAGGCCGACAGCGAAGGCATCGTCGGCATCGCCCAGGTCAACGCGGACCCCAACCAGTTGACGATCGTTCAGGTAGAGGTGCGCACCCAGCAGGCCTGGGGCAGCCCGTGGGAGACCGTCGCCAGTGCGACGACCGTCCGACTCGGCTCCGCCCAGGCCGTCACCTCGAAGGTCACCGCCACCGCCCCCCGCATCATCTGCGCCACCGCCGGCCCGGCGCTGGACGCCAGCAAGCAGGTGACCACCTGTACCAACCCGTTCTGACCCGGCCCGTTCCGCTCCGGTAGTCCGGACCCCGACCGGTCACCGGAAGGACACCCGCCGCAGGAACGCCATCCGTAGGACAGGGCAGCCCGTACGACAGGGCGCAGGGAGCCGGGGCCCGAAGGCCCCGGCTCTCCGCACGTCCGGCCCCGGCAGTCCCGGGCCGCCCGAGCGCGCCCGGGAGCCCCCACCAGGCAGAACGCCTGGACCCCTGTACCGGCCCCGGGTGGACCTGGGACCCCCGTTCACGGCAAACTGGTCTAGACCTTGGAGGTCTAGACCTCAGACTCGCCTCAGAACGGTGGACCCAGTATGGAAATCGTGATCGTCCCTGACGCCTCAGCGGCCGGCGAACTCATCGCCGCGGCGATCACCGATCTGCTGACGGACAAGCCCGAGGCCCTGCTCGGCGTCGCGACCGGCTCGACCCCGCTGCCGATCTACCAGGCCCTCGCCGAGCGGGTCCGGGACGGCCGCCTGGACGCCTCCCGGGCGCGCATCTGCCAGCTGGACGAGTACGTCGGCCTGCCGGCTGGCCACCCGGAGTCCTACCGCTCGGTGGTGCTGAAGGAGGTCGTGGAGCCACTCGGCCTGACCGAGGACTCCTTCCTGGGCCCGGACGGCAACGCCGCCGACATCGCCGCTGCCGCCACCGCCTACGACCGCGCGCTGGCCGAGGCCGGCGGCGTGGACCTGCAGATCCTCGGCATCGGCACGGACGGCCACATCGGCTTCAACGAGCCCTGCTCCTCGCTCTCCTCCCGGACCAGGATCAAGACCCTGACCCGGCAGACCCGGGTCGACAACGCCCGGTTCTTCGACAGCATCGACGAGGTCCCGCACCACGTCATCACCCAGGGCATCGGCACCATCCTGGAGGCCCGCCACCTGGTCCTGCTGGCCACCGGCGAGGCCAAGGCCGAGGCCGTCGCGCTGTCCGTCGAGGGCCCGCTGGCCGCCGCCGTCCCCGCCTCGGCACTGCAGCTGCACCCGCACGCCACCGTGGTGGTGGACGAGGCCGCCGCCTCCCGCCTCAAGCTCGCCGACTACTTCCGCGACACCTACGCGGCCAAGCCGGCCTGGCAGAAGCTCTGACACCTGCGGACCTTCCGAGCACGGCGAACGGCCGGGACACCGAATCGGTGCCCCGGCCGTTCGCGGTCCCCGCCCCCTCACCGTCCCCGCTCGGTGCTTCGCCGGTCAGCGCTTGCGCAGCCAGTCGGCGAAGGCCTCCAGTGCCGGGCCCGGGTCGCGGCGGCCGACGCCGATCCGGAAGCGGTCGGCCGGGGTGGGGGTGAGCTCGGAGCGGAACATGCTCGCGGGCATCAGCAGCACCCCGGCCTGCTCGACCAGCGCGGTGCAGAAGTCCTCCACGCCGTCCGGCCCCAGGTAGCGCGGGTAGGCGACGCAGCCGCCGTCCGGGGCGCGCCAGTCGAAGAGCTCGGGGAACTCGGCGAAGAAGGCGTCGAAGTGCGGCAGGTTCTCCGCGATGAGGCCCCGGTTGCGGGCGAGGATCCGGTCCCGGGCGGTGATCGCGATCCGGGCCAGCACCTCGCTGGGCGCCGAGTTGCAGATGGTGGTGTAGTGCTTGGCCCGCTCCAGCCGGGTGCGCAGCTCGCGGTCCCGGCAGGCGATCCAGCCGATCCGCAGCCCGGGCAGGCCGAGCGACTTGGACGTCACGTTGAGCGAGAGCGCGGTGCCCGAGAGGTCGGCGGCCTGCGGCAGGGTGCGCGCCGGGTCGCGTTCCAGGCCCCGGTAGACCTCGTCGGAGAACAGCCGGATGCCCCGCTCCTCGCACAGTTCGGCGAGCCGGGCGAAGTCGGCGGCGTCGATCAGGGTGCCGGTCGGGTTGTTCGGGAAGTTGACCGAGAGCACCTTGGTGTTCGGGCGCAGCGCCGCCTCGACGGCGTCCAGGTCGAGCGCCCAGTCCTGCCGCTCGTCCAGCGCGACGCCGGTGACCTCGCAGAGCGAGAGCGGGATGGTCTCCGCGGACTGGTAGTTGGGGGTCAGCACCACCGCGTGGTCGCCCGGGCCGAGCAGCACCTGCATGGCGAGGTTGATGCCCTCCTGGGCGCCGCCGAAGCAGATCACGTCGTCCGCGTCGACCCGCTCGTACATCCCGGCGATCGCCTGCCGCAGGCCCGGGTCGCCGAAGGTCTCGGTGTAGCCGAGCGCCAGGGTGTCCCAGGCCTCGCGGTCCTCCGGGCCGGCCAGGGCGAGGAGTTCGGCCATCGTCATGGTCTGGGCGTCGGAGGCGGTGAGGTGGTGGCGGGCGGTGAACTCCCAACGGGTGAAGTAGGTTTCGAGCCGGAAGTCGGGCAGCTGGGTCATCGGGTTCTCAGTCCTTCCTGGAGCCGGCCGGGTGCTTGAGCTCGGCGAGCAGGGCGTAGGCGGTGGAGCGGGAGATCCGCAGGGCGACGGCCACGGCGGGGACGGCCCGGCGGACGGCGAACACCCCGGCCGCGTCGAGCTCGCGCAGGACGGCGAGCCGGTCCTCGCGGGTGAAGCGTTCCAGCGGGCGGCCCTGGGCGCGGACGTGGCCGCCGACCGCGTCGTTGATGCGTTCCGTCCAGTCGCGTTCGAACAGCGGCTCGGGGCGGGGGGCGGTGGGCGCGGCGAAGTTCGTCAACAGGGCCGCGGCCTGGTCCAGCGGGCCGCGGTCGAGGTTGACGCAGAGCACCGCCGAGGGCCAGCCGGCCTCGTCCCGCAGCACCGCGCTGACCGAGGAGAGCCGGCGGCCGTCCGGCAGCAGCTTCTCGTACGGCCCGTAGACGTCCGGGGCGGAGGGGTCCAGTTCGTCCAGTTCGCCGAGCAGGGAGGGGTCGCCGGGGGCGCGGGTGGTCATCGGGTTCCAGATGGCCAGCACCCGGTCGGTGGCGGTGTCGTGCAGCACCACCTCGGCGTAGGGCCCCAGCAGCTGGGCGACCGCGCGGCAGACCGGTGACCAGGTCCGCACGCGCGGGTCGGGGGTTTCGGCAGGCATGGATGGACTGTACGTCCGATTCGGACACTTAGTCCAGCAGCGGGGCGGGCCGGGCACGCGAGAGGCCCCGCCCGGCAGTCCGGACGGGGCCTCCGACGGGGGCGCTCAGTGGCAGGTGATCAGTGGCAGGTGATCAGCGCGCCGAGGACGGAGGTGCAGCTGCGGGTGTCCTTGCTGGTGGCGGGCGAGGGGTCCGCGGGGGCGCCGGCAGTGCGGGCCACCGTGACGTCCCAGGAGGTGATCAGGTTCAGCAGGCCGACCCGCACGGAGAAGTGCCGGGTGGTGGTGGCGCCCTTGGCGAGCGGCGCGGCCAGGGTGCAGGTGAGCTTGCCCGCGGCCACCGCGCAGTCGCTCGAGGTCGTGGTCAGCCCGGCGGGCAAGGTCGCGGCGACGGTGGCCGCGGTGATCGGGTCGGGGCCCTGGTCGGTGAGGGTGACGGTGTAGTCGACCCGGCCGCCGAGCAGTTCGGAGACCGGCGTGGCAGTGAGCGCGACGGCCAGATGGGCACTGGGCGCGGTGTAGCCGAAACGGTCGGCGGCGACGGCGGCGCTGGTGCCGCCGGGGGTGGTGACCTGGACATCCACCGGGCCGGTCACCGTGGTGGCGGGCGCGGTGGCGGTGCAGCTGGTCTTCGTGCAGCTGAACGAGGCGGCCGGGCCGGCCGCGCCGAAGGTGACGGCGGTGGCGCCGTTCAGGTCGGTGCCGGTGATGGTCACCGTGGTGCCGCCCACCCCGGAGCCGCCGTTCGGGCTGATCCCGGTCACCGCGGGCACCGGCAGCGGGAAGTTCAGCACGTCGACGGCGTCGCCGGTGAAGTCGGCGAGGTAGCCGCGCCGCCCGTCGGCGCTCAGCGCCAGGGTGTACGGGCTGGCGCCGACCGGGACGGTCGCGGTGACGGTCCGGCTCGCCGCGTCGATGACGCTCAGGGTGTTGTCGGCGTAGTTGGAGACGTACGCGGTGGAGCCGTCCGGGGCGAGGGCCACCGAGTACGGGCCGTTGCCGACCGCGACGGTGCCGAGCAGGGTGTTGGCGCCGGTGTCGAGCACGGCGGCCGTGGCGTCGTCCCCGTCGGCGGCCCACAGCCGGCTGCCGTCGGGGCTGAGCGCCAGGCCGAAGGCGCTGTGGCCGACCGCGACCGTGGCGCTCACCGTGCTGCTCACGGTGTCGACCACGTTCACCGCCTTGGCGCCGGAGGCCGCGACGTACAGCCGCTTGCCGTCGGGCGAGACGGCGAGCCCGTGCGGCTCGGCGCCGACCGGGACGGTGGCGGTGACGGTGTTGCTCGCGGTGTCCAGCACGCTCACGGTGCCCGCCCCGGCGTTGCTGACGTAGGCGCGCGCGCCGTCCGGGGACAGCGCCAGGCCCCAGGGCTGGGTGCCGACCGGGACGGTCGCCGTGACGGTGCCGGTCGCGGTGTCCACGACGCTGACCGCGTTGTCCAGGTGGTGGGTCAGGTAGGCGCGCCTGCCGTCCGGCGAGACGGCGACGGCGTACGAGCCGGTGCCGGCGGTGAAGCTGCCGGTCACCGTCCGGCTCGCGGTGTCCAGGACGCTGACGGTGCCGGTGCTCTGGCTGGTCACGTAGGCCCGGGCGCCGTTGGGGGTGAGCGCCACACCGGCCGGGTAGGGCGCCACCGGCACGTGGGCCGCCACGGTCGGCGGGGGCGCGGCGGCCTCGGCGGTGGCGGGCTGGGCGAGCAGTGCGGCCGTGGCTGCGGATATCGCCGCCACGGCCGTCCAGGTGCGCCGGGGTGCGCGCGGTGATCTCACGGATTTCTCCAGGGGATTCGAGCCGAGGGGAGGTGGTGCGGGAAGGTGGTGCGGGGAGCTGGTGAAGGGCGTGGCTCCGGAGCCGCTGCGAAGCGTAGATCGCGTGGTGACGGCGCGTCAGGAGCTGATCGGTAATGTCGCCAACTGTTCAGATTCGACCGGGATGCGACCAATGGGACTGGCAGGACCGGCGGGACGGCGCGACCGGGGCTGCGGTCGCCGTCCTGGTGCCGCCGTGGTCCCGGTCGCGGTCGCCGTCCCGGTCGCGGTCGCGGTCGTGGTCGTGGTCGTGCAAGAAATTGGAGTTCTGGAGTCGTATTCGCTAGCGTTTCGATCGTGAGGCTGACCAAGAGCACCGACATCGCCCTCCGCATCGCCATGCGGCTCGCCGTCCTCGGCGAGGGCGAGAACCCGACCACCCGCGAGGTGGCCGAGTCGGTCGGCGTGCCGTACACCCACGCGGCCAAGGTGGTCAGCAGGCTGCAGCACCTCGGGGTGGTGGAGGCCCGGCGCGGGCGCGGCGGCGGGCTGATGATCACCTTCGCCGGGCGGACCGGCTCGATCGGCCTGCTGCTGCGCGAGCTGGAGGGCGTCGGCGACGTCGTCGGCTGCGAGGACGAGCCGCCGTGTCCGCTGCGGGCCGCCTGCCGGCTGCGCGGGGCGCTGCGCGGCGCCCAGGAGGCGTTCTTCGCCGCGCTCGACCCGCTCAGCATCGACGACCTGGTGGCCTCCCCCACCGGGCCGGTCCTGCTCAGCCTCACCGCCCGACCCGCCGACTGACCCGCCGACTGACCATCGACTGACCCCGCCCCCGAGGGGTCGGTCGGCGCCCGCGGCCTTAAATACGAGTCTCAGATGCACATTCTGAGACGCCGATTCTTGAGACACCGGTTCTCAGCTACCAGTCAGGAGCTCCTCTGATGCTGTCCGCGAAGTCCGCCGAGGTCGTCGAGGCCACCCTGCCCGTCGTGGGCGCCGCGATCGGTGACATCACCCCGCGCTTCTACGACCGGCTGTTCGCCGCCCACCCCGAGCTGCTGCGCGACCTGTTCAACCGGGGCAACCAGGCCAACGGCACCCAGCGCGAGGCGCTGGCCGGCTCGATAGCCGCCTTCGCCTCCGCGCTGATCGCCCACCCCGACCGGCGCCCGGACGCGATGCTCGCCCGGATCGCCCACAAGCACGTCTCGGTCGGCATCGAGAGCGCCCAGTACAAGGTCGTCCAGGAGCACCTGTTCGCGGCGATCGTCGAGGTGCTCGGCGAGGCCGTCACCCCCGAGGTCGCCGCCGCCTGGGACGAGGTCTACTGGCTGATGGCCAATGCGCTGATCGCCCTCGAGGACCGGCTGCGCGCCGAGGCCGCGGCCGGCGGCGACCCGGCCGACCTGTGGCGCCCGTACACCGTGGTCGCCCGCCACCCGGAGACCTCGACCGTCACCACCTACCTGGTCCGCCCGGCCGACGGCCACCCCGTCCCGGCCTTCCGCCCCGGCCAGTACGTCTCGGTGCGCACCGAACTCGCCGACGGCGCCCACCAGATCCGCCAGTACAGCCTGTCCGGCGGCGCCGACGGCGCCCTGCGGTTCAGCGTCAAGCGCGAGCCCGGCGGCGAGGTCTCCGGCCACCTGCACGACCGCCTGCGGGCCGGCGACACCGTCGAACTGGCGCCCCCGCTGGGCGACATCGCCCTCGCCGACGGCGACGGCCCGGTGCTGCTCGCCTCCGCCGGCATCGGCAACACCCCGATGACCGCGATGCTCGACCACCTCGCCGCGACCGGCTCCACCCGGCGGATCGTCGCGGTGCACGGCGACCGCGACCAGCTCAACCACGCCTTCCGCGCCGAACTCGAGCAGCTCACCGCCGAGTTGGCCGACGCCACCGCCCACGTCTTCTACCAGCGGCCGCTCGGCGACTGGCCGGCCGAGCGCACCGGCCTGGTCGACCTGTCGACCGTCGAGGTCCCGGTCGGCACCACCGCCTACCTGTGCGGCCCGCTGCCCTTCCTGCGCGCCGTACGCGGCCAGCTGCTCGCGGCGGGCGTCCCGGCGGCGGACATCCACTACGAGGTGTTCGGGCCGGACCTCTGGCTCGGCGCCTGAGCTCCTAGGGAGTTCCCACATCGGCGGCGGCCCGCCCGTCACGGTCACGAGCGGGCCGCCGCCTGGAGGTGCTGCTGGTCACGGCCTGAGCTCCAGGGTGCAGCACTTCGCCCCGCCGCCGCCCTTGAGCAGCTCGGAGACGTCCACCGGGATCGGCTCGTAGCCCTCCTCGGCGAGCCGGCCGGCCAGGTTCTTGGCGGCCTCCGGGAGCAGCACCCGGCGGCCGTCCGAGACCGCGTTGAGCCCGAACACCTCGGCGTCGGCCCGGTCGGCGAGGACGGCGTCCGGGTAGAGGGCGCGCAGCACGGAGCGGCTGTCGGCGTCGAAGGCCTCCGGGTAGTACATGACGTGGTCGTCGGAGAGCACGGCCAGCGCGGTGTCCAGGTGGTAGAAGCGCGGGTCGACCAGGGTCAGGCTGACCACCGGGACGCCGAACAGCTCCTCCGCCTCGGCGTGGGCGGCCCGCGAGGTGCGGAAGCCCGTGCCGGCGAGCACCCGGCGGCCGACCACGAGGTGGTCGCCCTCGCCCTCGTTGACGTGCGCGGCGCGGCGCACCGCGCGGTAGCCGTGCAGCCGGAACCAGGACTGGTACGCCTCGGACTCGGCGGCCCGCTCCGGGTAGCGGAAGGTCGCCACCAGGGCCCGGCCGTCCAGCACGGTCGCACCGTTGGCGGCGTAGACCATGTCGGGCAGGCCGGGCACCGGGTCGATCAGCTCGACGGTGTGGCCGAGCCGGCGGTACGTCCGGTGCAGCCGCTCCCACTGGCGGACGGCGAGCGCGGTGTCGGTGGGCTGCGCCGGGTCCATCCACGGGTTGATGGCGTAGTCCACCGTGAAGTACGTCGGCCGGCACATCAGGTAGCGCCGGGGCCGCGCCGTACGTACCGGGGTGTGCGTGGGCATCGCTCAACCGTCCTAGGATCGCCGGGAGTTGGGTGACGCAGGTGCGCGTCGCCCCAGAGGCGGCTGCCCCGTCGCCCCGGTTCGCACACCCGCGCGGGCGCCGCCGCCGGGCGCAACCCCCCGCGCACCCGGCGCGAGCCCCGGCGCACGGGAATCCCGCACGGGGCGGCCGATTGTCCGACCGACCACCCGTCATGCCACGGCCCAGGGCGGCGACGGCACCCGTCACGTAGTACGTGGCGCGTACTTCGCAGCACGTAGTATGGTGCTCCGTCAGATCGGGAGGAGCGACACATGCAAGCCAACGACGCCCAGACGCTGGTGCTCTGCGCACTGGCCGACGGGCCGCTGCACGGATACGCCGTCAACACGGCGATCGAGGAGCTGACCGGGGAACGCCTGGGCCCCGGCAGCCTGTACGGGGCGCTGGCCAGACTGGAGACGAAACGGCTGATCGAGCCGCTCGACGGCCAGGGCCGCCAGCGCCCGGTCCGGCTGACGCCGCTCGGCCGCGAAGTCCTGGAACACGAACTGCGCGCCATGGCCCGCGTCGCGGACGCGGGACTGCGGCGCCTGGGGGTGAACCCGGCATGAGCGTCGTCACCCGGAGCCTGGTCAGGCTCTACCCGGACGCCTTCCGCGAGCGCTGGGGTTCGATGGTGGAGGACGAGGCCCGGGGCGCGGGCTGGAAGTCCTGGCCCAACCTGGTCGCCGGCATCGTCGACATGTGGCTGCACCCGGCCCTGTGGCCCGCCGACTTCCCGGCGCAGCGCCACCGGCGGGTGGCCACCATGGGCATCACGGTCGCCCTCGCCGCCTGGTTCCTGAGCCACCTGGCCGCCGAGCAGGCCGGCCCCCTGCCGGCCGACGCCGTGCGGAACACGGTCACCCACGGCTGCACCACCCTGCTGCTGCTCGGCATCGCCCTGGTCGCACCCCGACCCCGGCCCACGCCGGCCGCCGCGATCACACTGGCGGGCTGGGCGGTCCGCCGCCTCGCCGGGCCGACACTCCTCGGCACCGCCGTGGTCGTCTCGGTCCACGGCGGCCTCGACGCGGACGCCTCACCGCCCACCCTGCGCACCGCGGTGCTCGCCGCCTGGTGGATCTCCCTCGGCCTCGGTGCGATCCAGATCCCCCGCATCTTCACCGGCGTCGGCGCGGACGCCGTCGTGCCACCCGGCACCCGCCGGCTCCGGATCGGCGTCTGGACCCTGGCCGCCGCCAGCGCCGCCGGCGGCGCGACCATCCTCGGCCTCTCGGTCGCCGGTGCCGGATTCCACCCGCTCGGCGCCGGCATCGGCGTGGGCCTGCTGCTGCTGACGGCGGTGTGCGCGGGCACCCTCGGCGACCTGCGCGACCTGACCGACCCGGGCGACCTCAGCGGCCCAGGCAACCCGGGCGACCTGCCGTCGGAGTCGTGAGCCGCGCGACCGTCACCCGCCCGACCACGGCCCGCCGGAAACGCCGGGCCGCCACCCCCGACCCACCTGGACGGTGCCCGTGCCCGACCTGCTCCGCTCCCTCTACACCCGCCGCCTGCGCCGCGAGGTCGCCGCGGGCCCCCTCCCCCGGCACGTCGGGCTGATCATGGACGGCAACCGCCGCTGGGCCCGGCAGATGGGCATGGCCAACCCGAGCCTCGGCCACAAGGCGGGCGCCGAGCACGTCGAGGAGGTGCTCTCCTGGTGCGAGGCCCTCGGGATCGGGCACATCACCGTATTCGTCTGCTCCACCGAGAACCTCCAGCGCCGCGGCGACGCCGAAGTCGCCTACCTGATGCGGCTGATCGAGCAGGTGGTCACCGACCGCCTCACCGGCCCGGACGCCCGCTGGCAGGTCCACCTCGCCGGAATGACCGACGCCCTGCCCGACAGCACCGCCCGCGCCCTCAAGGAGGCCGTCGAGGCGACCCGCACGTGCACCACCGGCGCCCACGTCACCCTGGCCGTCGGCTACGGCGGCCGCCAGGAGGTCGTCGACGCCATGCGCGACCTGATGTACTCCCGGGCCGAGGCGGGCGCGTCCCTGACCGAGGTCGCCGACGCCCTGACCGTCGACGACATCGCCCCGCACCTGTACACCGCCGGCCAGCCCGACCCCGACCTGGTCATCCGCACCAGCGGCGAGCAGCGGCTGTCGAACTTCCTGCTCTGGCAGAGCGCCTACTCGGAGCTGTACTTCTGCGAGGCCCACTGGCCCGCCTTCCGCGAGGTGGACTTCCTGCGCGCCGTCCGCAGCTTCGGCGCCAGGCAGCGGCGCTACGGCGGCTGACCCGCAACTCCCGGGTTGCACCCGCCACCACCTCGTGCAACTCTGGAGTTGCACCTGCTGTCGGCGCTGAAAGGAGTCCCGTCATGAGCGAGGACCGGATCGAACGCGAAACCCTGATCGAGGCACCCCTGGAGCGGGTCTGGTCGCTGGTGGCCGAGCCCGGTTTCTGGGTGGCCGACAAGGCGGGCCTGCCCGGCACCGTGGCCCGGGAGGGCGAGGAGACGGTGGCGAAGAACCCGGAGTACGGCGACTTCCCGGTGCGCGTGGAGAAGGTCGAACCGCCGACCTACCTGGCCTACCGCTGGGCCAGCGCGTTCCCCGGGGAAGAACTGCGCGAGGACAACAGCACCCTCGTGGAGTTCACGCTGACCCCGGAGGGCGGCAGGACGCGGCTGCGCGTGGTCGAGAGCGGGTTCGCGGCACTGGCCGGGCCCGAGGAACTGCGCGGCAAGGCGGTCGAGGACAACACGGGCGGCTGGGGCCAGGAGCTCGACGCCCTCAGGAAGCGCGCCGAACAGCCCTCCGCGTGACCGACGAACCCCGCGACGCCGCCGAACCGGCCGTCGAGCCCGCCACCGAGCCGGTCGACACCGTCCTCGCGGCCCTGGCCGACCCGACCCGGCGCCGGCTGCTCGACCTGCTCGCCGCGCAGGGCGAGGCCAGCGCGACGACGCTCGCCCAGCACCTCCCCGTCTCGCGTCAGGCCGTGGTCAAGCACCTCACGGTCCTGGAGGCCGCCGGGCTGGTGACCGGTGCCCGCATCGGCCGCGAGGTGCGCTACGCGGTGCGGTCCGCGGCGCTCGACGCCACGGCGCGGTGGATGGCCTCGCTGGCCGCCGACTGGGACCGGCGACTGGCCCGCATCAAGGACCTCGCCGAGGCGGCGGAACGGGACCCGCGGTCCGCCCGGACGAGCCGCGACGACGCCAGTCCGCAGGAACGACCCGAACGACCCCGGAGTGGAGCATGATCATGTCCATGGAGAACCGACACCTCACCAAGGCCCCCGCCGCCTACGCCTGCATGCTGGTGCGCCGGCCCGCGACGGAGGCGTTCCAGGCCTTCGCCGATCCGGCCGTCACGACCAGGTTCTGGTACAGCAGGAGCAGCGGGCCCATGGTCACGGGAGCCCAGCTGCGCTGGGACTGGGACACCTACGGCGCATCGGCCGACGTCCGCGTCCAGGAGGTGCGCGAGGGACGGCTGATCCGGTTCGAGTGGGGCAACTACGAGCAGCCGACCACGGTCGAGCTGGCGTTCACCCCGCACACGGCGGAGGTCACCTTCGTCGAGGCCACCGAGACCGGCTTCCAGGGCTCGGGCGACGACACCGTCCGGTGGGTGAACGACACCGTCGGCGGCTTCACCACCGCGCTGTGCGCGATGAAGGCCCTGCTCGAACACGGCATCGAGCTGAACGCCGTCCCCGACCACCACCCGGCCTGACCCGCCCCCGGCCCCTCCAGGACGGGCTACCGGACGGCGCCGGGCTACCGGACGGGCCGCGGGGCTTGGATAGGCTGCCGGGATGGTCCCCGACGCCCCCCGGCTGCTGCGCGCCGACGCCGCCCGCAACGCGGAGAAGATCGTCCGGGCCGCCCGGGAGGTCTTCGCCGAACAGGGCCCCGACGCCCACCTGGACGACGTGGCGCGCCGGGCCGGTGTCGGGTCCGCCACGCTCTTCCGCCGCTTCCCCGACAAGGCCGCGCTCCTGCGGGCCGTGCTGGACCAGCAGTTCGGAGAGCACGTCCGGCCCGTCATCGAGGCCGCCGCCGCCGACCCGGACCCCGCGTCCGGGTTGGCCCGCGTGCTGGCGGCGGCCCTGGAGTCGGTGGCCGCCGACCACAACGTCCTGGCCGCCGCCCGCGCCGCCGGCGTCCTGACCCCGGCGACCGGCGAGGAGTTCTTCGCCGCCCTCGACGCCCTGCTGGCGCGCGGTCAGAGCGCGGGCGTGATCCGCGCCGACCTCGTCCCCGACGACCTGCACCGCCTCGTCGTCATGCTGGTCTCGGTGCTGTGGACGATGGACCCCCAGGAGGACGGCTGGCGCCGGTACCTGGCCCTGGTCCTCGACGGCCTCTCCCCCACCGGGGCCCGCCCGCTGCCCTGCCCCGCCCCCGCCCTTCGCGCCCGCACACCCTGACGCCCGGGCAGATGTCGGCACACCGGCCGCTAACCTGCCGGCTGCAGCCGGAGCGCCGAGACCGGGCACCTGGCGGCCGCCTCGCGGGCCAGTTCCGCCGCCCGTCCGACGGGCTCGGCGGCGAGCACGACGACCTGCCCGGACTCGTCCTGGTCGAACACCGACGGCGCGGTCACCGCGCACTGCCCTGACGACACGCACCGCGAGGTGTCCGCCACCACCCGCGCGGCGGGCCGCCCGCGCTGCTGCTCCCCGCTCACCAGAGCACCGGGACCGCGCCGATGCCGCCCGCCAGCCGTTCGGAGTGGTCGCGCAGACTGCGCGCGTCCACCGCCAGCCGCAAGCCGGGGAAGCGCCGGAACAGCGCGGTCAGCGCGATCTGCAGCTCGGTGCGGGCCAGCGCGTTGCCGATGCAGTAGTGGCCGCCGTGCCCGAAGGCCAGGTGCGCGTTGGGGGAACGCGAGGGGTCGAAGGTGTCCGGCTCCTCGAACGCCCGCCCGTCCCGGTTCGCGGCGTTGATCGCCACCAGCACCGCCTCGCCCCGCGCGATCGCCGTCCCCGCGAGCGTCACGTCCTCGCGGGCGTAGCGGGTCAGGCCCAGGGCGCCGGGCGCGGCCATCCGCAGCACCTCCTCCACGGTGGCGCGGGCCGATCCCTCGGGGTCGGCGGCGAAGCGGTCCCGCCGGCCGGTGTCACCCAGCAGGAAGAGCACCCCCAGGTCGATCCGGGTCGACGTCGTCTCGTGGCCCGCGAACAGCAGCCCCACCGCCAGGCGGGTCATCTCCTCCTCGGTGAACGAGGGGTCCTGCGCCTGCACGGCGAGGATGTCACTGATCACGTCCTGCCCCGGCCGCTTGCGCTTCTCCGCGGCGATGGCGGCCACGTACGCCTCGAACTCGGCCATGGCCGCGGCTCCGTCGGCCCCGCCGTACAGCGCGGCGATCCGCTCCGACCAGCCGCGCAGCAGCTCCCGGTCCGCGACCGGCACGCCCAGCAGCTCGCAGATCACCATCACCGGCAGCGGGAACGACAGGTGGTCGTGCAGGTCGACGGCGCGTCGCGGATCCCGCGCACGCTCCTCCGCCATCGCGTCCAGGCAGGATGCGGCGAGTTCCCCGATCCGCTCGCCCATCCGGCGCATCCGCGGTGCGCTGAACGCGGGCGCCAGCATCCGGCGCATCCGGGTGTGCTCGCGGTCCTCGTCCTCCGGCGTGGGGGCGGGGCGCGTGTGCAGCGCCGAGGCCGAGATCCTCGGGGCGCCCTCGGTGTCGGGGCGCAGCCGGGAGAACCGGGTGTCGCCCAGGATCTCCCGGGCCTCCTCGTAGCGGGTCACCAGCCAGGCCGGGTCGCCGGCGGGTGTCGTCACCCGCGTGATCGGACCCTCCTCGCGCAGGCGCGCGAGCAGCGGCGCCAGGTCCAGCGCATTGGGGCGCTCGAAGGGTAACTGCGGTGCGGGCGCGGTCATGTGGTCTCTCCTCACCGGCCGTCAGGCCACCAGAGCAGCGAACGCTCGGCGGAGCCGCCGCCGGTCGGCCCCCGCGGCACTTCCGCCAACAAGTGAGAGTCCACTCTCTCTTAGTGGGAGCGTAACACCGCCGACACGCACAGTCAGCCCCTCCGGGGAGCCCGTTCGGCGGCCATTGAGGCCGGCCGGCACGATCCGCATACTCTTCCCTCCTTAAATTATTTGAGCCGTGAATCATTATGCCGATTGTATGCTTCGAGACATGGATGAAGCCAAGGCCGATCGGCCCGTCGAAGAGGGCGCCGGCATCCCCGGCACCGTGGTGTTCAAGCTCGGCACGCTCGGGACGGTCGCCGCCGACCGCTTCGCGGCCGCAGTGGAGCCACTGGGCGTCAAGCCCAAGCACGTCGGCCTGATGGCCGCCCTCGCTCACGCGACGTCAGCCTCGCAACAGGACCTGGCCACCCGACTCGGCGTGGTCCCCAGCCTGGTCGTCTCGCTGGCCGACCACCTCCAAGGCCTGGGCGCCGTCGAACGGGTCCGCGACCCCGCCGACCGCCGCCGCCAGATCCTCACCCTCACCGACCACGGCCGCGAACTCCTCGCCCGGTGCACCGCCACCGCCCGCGAGCTCGACCGGCAGTTCACCGCCGCCCTGACGCCGGCCCAGCTCACCGCACTGCAGCAGGCCCTCGCCGTCCTCGCCGCCGAGGCGGGCCTGCCGACCACGTGAGACCCGACCAGCGGATGCCCAGGCGGTGACAGGCCATCGGCCTCAGCTGTCGGCGCTCACCGAGCCGTCGCCCGTGAGCTCACCGGCGTAGCGCGCGGCGGCTTCCACCAGCAGGCGGGTCGTCCGGTCCGGCCGGGCGTCGAGGTGATCGGCGACCACCCGCTCGGCGCCGTCGAGGTCGCCGCCCAGCAGTTCGCAGGTGACCACGAGGGTGTTGTCCGGGAGCATGCGGCGTCCGGACATGCGCTGTTGGACCTCGTCCATGCCCTCGCGCGCCAGTACCTCCCGCAGCTCCCCGATCAGCGGGGCCAGCCACTGGGCCCGCAGCGCGTACTCGCCGTGGTCGGCGAAGGTCGGGTGGAGCGCGGCCAGCAGTTCGGCCGGGTACTCCTCGACGGGTTCGGCGAACTGCGGGTAGTCCTTGGCGAATTCCTCCCAGTCGACCTCAAGCCCGCTGATCTGCCCCGGGAAGACCGGCCAGCACGACCAGTTCTCGTCGGCGTGGGTGAAGACCTGCCGCAGCAGGTCGTAGGGAAGCTCGGCGGTGCGCGAGAGCAGGATCGCGTCGTAGAGGTCCTTGCCCTGGGGGTGGTTGTCGGAGACCAGCCAGAGGACCTTCCACGCGAGGGACAGCTGCGGCGTCGCGCCGAGCAGCGGGCCGGTGACGCCCGGGAGCAGGTAGGGCTGCGGCGGGACGGGCAGGTGCTCGGTGAAGACGAAGTCGAGTTGGACGCTCCCGCCCGGGAGGCCCGGTGCCGACCACGGCAGGACGAGCCTGCGTCCGGGAATCCTGCTGTAGGTCCAGATCTCGTCGCCGACCGCCTCGTCCGCGTGCAGCCGCACCGCGCCCGAGAGGCGTTCGGCCGCGGCGGCGAGCTCCTCGAACATCCGGTCCGTGCGCTCGTCCTCCAGGCTCCACTCCACCGGGCGGACCACGAAATCCAGGTCGCCCGGCTCCCGCGCCTGCTCGCCGTACCAGGCCCGCAGCAGGACGCTGCCGCGCAGCACCAGGTGTTCGGCCCACGGCGAACCGGCGACGGCGGACAGTACGGTGCTGAGCGCCTCGCGCCGCGCGGCGAGCCAGCGTTCGGCGAGCAGCGGGTCGGTGAACGCGGGCTCGCTCGGGCGGAGGGCGCGGCTGTACCCGGCGAGGGCGGGGTCGAAGACCGGCTGCTGGGTCACCGTCTCGTCGTCGATGGGCCGGATGCCCCTGGGCAGGTCCAGGTCCTCCCGGACGTCCTCCGGCGGTGGCTGCTTGGGCAGCAGGACACCCTGCCACGGCCCGTACCGCAGTTCCTCCCATACCACGGGCGTCTGGGCCCGCGACTCGGCCCGCGACTGCTCCCGCGACTGGTCCTCGGTCATGCCGACTCCCCCACTCCGTACCGGCCGGCCCCGTAGCCGTGCTCGGTTATCCATCCCGCGTCGAGGGCCTCGTCACTGTCGACGACGACGAACTCGCGCTCCACCGAGGCCACTTCGCGGCCGTCGGCGGCAAGGTCCCGCAGCAGCGCGTCCAGTCGGCGGCCGGCGGTGTCCAGGCCGACCAGGCGGCACCGCTGGGTCACGAACCACTCGCGCCGACCGTCCTCGCGCACCCGGCGCGGGTTGCGCGACAGGTGCGCGCCGTGCCGGACGGCCAGCTCGGCGAGCTCGGTGAGGCGGGCGATGTCTGTTGTGGGAACCGGGTGGCCCGGAAGCAGGAGCTTGACGTGGTGCTCGAAGTAGCGGCCGGCCCCGTGCGGCACGGCGTCCTCGTCCGAGGCCGGGACGCCCTCCGCCCACGGCGTGGCCTCGATCTTCGCCCGCAGGACGGTGAATCCGGCCCGTCCCAACCGGCCCCTGGCCCGGGCGGTCACGGCGGCGACCTCCTCCAGCGTGCCGGCGGCCCGCAGGGTGAGCATCGGCTGCGAGGGCGACGCACCGCGCTCCAGCAGGATGTGGGTGAACTTCAGGCCGTGGCCGTGTCCGTGGCGGTCGGCCCACGCGGCCAGCGCCTCGGCGGCACCGGGCCCGACGGTCAGGTGCACCTCGAAGTCGCCCCGGACATCGGGGGGCGCGGGCCGGGCGGGCCGCGCGTTGCGGCGCTGGTCAGGGTGGATGGCGAGCATGGGGAGCATCCTGCCAAGCGGCTCTGACAGCGGCTCGTACGTCCCGACATGCCGCCGCCCCGCTGCCCGGTTCACGGACCGGGCAGCGGGGCGGCTCCGACTCAGGCCTGCGGCGCCTGCGCCTGGGTCTGCTGCGCGGTCGGCTGGTCGCCCGCCTTGTCGACGATCGCGCGCTTCACCACGGCGCCCTGGCCGAAGACCGTACCGGGCGTGCCGAAGTCACTGCCCTGCTCGACGACCTCCCCGCGCTGGCCGAGGAAGGCGTAGCTGTCCTTGTCGAAGATCCACTCCAGCCGGGCGCCGTCGGCGACCCGCGCCACCGCGATGCCGTGCCGCCCCGTGATGTCCACCGCGTCGCTCTCCAGGGTGACGCCCGGGATCTTCGCCGCCGCCCGGTAGAGCGCGGCGGTGACGGCCGGCGGGGCGATCTGCTCCTTCAGCAGCTCACTGATGGCCTTGAACGCCCGCTCCTCCTTCGGGCGCTTGCCGATGGTCTCGTCGTAGAGCTTCTGCAGCAGGGTGTCCGGGTCGGTCGGGAGGGTGGCCAGGTACTCGTACGTCGGGCTCTCGATGCCGGGCTGGTGCGGCCCCGACAGCTTGGTGTTGCTGCCAGGCAGGCTCGGGCTGGCCTCCTCGACCAGCAGGCCGTCCTGCCGTCCGTCCACCGAGAGCCAGACCTCCCGCTTGTGGGGCACGGTGTCGAGCTTCACATGGCCCGAGGAGTCGAACACGTTGTTGGTCACCATCGACTCGGTGTAGACGAACTGGCCGGGCTTCACATCCCCGCCCGGCCGGCTCGCCGCGACCTGGGCGACGTGGTCCAGCAGCTCCACGGCGCTGGCGGGCACGACCCCGGCCTTCGCGCCAGTCGACCCCGTCGCCTTGGCCGGCCCCGAGGCCTCCGACTGCCCAGGCGCCGCGATCGGCGCCTGCGCGGACTTCACCCGCGGGGTGCCGTCCCCGCCGCTCAGCACGACCGCCAGCGCCAGGCCCCCGGCCAGGGCGGGCACGGCCACCCAGCCGAGCCGGCGCCGCTTGGTCCGCGCGCTGGCGGTGGTGTTCTCCTGGCTGATCTCGCTCATCAGATGTCCCCTCAACAGCTGGTGGCGGTCGGGGGGGAGCACCGGCTCCCCATGCTCTGGCATCCGGTTCATCGGCTGTTCCCCTGTATCGACCGGACCGCTCCGACGCGGTCATTCCGTACCTGTCCGCCACCGCCGACGGGTTCCACACGTTTTCCCGCCGCCCGTTCCCCCACGGCGAGTTCCGCGTCCACCAGGACCCGCAGCCGGGCCCGGGCACGCGACAACCGGGAGCGCACCGTACCGACCGGCACCCCCAACGCCTCGGCGGCCGCCGCGTACTCCAGCCCCGCCCAGACGCACAGGCTGAAGACCTCCCGGTCGCCACGGCGCAGCTGCGCCAACGCCCGTCGCACGGCGGCCAACCGACTGCTGTCCTCCAGCCGTTCGACCAACTCGTCGGCGAAGTCCGGCACCACCTCGCGCTCCGGCAACCGCTCCATCGCGGCCCGGTGCCGGCGGCCCGCCCGGGCAGTGTTGCGCAGCACATTGGTGGCGATCCCGAACAACCACGGCCGCACACCCTCGCCGTCCTCATGCAACTTCCCGCGCAGCCGCCAGGCCTCCAGGAACGTCAGCGAGACGACATCCTCCGCCGCCGCCCAGTCCCCCAACCGCCGCACCGCGTACGCGTATATCGCCTGCGCATGCTCATCGAAGATCTCCCCGTACGCACATTGGTCCCCGGCGCGTAGGCGCGCCCGCAGTGACAGTTCCACACCCCTCCCTGTCCGCCCGCCCCCACCGGTTCCCTGTGACCCCCGTCACCCGCACCACTCCCCGGCTCCCGGCCGGGCCCAGCCCCGGCGCGCCGCCCTCGCGGGTCAATCCTGCCCGGCGACCCTGTCATGCTGCGGATCTGACGGTTGACCAGCCGTCTCTCTCGGCGGATACACGGGCACACACGTTGAGCACACCGCATCGCAGGTGCTCTGCTCTCCAGCAGCGGCTCAGAGGGCACATCCACGGAGCGGAGTCTACGGGCCGCCATAGGAAGACGATGGCGTATGAAAACGAGTCATCCACGCATGGAATGTCTCTCCGACTCTTCATACGGTTGATCACCAATGAGGTGGTCAACCGTGGCGGCACTCACGTCGCGGCTGGCCCGGAGAGAGGGGGAATGCCCATGTCGAGGCATCGCCAGGTCCTGGTGACCGGGGCGACCGGCACAGTCGGTCGGCAGGTTGTGGCGCAGTTGGTGGAGGCGGGGGCCTCGGTTCGCGCACTGACCCGCGTTCCCGAAGCGGCCGGTCTTCCGGCCGACGTCGATGTCGTGCGCGGCGACCTGTCCGATCCGCGCACCCTGCACACGGCGCTGGAGGGGATCGAGGCGGTGCTCCTGGTCTGGCCGTTCGCCGAAGCCGAGGGCATGCCGACGGTCCTGGAGATGACTGCCAGGCACGCGCGCCGCATTGTCTATCTGTCGTCCGTGGCCGTGCGCGACCATGAACAGCAGGCCGAGCGGCTGATCGCACAGTCCGGGCTGGAGTGGACGGTCCTGCGGCCACACGTCTTCGCGGCCAATGCGCTGGACTGGGCCGAGCAGATCCGCTCCGGCGGAGTCGTGCGCGAGCCGTACGGGGCGGCTGCCGCACCCGTGGTGGACGAGAGGGACATTGCGGCGGTCGCAGTGCGCGCGCTCATCGGCGACGGCCATGCCAGTGCGGTCCATGAACTGACCGGGCCCGAGTCGCTGACCCGGGCCGAGCAGGTCCGCATCATCGGTGAGGTGACCGGCCGCCCGGCGCGTTGGGAGGAGGCTGCGCCCGAGGCAGCACGGCAGCAGATGCTCGCCCGGGGTTGGCCGGCCGAAGCCGTTGACGGCATCCTCCGGGCCCAGGCCCGGATGGTCACCGATCCGTTGCCTTCAACGGACACCGTGGAACAGGTCACCGGGACACCCGCGCGCACCTTCCGTACGTGGGCCACCGACCACGCGGACGCCTTTCGCGCACTTCGCGCAACATGACGGCGGCACGCGGACACGGCACGGCCGACGTCATACGCGGTGACGGTCGGAGGCCGCCCGGGCAGTGCCGGGGTCGGCGTGGGCGGGCGCGTCGTGAGAGGCTCGCGGCATGGAACAGCGCGCACTCGGCCGTACCGGCCGTCCCGTCTCGATCGTCGGACTCGGCACCTGGCAGCTCGGTGCGGACTGGGGGGATGTCCGGGAGGAGGACGCCCTGGCCGTGCTCGACGCCTCCGTGGCGGCGGGCGTCACGCTCTTCGACACCGCCGACGTCTACGGCGACGGCCGCAGCGAGCGGCTGATCGGCCGCTTCCTGAAGGAGCGCCCGGACGCGGAGGTCTTCGTCGCCACCAAGTTCGGCCGCCGGGTCGAGCAGCGGCCCGAGCACTACCAGCTCGCCAACTTCCGCGCCTGGGCGGACCGTTCACGCGCGAACCTGGGTGTGGAGCGGCTGGACCTGGTGCAGCTGCACTGCCCGCCCACGCCCGTCTACTCCTCGGACGAGGTGTTCGACGCCCTGGACACCCTGGTGGCGGAGGAGCGGATCGCCGCCTACGGGGTGAGCGTGGAGACGTGTGAGGAGGCGCTGACCGCGATCGCGCGCCCGGGCGTCGCGAGCGTGCAGATCATCCTGAACGCCTTCCGGCTCAGGCCGCTGGAGCGGGTCCTGCCCGCCGCCGAGGCGGCCGGGGTGGCGATCCTGGCGCGGGTGCCGCTCGCCTCTGGGCTGCTCTCGGGCCGCTACAGCGAGCAGACCGTCTTCGGCCCGGACGACCACCGCACCTACAACCGCCACGGCGAGGCCTTCGACCAGGGCGAGACCTTCTCCGGCGTGGACTTCGCCACGGGCGTCGAAGCGGCCAGGGAGTTCGCCGCACTCGCCCCCGAGGGCGCCACCCCGGCGCAGACGGCACTGCGGTGGATCGTCCAGCAGCCCGGGGTGACGACGGTGATCCCCGGCGCCCGCAACGTGGCACAGGCGCAGTCCAACGCCGCGGCCGCCGGCCTGGACCCGCTGCCCGCGGCCACGCTCGACGCCGTGCGGGAGCTGTACGAGCGCCGCATCCGGCCGCAGGTGCACGACCGCTGGTAGCCCGTCGGCTGCTCGCCGGGGCCGGCCGGCCTCGGCGAGCAGCCGCATTGCCGGGCGTTCAGCACGACGGTGTTGAAGACCTCGAGTGCCGCCGCGACGTGAGGTCCCGGGCCGGTCATGCCCGCGATGTGGGCGCACCGCGGAGGCGGTAGAGGTGGAATGCCGCGTTGAGGCCGGGTGGCAGGAGCGGCTCGGGGGTGAAGGAGCGCAGGTGGACGGCGTCTCCCAGGGAGCGGTGCAGGGAGTCGTCGATGATCCGGTCGTTGGTCTTGATCACGACCAGGCAGGGGAGGTCGTCGCGGGATCGGCGGATGTCGTCGAGGATCTCCGGGAGCGGTGGCGCGGTGCGGGTCAGGTCCAGGCCGTCCGGGGTGAAGGCCGTGGCGCCCCAGGGTGGGTCGAGGACGTAGGTGTCGCACTCGCTGCGGGCGGGGAGCGCGGTGAGGAGCCAGCGGTAGTCGGCCCGGTGGAGGGTGACGGCGGAGGAGAGGCGGTCGAGGTTGTGGCGGGTGGCGGCGTACACCAGCGGGTCGTACTCGGCGGCGTGGACGGGGTGGCCGAGGCGCCGGTGGAGGTGGTGGCCGATGTTGCCCGAGCCGCAGAACAGGTCGGCCACCATGGGGCGTCGGCTCGGCGGGGGCTGGAGCTCGGCGAGCAGTTCGGCGAGGACGGCGGGGTGGGGGTCCTTGGTGCACTCCAGAGCGGTCCGTCCGAGCACCCGTAGGCCGCGGGCGGTCAGTTCGGGGGCGGGGACGCCGTAGAGCGAGAGGCTCTCGGGGCGGCCGCAGATGACCCGGCCGGCCTCGCACAGCTGGTCGGTGGTGAGCGGCTGGTCGCGCAGCGGCCCGAGCAGCCGCTCGCGGAGCGCGAAGTAGTCGGAGTAGTTGGAGTAGTCGGAGCTCACGGAAGGTCTGCCCCGACGGGGCGCGGGATGGTCCTGGCCAGCACCGAGGGGAGCGGCTCGCCGTCCAGTGCGGTCCGCAACTCGTCGACGCCGCTGCGCTGTTGGGCCGGGGTGAGGGAGACGTACTGTTCGATCCGCTCATTGACGGTCCGCCGGAACCTCGCGTACAGCCCGTCGTCCTCGCGGATCCGGCCGGCGATCTCCACCAGGGCGGCCGTCCCGGCGAAGTCGTCCTCGGGCACCGCGTGGTCCGGCAGGACGTCGGCGAACCGGCCCGCCGTCCGGCCGAAGAGGGTGCCGCCGAGCCTGCGCACGGTGAACAGGTGGGCGTAGTGCTGCTCGTGCAGGCCGAGCGGCAGCCGCCCGAGGGCCAGCGACTCGTGGAGGGCGGTCAGCCCGGGCGTGAGGAGGTAGTGCGGGGTGGTCGCCACCTTCCGGAGGAGTTCGCGCTGGGGCAGGAAGCGGCAGACGGCCCGGCGGCCGACGGCGGTGACGGTGTGCTCCCGGTGTCCGGCGAAGGGGCCGCCGCAGACCAGGACGCGCGGGAAGCGCGACCAGTCGCGCAGCAGGTCCGGCAGCCAGCGGCGGAGCAGGTGGAGGTAGTCGTCGTTGGCCTCGAAGTCCAGCAGGAAGTTCTGGAACCCGCCGACGTTGACCAGCAGTTCGCAGTCGGGCTCGGCGTCGCGCGGTGCGTTCCGCAGGCCTTCGAGGTCGACCAGCGAGCCGGTGAGGTGCAGCTGCGGGCCGGTGCCGCCGAGTGCGGCGAAGTCGGCCATCCGTTCGGTGACGCCGGGGAAGTTCTGCACCAGGCCGTGGGTGGCGAGCAGGTGGGCCGCGATCACGCGTTCGTGCGGGGTGAGCCCGCTCAGGTGGTGGGCGGCGGCGGCGAAGGAGGTGCGGGGCAGGGCGGCGCACAGGTCACGGATCCGGCGCAGCGGGCGGGTGAGCTGCCAGAAGCCGAACAGGCTGTCCACCATGGTCACCGGCCGTCCCGCCACCGCGGCCCGCAGCACCAGCTCGGCGTCCATCACCGAGACCACCTGGTCGCAGTCCGCCAACTGACGGTCAGTCACATCCGAGGCGGCGGCACCGGGGATCTCGTGGATCTCGTCGAAGGCGTCCGGGTGGCGGCGCGCGAAGAGCGCCGCCACGCCGTCGCCGACGAAGACCCGTCGGTGGCCGTGGAGCAGCCGGGAGACCGCCACCAGCTCGGCGGCCGGGCCGAAGCCGCAGTTCTGGGCCCCCATCAGGATGCGCACGGCGTCAACTCCGCAGCGTCGTCGGCTCGGGAGCTGCAGCGAGCACCTCGGTCAGGCGCGCCGCGAACGCCTCCGGGGCCTTCGCGTAGCCGATGTGGCCGCCGGGGAACTCCACCGGCCGGCGGCCGAGTCGCGCCGCGAGGGCCACCGCCGGACGGTGCACCGGATCACCGCGCGATTCGCGCCCGCCCGCCACCACGATCCGGTCCGCCGCCGCGGCGAGCGCGGTGAGGTCGGGGACGAAGCGGGTGAACGGGAGCAGCAGGTGGGCCAGGAAGAACCGGTGGTTGTCCAGGACTTCGGGCAGCGGCGGGGCGGGCCGGTTGCCGAAGAGCGGCTGCAGCTCCCGCAGCGCCGGCTCGACTCCCTCGCGCCGGTACAGCTCGTGGACCCGGTCGAGGAGTGCCCGGTACCGCTCGGCGTCCGGCAGCAGCTCCATGGCGGGCGGCTCGTGCGCCACCGCCGTACGGATCAGCTCCGGGTGGCGCACCGCCAGTTCCAGCGCGACCAGGCCGCCCCCGCAGCTGCCGAACACCGCCGCCGGCTCGTCGCCCGGCTCGCCGAGCCGCTCCAGGAGGCGGCGGGCGTCCTCGGTCTGCACCTCGACCCGCTGGTCCACCGGGGGTCCGTCCAGCGGGCTGCGCGAGATGCCGCGCGGGTCGTAGGCGATGACGCGGTGATCTAGGGCCAGGACGGCGGCCAGGGGCTCGAAGACGACGGCGTCGGAGATGCTGCCCGGGATCAGCAGCAGTGCTGGGCCCGACCCGCGCACCTCGAAGTACAGCGTGGCGCCCGGCACCGCCAGCGTGCCGCGTTCCAGTGCGTTCATCACACTCCAGGCCGTGAGCTGTTGCGATGTCAGAGAGTGATGGCAACAATACGCACGGCGAGACGGTTCTGTCCGCCGGAACCATGAGTCGGAACCATGAATGGAGATGCGCATGCGACCGCTGACAGCGCCCGGCAGGGCCGGATGGCGACCGGTCACCCTGGCGGCGGCCCTGGCCGCCGTCGCCGCGCTCGGCACCGCCGGTCCGGCGGCCGGCTCCGCCCGGACGTCCTCCGCCCCGTTGCTGCAGTGCCAGGGCGTCGAGACCGTCGGCTACGCGCCGGCGCTCACCTCCCAGCCGAAGGCCGTCACCGTCACCACCGACGGTGACCTCACCTCCTGCGCCGACGGCGGGGGCAAGGTGACCAGCGGATCGTACGACGAGCAGTTCACCATCGCGGGGGCCAGCTGCCTGGACCTCCTGGAGGGGTTCACCACCCGGCGGACCTTCCACTGGCAGAACGGCACCACCAGCGTCATCGAGGCCACCGGCAGCAGCACCGCGGTGGCCGGACAGGTCATCACCACCATCACCGGCACCATCGTGGCGGGCTACCTCCAGGGGGCCAAGGCGGTCGAAGTCATCACCCTCCCCCAGCCGGGCGCCCTGGAATGCGCCACCACCGGCGTCACCGGAGCGAGCGGACCGACCACCCTCACCGTCGCCTGAGACCCCGCCGCCGGTGGGCCCGATATGCCGTCAGGGGGTCTCGCCGCCCAGCATCAGGTCGGTGCCGCCGAGGAAGGTCAGGCCGGCGGCGGTGTTCAGTTCGGCGGGGAAGCGGGCCAGGGCGAGGTGGAGGGCCTGGAGGGGGTCCACGCCGAAGATCTCGACGACGCGCTCGCTGACGTCCGGGTGGCCCGTGATGCGGTACGGGCAGCACCAGTCCGGGCCGTGCGGGTCGCGGCGGGGCGCCCCGAGTTCGAGCAGCACCGGGCGCTGCGTCCCGTCCGGGGCGGTGTAGTCCAGTTCACGGGTGGCGATGACGTGGCCGAGGTCGTGTTCGGGGCTCATCGCAGCAGTACAGCACGGGCCGGGCGGAAGACGCCGAAGGGCGGACACGTATGACGTGTCCGCCCTTCGGCTTCGTGGTAGCGGGGACAGGATTTGAACCTGCGACCTCTGGGTTATGAGCCCAGCGAGCTACCGAGCTGCTCCACCCCGCGTCGGTGAACCCGACTGTACGGCACCGGCCGGTAATCACAAACTCGGTTCTCACACCGAGGTTCGGCCGGGGCGGGGGCGGTGCGCCGGAGGTCCGCAAGCCCGGCGCCCGCAACCGCGTCGAAGTCGCCGCCCGGGCCTGGCAGCACGGCCTCACCTGAGCCCTGGGACCTGAGCCCCGGGGCCCGCGTCACCAGCGCACGGCGGCGAAGTCCACCGGCTCGGTCCGCAGCGCCCGGGCCCGGACGGCGAGGGCGCGCAGCCGGCGGTCGGCCTCCTCGGCGGGCATCCGGTGCTTGTCGCCGTGGCCCGGCAGCAGCCACTCGAAGCGCAGGGCGTCCAGGCTGCGCTCCAGCGAGGCGGCCTGCTCCTCGATCGAGTACCAGGTCACCGCCTCCTGCACCTCGATGTCCCCGCTGGTGCGGGACCAGTAGAGGCTGTCACCGCTGAAGCAGTAGCGCCCGTCGGCGACGTACAGCACGCTGCCGAGGGTGTGGCCGGGGAAGGGGTGGGCGACCAGGCCGGGTGAGACCTCCACCGGGTCGGTGCCGCGCAGCACCGCGTCGGCGTCCGGGGCGGCGGCGAGGTCGCCCTCGTGGATCCAGAGCCGGGCGCCCAGCCGGTCGGCGTACGCGCGGCCGTGCGCGGCGTGGTCGCGGTGGGTGAGCAGGACGTCGGTGACCGGGCCGAGGGCCTCGTAGCGGGCGGCGAGCGCCTCGCTGTAGCGGGGCGTGTCGATCATCGCCCAGCCGGTGGGGCGGCGGCAGAGGTAGGCGGTGGCGCCCGCGGTCTGCCGGGAGTTGTGGCCGAGCAGCAGCACGTCGCCGGTCTCGTCGAGGGCGAGCGGGAACGGGTCGGTGGCCCGGTCGAGCGGGCCGTTGCCGGGGCGGATCGAGCGGGTCGGGCAGGCGTGTGCGGCGGCGAGCAGCTGGCGGCGCTCGGCCTCGTCGCGCGGCTGGCGGATCAGCTGGGACTTGCGGTCGTGCTCGCGGATCAGGTCGGGCGCGAGCTGTCGGGCGACGTCGCAGTTGGTGCAGCGGTCGTCGACGGTCCAGTTCTCGGGGCTGCTCTCGGGGCTGTTCTCGGAGCTGTTCATGGCCGGTGTTTCCCCCAGGGAAGAACGGCGGCCGGAGCGGCGCGCCGTCCTTCGAGCATCGTCCGGGCGGGCCGGAAAGCGGAAGGGGGCCCGGATCTTGTGCTTTCCGGGGCACGGAGCTCTGCGGCCCGGAACGGAGCGTCAACGGGTCGTAGAGGGTACGTGGCCCATCTCACGTTCCGCCAGGGTCACCTACGGTGGCGTAGGTCACTTGAATGGGTGAACTATCTCTTTCATGCCGAACCTCCAGGAGACCCTTGACCTCAGTTCGTACGCCGCCCTCGGGGACAGCTTCACCGAGGGCCTGAACGACCCCGGTGCCGACGGCGCCTTCGCCGGCTGGGCCGACCGCCTGGCCGGACTGCTCGCCGACGGGCGGCCGCCGGGCGGGTTCCGCTACGCCAACCTGGCGGTGCGCGGACGGCTGCTGGACCAGATCGTGGCCGAGCAGGTGCCGCAGGTGCAGCGGCTCCAGCCCGACCTGGTCACCTTCTGCGCCGGCGGCAACGACATCCTCCGACCGGGCAGCGACCCGGACGAGGTGGCCGTCCGCTTCGAGTCCGCCATCGCCCAACTCGCCGAGAACGCCGGGACGGTGCTGATCTGCACCGGCTTCGACACCCGTGAGGTGCCGCTGCTCAAGCACCTGCGCGGCAAGATCGCCACCTACAACGGCCACATGCGGGCGGTCGCCGACCGCTACGACTGCAAGGTCGCCGACCTGTGGTCGCTGCGCGCGGTGCAGGACCGCCGCGCGTGGAGCGAGGACCGGCTGCACCTCTCCCCCGAGGGCCACCAGCGGGTCGCCCTGCTGGCCGCCCGCTCGCTCGGCCTGCGCACCGAGCAGGACCCGGAGGCCCCGTGGCCGGACACCCGCGTCCTCACCCCCGCCGACCAGCGGCGGGAGAACCTCCAGTGGGCCCGGGAGTACCTGATCCCGTGGGTCGGCCGGCGGCTGCGCGGCGAGTCCTCGGGTGACCACGTCGAGGCCAAGCGGCCGGACCTGATGCCGCTCTGACGGATCGTCAGGCGACGAGCCGTCAACTGATGCCGGGCGCTGCGGATCGGTCGCTCCGACCGATCCGCGGCACCCGGCGCAGCACCCCGTGCAGCAGTGCGGCGCCCGCCGCGCCGACCGGGTACCAGAGCAGGTCCGGCGGGTTGAAGGTCGACCCGAGCACCAGGTGCACCAGCGCGCTGCGCCGCCCCCACGCGTCGGGCAGCCCGGTGGCCTGGAACAGCTCCACCGCCCAACTGACCGCGGTCGCCACCAGGGCGGCCCGCACCGGTCGCACCCTGGGTGCCACCAGCACCACCAGGGCGTACACCAGGACGGTGTAGAGGGCGTCGCCCGCGTACTTGGCCACCCCGCCGGACAGCACGGCGCGCACGCCCAGGCCGGCCGCCACGGTCAGCAGTGCGGCCGCGGCCGCGGGCAGTCGTGCGGCCAGGCCGCTCCGAAGATCATCCATCCGCCCCACGGTAGGCCGTCACCCTGCCGCGCGACACGGCGGGCCCACCAGGCCCCACCGGCCCACGCGGCCCCGTCGGCCCCGGGAACCACCGCGCCGTCCCGGACGTCACTCCCCCTGATGAGCCATCCGTGCAGGTCACGGGCGGGAGTTCGAGCAGGGCGGGCGGGGCGGGGAGCAGTGGCGGAGAACGGAAGCACCACGGTACGACGGCAGTTCGGCGTCCCCGGATTCGCGACCGGCCCGGACGGCCGGGCGCAGCGGGCCCGCGAGCAGGGGAAGGCCCTGCGCGAGCGCGTCCCCCGGGAGCGGCACGCGGAGTTCGCGCCCGTGCCCGACCGGCCCACCGCCGTGGCCGCGCTCGAGGCCTCCAACGCGGGCCGGCTCCCCGGGCTGGTACCGATCCGGGTGGGCCGGATGGCCGCCACCCCGTTCGCCTTCCTGCGCGGCTCGGCCGGGCTGATGGCCGCCGACCTCGCGGGCACGCCGGTGACCGGTGTCACCGCGCAGCTGTGCGGGGACGCCCACGCGGCGAACTTCGGCCTGTACGGCGACGCCCGCGGCCAACTGGTCATGGACATCAACGACTTCGACGAGACCGTGCCCGGCCCCTGGGAGTGGGACCTCAAGCGGCTGGCCACCAGCCTGGTGCTGGCCGGGCGGGAGACCGGGGCGAGCGAGAGCACCGCCCGCGCCGCCGCCGCGCATGCGGCCGGCTCCTACCGGCGCACCATGCGCACCCTGGCCAAGCTGCCCGCCCTGGACGCCTGGAACGCCGTGGCGGACGAGCAGTTGGTGTCCTTCGCCGAGGCGCACGACCTCGCCGACGTCCTGCTCAAGGTCGGGGCGAAGGCCCTCGGCAACACCAGCGCCCGGTTCGCCGCCCGCAGCACCACCCGTACCGCGGACGGCGGTTGGCGCTTCACGGCCGCCCCGCCGGTGCTCACCGAGGTCACCGACGCGACCGCCCGGGCGGTGGCCGGGGCGCTCGGCCCGTACGTGGCGACGGTGCCCGCCGAGGTGCGCACCCTGCTGTCCCGGTACCGGGTGCAGGACGTGGCGTTCCGGGTGGTCGGCACCGGCAGTGTCGGCACCCGCTCGTACGTCGTGCTGCTCACCGACCACCGGGACCAGCCGCTGGTGCTGCAGGTGAAGGAGGCCCGGCCGTCCGTCCTGCTGCCGTACCTGGACGGCGGTCGGGGGCAGCGGCCGGAGGAGCACGAGGGCCGCCGCGTGGTGCTCGGCCAGAAGCACATGCAGGTGGTCAGCGACACCCTGCTGGGCTGGACGACCGTCGACGGACTCCCCTACCAGGTGCGGCAGTTCCGCAACCGCAAGGGCAGCGTCGACCCGGCCGCACTGCTGCCGGGCCAGCTGGACGACTACGCGCGGATCACCGGCGCGCTGCTCGCCCGGGCGCACGCCCACACCGCCGACCCCGGCCTGCTCGCCGGGTACTGCGGCAAGGGCGAGGCGCTGGACGAGGCGGTCGCCGCCTTCGCCGTCGCCTACGCGGACCGCACCGAGGCCGACCACGCCGAGCTGCTGGCGGCGGTGCGCAGCGGGCGGCTGCCGGCCGAGCAGGGGGTCTGACGGCGGTTGTCGTACCCCGGCGCTAGATTCCGGGGCCATGGGACTGTCGATCATTGTGGGGACGCTCGGTTCCCCGGAGCTGCGGGACGACGCCGAGGTGCTGCACCGGGCGCTGGAGGCCGAGGGGGTGGCCTGGCGGGAGCCGGCCGCGCCGGGAGGTGACGACGGCGGGGTGTTCTCGGCGGGCTTCCCGTACAGCTACCTGTCCGGGCTGCGGCGGGTGTACGTGCTGCACCGGCTGGGCGAGCCGGTGACCGGGGCGCGCGGGGTGAGCCGGGAGCAGTACGAGGAGGAGCTGGAGCTGGTCGACGACGAGACGGTCATGTTCGACTCGCACCTGCTCTGCCACGCCGACTACGCGGGTTACTACATACCGGCGGAACTCCCCTTCGAGGACCCGCTGTTCCTGCCGGAGGAGTCCGGTGTGCCCGGCGGCGGAATGGTGGGTTCGTGCGGCGCCCTGCGCGCCGAGCTCCTGGGGTTCGCCGCCGCCATCGGGATCCGGCTGGAGGCCGACGGCTCGCTGGGCCCGGCGGAGGAGTCCCGGCTGGCCGATCTGCCGGGGGACGACCCGTTCGAGCCGGAGGTCTTCACCTGGCTCCAGCTGTACCGGGCCTGCAGGGCCAGCCTGGACAGCGGGAACGCGATCGTCTTCTGCTGACCCGACGTGACCCGACGGGGCCGGACGGAACCCGACGTGACCCGACGGGGCAGGCCGCTCAGGGCGCCAGGAACGGCGCCACGGCGGCCACGTACTCGGCCGGCCGGGCGCTGTGCACCAGGTGCCCGGCCTCGATGGTGACCAGGCGGCAGTCCGGGATCAGCCGGGCGAGTTCGGCGATCCGCTCCTGCGGGACGTGGCTGGCGGCGCCGCCCGCGACGACCAGGGTGCGGGCGGTGATCCGGGTCAGCCCGTCCCGCCAGGCCGGGTCGGGGGTGTCGATCTGCGCCTTGACCGCCCGGACCATCGCCCAGTCGAAGTGCGCCGGTTCCTCCGCCCCCTCGGCCGGCACGCTGGCCGGGCGCGGGTACAGGGCGGGGATGTCCTCCAGGACCAGTCGACGGACCCGCTCCGGCGCGGCCTGGGCGAGCAGGTAGGCGACCGCGCCGCCCATCGAGTGGCCGACCAGGTCGATCCGGTCCAGGCCGAGCGCGTCGAGGAAGGCGAGCACGTCCTCGCGCATCTCGGCCAGGCCGTAGCGGGCGGTGCGGCCGCTGTCGCCGTGGCCGCGCAGGTCGAGCGCGTACACGTGGTGGTCGGGGGCGAGGTCGGGCAGCACCGCGTCCCAGTCGGCGGCGCGCTCGCCGAGGGCGTGCAGCAGCACCAGCGGCGGGCCGTCGGGGCGGCCGCTCTCGCGGTAGGCGAGCGTGACCTCGGGCAGTTCCACCGTCCGTACTGTCGTCATGCCCGCCACCGTACGCGGCGACTGACCCCTAACGGACGGGTGTTCGCCCTCGGCTCACCGGGGCCGCGTCCTCGGGGGTGCGCTCCCGCCCGGTCACCCGGCCGGCGAACACCGAGGCCAGCACGGCGAGTCCGGCCACCGCCGCGCAGACCAGGCTGGCCGCCAGGTACGCCGAGCGGTGGCCGCCGCCCCCGGCCGTCTCGCGCAGGTAGACCCCGGACAGCGCGGAGACCGCGACGGCCGCCGCGATCCGCTGGGCCATCTGCAGGATCGCCCCGCTCACCCCGGCCGCCTCGGCGGGGGCGTGGCGCAGCACGTAGGCCTGGTTGGTGGAGCCCATCAGGCCGACCGAGGCGCCGCTGAGCAGTTGGAGCAGGGCGAGCAGCCAGGGCAGCACGGCGGCCGGCGCCCAGTGCGCGACGGCGCCGCTGAGCAGCATGGCCAGCGCGGAGCCGATCATCCCGAGGGTGACGGTGCGCCGGCCGAGCCGCTGCACCACCCGCCAGGCGAGCGCGGAGGCGATCGCCATGGCCAGTGCGGAGGGCAGCGAGACCAGGGCGGCGCCCATCGGGGACAGGCCCAGGCCGTCCTGGAGGAACATGGTGAGCACCAGCGAGGCGGCCAGCGAGGAGCCGAACTGGGCCATCGCGGTGGCCGTGCCGAGCGCGTACGGCGCGGAGCGGGTGAGCGCGGGGTGGATCAGCGGGTGCCCGCCGGTCCGGGCGTAGCGGCGCTGCCACCCGACGAGCGCCCCGAGCAGCGCCAGCGCGCCGGCCCCGAAGGCCAGCCAGCCGGCCCAGCCGGGCGGCTGGACGAAGGGCAGCATCAGGACCAGGGTGAGCGCGCCGACCAGCAGCAGGCCGAGCAGGTCGAGGTCGGCGTGCCGGGTGGCCGGGCGGGGCTTGGGCAGGTGGCGGACGGCCAGCAGCAGGGTCGCCAGGCCGAACGGGACGTTGAGCAGGAAGGTCAGCCGCCAGCCGAGTCCGGGACCGGCCGCCGCCAGCACCAGGCCGCCGATCGGCGGGCCGAGGGCGAAGGCGAGGCTGCCGGTGACGGCGTACATCCCGAGGGCGCGGGCCCGCAGTTGGCCGTCGAAGACGTCCTGGAGGGTGCCGATCATCTGGGAGTTGACCAGGCCGGCGCCGACGCCCTGGAGCAGGCGGGCGGCGATCAGCACCTCCGGGTCGGTGGCGGTCGCGGAGACCAGGCTGACCACGGTGAACAGGGCCAGGCCGGTGACGAAGAACCACTTGCGGCCCTTGACGTCGCCGAGCCGCCCGCCGGGGATCAGCGCCAGGCCGAAGGCGAGCGAGTAGCCGGCGACGATCCACTGCAGGTGGGCGGGCTGGGCGTGCAGGGTCTCGCGCAGGGCGGGGATGGAGGTGTTCAGAACGGACTGGTCGATCAGGGTGGTGAAGCCGCCCGCGACGCAGACCAGCAGGACGCGGCGCCCGGCGGCGTCGAAGCGCTGCTTGGCCGCCTGCTCCGGTATGGAACCGGTGGCGGCGCTCACGACTCGACCACCACGAGGGCGTAACGGGCCTCGCCCGGGCCGAGGCTGCGGAAGCGGATGCTGCCGGAGCCGTAGCGCAGACAGTCGCCGGGGCCGAGCAGTTGCGGTTCGCCGTCCAGGGTCAGCTCCAACTGCCCCTCGAACAGCCAGAGGTGGTGTTCCAGCCCGAGCAGGCAGGGGCGGTCGTAGGCGATGTCGGCGCCGACCGGGAGGCGGCCCTCGATGATCTCCGCGTGCAGCGAGCCGTGCGGCGGGGAGACCGAGCGGCGGACGAAGCCGGTCGCCTCGTCGCGCCAGAGCTGCTGCTCCTCGGCCCGGACCAGCCGGGCGGGGCCGGACTCCACCTCGGCGAGCAGCCGGGACATGGTCCGCCCGTGCACGGCGCAGAGCCGCCCGAGCAGCGCGGCGGTCGGGCTGACCTCGGCCCGCTCCACCCGGGACAGCGTGGAGCGGCTGACGTCGGCCAGCCGGGCCAACTCCTCCAGCGTCCAGCCGCGTTCGACCCGCAATTCGGCGAGCCGTTGTGCCAGCCGCTCGTCGGCGGCGGTGTCGATTCCCATATCCGTGATGCTATCCCGGATATGGGATCACCTTCCCGGGGTTTTCGACGCTCGGTGAAGGTCTGACGGAGGCTCGGCTTCGGCTCGGCCTCGGTTCGGCCGCCCCGGACCCCGGACGGGCGGGCGATCATATGATGTCCGCCGACAACAGGGCCGGTCAGCGGCTCAAGGGGCCGGTCAGCGGCCCATCGGCAAGGGGGAGCAACGATCGTGTTCGGCATCATCAGGCCGTGCAGGCACGCACTGTCCGAACGCCTCCAGACCTCCTGGATGGCGCACCTGTGCGGGCTCTGCCTCGCCCTGCGGGACGACCACGGGCAGCTCGCCCGGACCGCCACGAACTACGACGGTCTGATCATCTCCGTCCTGGTCGAGGCCCAGGCCGCCCGGGAGGACTCCAGCTGGCGCCGCACCGCCGGGCCCTGCCCGCTGCGCGGCATGCGGACGGCCTCCGTCGCCAAGGGCGAAGGCGCCCGGCTGGCGGCCGCCGTCTCACTCGCGCTGGCCTCGGTGAAGATCCGCGACCACGTCGAGGACCGGGACGGCGTCTTCGCCCGCCGCCCGGTGGCCGCCGGAGCCCGTGTGGTGACCAGGCGCTGGGACCGCCGGAGCGCGGGCAGCGCCTCCGCGGTCGGCTTCGACACCGCCGTGCTGCTCGACGCCGCCTCCCGACAGGGCGAGCTGGAGCGCTCGCTGCGACCCGGCGGCTCCGTCCTGCTGGTCACCGAGCCCACCGAGACCGCCACCTCGGCCGCCTTCGCGCACACCGCCGTGATCGCCGGCCGCCCCGGCAACGCCGCGCCGCTGGCCGAGGCCGGGCGGCTGTTCGGTCGGCTCGCCCACCTCCTCGACGCCGCCGAGGACCAGGACGCCGACGCCGCCTCGGGCGCCTGGAACCCGCTGACCGCCACCGGCACCGACCGCGCCGAGGCCGAACGGCTCTGCCGGGACGCCGTGCACGGCATCCGGCTCGCGCTGCGCGAGGTCGAGCTGACCGACCGGGCGCTGGTGCACGTCCTGCTCGCCCACGAGACGGAGACCGCGGTGGACCGGGTCTTCGGCCGGGCCGGGCACGCGGCGAGCTGCCGCCGCGGTCCGGCCGGTGCGGGGGGCAGCGCTGGTGCGGGAGGCAGCGGTGCCGGTGCCGCCCACGGCGGTGCCGGTGCCACCCATGGCGGCGCCACCCACGCCGTCGGCGAGCACCCGCAGGACGCGCCGCCGCGCCAGGTGCCGCCCGGCGGGGCCCCGGACCAGGCGCCCGTGCCCCCGTGGGTGCCCCAGGGCCCGGGCTTCATCCCGCCGCCCGGCGGGAAGCCGCCGCACCCGCGCAACCTGCTCGCCGGGTGCGCGGTCTGGGCCCTGATGGCCTGCTCCTGCCAGCTGCTCTGCTGCGAGCACGACGACCCGTTCAATCGGCAGCGCCGCAAGGCCTTCTGCGAGCGGCACGACTGCTGCAGCGCCTGCGACTGCTGCGACCCCAGCTGCTGCGATTGCGCCAAGTGCGGGTGCGACTGCTGCAACGGCTGTGACGGTTGCGACGGCTGCGACTGCGGGTGCGACTGCTGAGGCCCGATCAGTCCTCGTCCGACACCGGGACCACCTCCGGCTCCTGACGGTCACGGTCGGACGCCACCGGCCCGGGGTGCCCCCGCAGCACCCCGGGCCGGTCCGCGTCCCGGTACTTCTCCGCGCGCCGCCAGAGCGGCAGCACCACCACCGGGCCGCGCGGCTCGGCGGCCTCAGGCCTCACGCCCCGCCACCTCCCGGTCCGCCGCCAGCGAGCTCTCCAGCCCGGCCAGCAACTGCCGGAACCGTTCGGTGTCCTGCTCGGTCATCCGCCCCTCGGGCGCCGCCCCCGGCCACTCGGCCGTCCTGTCGTCCATGGTCCCGACGCTAGGCGGGGGCGATCAACGGGCGATAAACGAGGGGCGGGTGGGACGGAAGGGGCGTACCCGCACCGAACTCCACCCCTTCCGGCGGCTTGGCGGGTGCACGGGTTGGTGGTTCAATTCCACTCGTTAGGAAGGTTTCCTAACAACGCATCGCCGGACCTGAGCCCGCCCTCCTCCCCACGAGAGGACGACTTCCCCATGGGTCGTAGCACCGCCAGGAAAGCCACCAGAACACTGATCGCCGCGGCCGCGGCCGCCACCCTCCTGCTGCCCGCCACCGCCGGACCCGCCGAGGCCCGCACCCCGACCCCGGCCCCCGCCGACCGCTCCGAGGCCGGCTTCCAGCACCCCGGTGTGCTGGTGGGAGCGCAACAACTCGCCTTCGTCAAACAGAAGTTGGCCGCCGGGGCCGAGCCCTGGACCGCCGCCTTCGCGGACCTGCGGGCGAGCAAGTACGCCTCGCTGGACTGGCAGCCCAAGCCGCGCGCCACCGTCGAGTGCGGCTCCAGCTCCCATCCGAACAACGGCTGCTCGGACGAGCGCGACGACTCGATGGCCGCCTACGCGCACGCCCTCCAGTGGTCGCTCACCGGCGACCGGCGGTACGCCGACAAGGCGGTCTCCATCATGGACGCCTGGTCGGCCGTCATCCGGGAGCACACCAACACCAACGCCCCGCTGCAGACCGGCTGGTCGGGCAACAACTGGGCCAAGGCCGCCGAGCTGATCCGCTCCTCGGCCGCCGGCTGGTCGGCGGACTCGGCCGCCCGCTTCGCCACCATGCTGCGCACCGTCTACGTGCCGCTGCTCAGCCCCGGCAGCCCGCGCAAGAACGGCAACTGGGAGCTGATCGAGACCGACGCCCTGCTGGGCATCGCGGTGTTCCTGGACGACCGCGCCCTGTTCGACCGGGCCGTCGAGCTGTGGCGGCACCGGCTGCCCGCGTACGTCTACCTCTCCTCCGACGGCGACCTGCCGGTGCCGCCGCCGAACGCCGGGATCGAGGGCGAGTCCGCCCTCGTGAAGTACTGGAACGGCCAGTCCACCTTCGTGGACGGCCTCTCCCAGGAGACCTGCCGGGACTTCGGCCACACCGGCTGGGGCCTGGAGGCCGCCGCCCAGACCGCCGAGACCGCCCGGCTGCAGGGCCTCGACCTGTGGGGCGAGGGGCGCGAACGGCTGGTCAAGGCGCTGGAGTTCCACACCGCCTACGACAATGGCGCGAGTGCGCCGGACTGGCTGTGCGACGGCTCGGTGAACACCGGCCTCGGCCCGGCCGTGCAGCTCGCGTACAACGAGTACCACCTGCGCGAGGGCCTCGCGATGCCGCAGACCGAGCAGTACGTGGCCGCGCACAGCCCGTTCGGAGCGAACTACTTCATCGGCTGGGAGACCCTCACCCACACCAGCGCCCCCTGATCCCACCGCTCCTCCCCCACCCCCCACCTCCTCCGGCGGTCGCACCCCGGAGATCGGAGCAGAACCGTGCGCGTTTCCCGAACCCACCGCCTCGCCGCCGCCACCGCGGCGGCCGCCCTGGCCGCCGGCGTGGCCTGGGCCGCGAACTCGGCCCAGGCCGAGCCCGAGCACCCGGCCGCCCCGACGGTCGCCGCCGCCCCCGCCGCTGCCCCCGCGGTCCCGGCCGCGGCCGCCGCCCCGCGGGTGGCCGCCGGCGGGCTCACCCCCGACCAGCGCCGCCGCGCCGACCAGCTGGTCAGCGTCTTCGAGAACAGCACCACCACCATCCAGTACGGCTACGCGGAGAACATCAACGACGGCCGCGGCGTCACCGCGGGCCGGGCCGGGTTCACCACCAACGACGGCGACGCCCTCAAGGTGGTCCGCGCCTACACCGCCGTCGCCCCCGACAACCCGCTCGCCCGCTTCATCCCCGAGCTGGAACGCCTGGCCGCCGCCGGCAGCGGCGACACCGGCGGCCTGCCCGAGGCCGACTACATCGCGGCCTGGCAGCAGGCCGCCCAGGACCCGGCCTTCCGGCAGGTCCAGGACGACCAGGTCGACCAGCGCTACTTCACCCCGGCGATGGACCAGGCCGACCAGCTCGGCCTGACCACCGCGCTGGCCCGCGCCGAGCTCTACGACGCCTCCATCCAGCACGGCAACGGCAGCGAGTACGACGCCCTGCCCGCCCTGATCGGCCGGACCACGGCCAAGGTCGGCACGCCCTCGGCCGCCGGTGAGCGCGCCTGGCTGGACGCCTTCTTCGACGTCCGGATCGACGACCTGAACAACCCGGCCAACTCCTCCACCGCCGAGGAGTGGCGCAAGTCCGTCGACCGGGTCGAGTGCCTGCGGCGGATCGCCGCCACCGGCAACTACGACCTGGACGGCCCGTTCACCATCACCGCCTACGGCTCCGGCTACACCATCGGCTGAGCCGCCCCGCCCCGGGGTCCGGGAGTGTGGGCCCGGACCCCGGCCCCGACCCCGGTCCCGACCCCGGTCCCGACCCGGCGGAGCACTACCGCTTCCGCCCGCGCGTCGCCGCGTCCAGCAGCACCCTGGCGGCCTCCCGGGCCTCGGCGGCGGCGCCCGGGTCCCCGTGCACGGCCGCCACGGTGATCGCGCCCTCGGCGAGCAGGGCGAGCTGGGCGGCGGTGGCGGGCGGGGCGCCGACCGCCTCGACCAGACCGGCCAGGTAGCTGGCGAACTCCGCCTTGTGGTGCCGGGCGGCGGCCGCGACGGCGGGGGTGGTGGCGCCCAGCTCGCCGAAGGAGTTCACGAAGGCGCAGCCGCGGAAGCCGGGTTCGGCGAACCAGCCGCCGAGCCAGTCGAAGACCGCGAGCACCTGCTCCCGGGGTGTGCCGCCGGCCCGGGAGACGTGGACGGCGAGGCTCGCCCGCCAGCGCGCGTCGCGGCGCAGCAGATAGGCCTCGACCAGGTCCTCCTTGGACGGGAAATGCTGGTAGACGCGGCGCATGGTCAGCCCGGAGGCGGCCCGGACGGCGTCCATCCCGACCGCCTGGACGCCCCGTCCGTAGAACAGCTCCTCGGCCGCGTCGAGGATCCGGGTCCGCGGGTCCACCTGTTCCATCTGCCGTGCCCTTTGCGTGAGAACGATGATTCTCCTAGGGTAGCGGCAGACGTGAGAACGATCGTTCTCACCGACGGAATGACCGTTCCCGAGGAGAATCCCGTGACCGACCAGCGCCCTCCCGTACCGCCCTTCACCGAGGAGACCGCCCGCCGCAAGGTCCGCGCCGCCGAAGACGCCTGGAACACCCGCGACCCGCAGCGGGTCGCCCTCGCCTACACGCCCGACAGCCGCTGGCGCAACCGCGCCGAGTTCCTCACCGGCCGCGAGCGGATCGCCGACTTCCTCACCCGCAAGTGGCAGCGCGAACTCGACTACCGCCTGGTCAAGGAGCTGTGGGCGTACGACGGCGACCGGATCGCCGTCCGCTTCGCCTACGAGTGGCACGACGACGCCGGGCAGTGGTACCGCTCGTACGGGAACGAGAACTGGGAGTTCGACCCGGACGGCCTGATGGCCCGCCGCCTCGCCTGCATCAACGACCTGCCGATCGCCCCCGGGGAGCGGCTCCTCCACTGGCCCGCCGGCCCCCGCCCGGACGGCCACCCCGGCCTCACCGAACTCGGCCTCTGAGCGCTCCGGCCGGTACGGGGGACGCCGGTTGACGCCGCGTCGGGAGCCGCGGGCGCACTCTGTTCCGGTCCACCTGTTCCACGGCTGTGACGAAGTGGCCACCGGGCGCGGACGTCGGACTGGGAACCTCCTTGTCGAACGTGACAGCACCACCGAGGGGGACCTGGAATGTCCGTGCGCAACAGATTCGGCACCGTCGCCGCGATCGCCCTGATGACGACCGCCGGCGCGGTCCTGCTCTCCGCCTGCGGCCCCGACAACAGCGACCCCGGCTCGACCGCCGCGTCCAGCGCCCCGGGCAGCGCGGCACCGGGCACGGCGGGACCGGGCGGCGGGTCGCACTCCGGCAGCCCCGCGCCCGGCGGCAAGGAGGTCAACGGCACCTCCGCGGCCAACCACCTGACCATCAGCACGGGCACCAAGACCGTCGCGATGAACGGCACCGCCGTCGACTTCGGCACGGTGGTGCGCGACCTCGCGTGGTCCCCCGACGGCAAGAAGGTCGTCTTCGTCAACGGCGACGGCGACCTGCTCACCGCCAACCCGGACGGCAGCGGCAAGGCCGTCCTCGCCAAGGCGCCCAGCGGCGAGGCCTGGTCCCACCCGACCTGGCAGCACGCCGACAAGGGACCCAGCGGGAACGCCGTACCCGACGAGACCGAGCGCTACAACAACATCGTGTTCGCCTCGAGCAAGGGCGGCACCCTGCGACTGGAGCAGGTCCCCGCCAAGGGCGGCACCGTCCAGGAGCTCACCCCGCACAACTCCGAGGGCGGCGACGCGGCCGCCGAACCGCAGCCGCCGCAGACCGGCAACACCTGGGCCAACGCGGGCGGGAAGCAGGCCGCGATCGCCTACGCCAACACCCCGGCGAACGAGGTCTACATCTACGACGACTACATCCGCCCGGCCACCCAGGACATCGGCAAGGGCTCGCAACCGGCGCTGTCCCCGGACGGCGGGCACATCGCCTTCGTCCGCTCGGTGGACGGCCACGACCACCTGTTCAGCCGCTCCACCGACTACGAGCAGAAGACCGAGAAGGACCTCACCCCCTCGGCCACCACGGACTACACCGAGCCCGCCTGGTCCCCCGACGGCAAGACCCTCGCGGCCCGCACCCCGGACGGCGTCAGCACCCTGCCGGCCGACGGCTCGGCGGCGCCGACCCAGGTCTCCACCATCAAGGGCCTGCCCTCCTACCGGCCCTGATCCGAAGCCGAGCCGCGCGCCAACTCGGCGCGCAGCTCGGGGAGGTGCTCGTCGGCCGACTCGTGCGGCCGGAACTCGACCAGGTCGAGGAAGCGGAACAGCACCCGGGTCTCGGTGACCGCGTACTCGTAGTCGCCGAACCCGACCACCGCCCCCGTCCCGCCGCGCGCCGCGCCGCGGACGGCGGCGGCCGTCAGCCCGCCCCCCGCGCCGTCGGCGGTCACCCGCCGGCGGGCGTTGGGCCGGGCCAGGTACGGGCACACCATCGACGCGTACAGCATGCAGGCCCGGTGCCCCGGGCCCTCCATGGTCGGCGCCAGGTTGCGGTACGGGCGCCCCGCCGCGAGCGCCTCCGCGATCGCGGCGCTCTCCGCGGGCCCGACCACCCGCCACACCGGACCGCGCGGCATGAACCCGCCGCACACCGAACAGCGGCGCTCCAGCGCGCAGTCGGCGCTGCGCCCGTGGTCGGTCAGGGCGAACTGCGGCTGCCCGTCCTGCCACGGCGTGATCGCCGGCACCGGGTACCCGCGGTCGTCCCGGGGGCGCTCCCCCACCTCGTCCGGCATCGGCACCTGTTCGAATCGCACGCCCCTATCGATACCAGTCGGGCACCCGGCCCCGCCAGCGCCACAGCTACAGCTACAACCCGCTACCGGCCGTCCGTCCGCCCCGCAGTAGCGAGCGCAGCAGCGAGCGCAGCACCGGGCGGACCTTCGGGCCGTGCCGGCGCCACCAGGCCCGCACCCACAGGCCCTGGGTGGCGACCAGGGCGATCACCGTGGCGACGGCGTCGGCGAGCGAGACCGGGTCGGCCGAGCCGCCGAGGGTGTGCAGGGCCCGGGTGAGCAGCACCAGGGTGACCTGGGCGAACGCCAGGTAGGCGAGCACCAGCGAGCCGACGGTGCCCAGCACCATCAGCACGGCGTAGCCGCGGACGATCCGCCGTTCCCGGGGCCGCAGGGCGGCCAGCGGGTCGGGGTGGGCCCGGCCCGCGCACCGGGCCGCCAGGTGGCGGCAGTAGGCCGCCGCGTCCCGGTAGAGGTTGCGGCAGGAGAGCAGGTCCTGCAGCAGGAAGTAGACGTCGGTCCGCATGAAGACCATCAACTCGACGGCCACGGCGAGCAGTTTGCTGAACGCGAGGAGGGAGAGCAGCCGGTTCGGACCGGTGCCGGTCTCGATCAGCACGCACCCGCCGGCGATGCCGAGGTCCAGCACCATGCCGGAGAGGTAGACGGTGCAGCGGACCTTCCGGGGGCACTGCCAGATGCCGGAGACGTCCGTCTGCATCACCAGGAACTGCAACCGGGTGCCCAGCCGGATCCTCCCCGGGACCCCGGCCGCGCGGGCGGTCAGCAGGTGCGACAGCTCGTGGACGTAGAGCAGCGCCCAGGTGAGCGCGGCCTGTCCGGCGAGCACGAAGGTCCCCCGGTCGCTCCAGACCAGGTCGTGCCAGCCCGGCCGCAGCTCCGGCCGGGCGGCCAGCAGGACCGCGGCGGCGGCCGCGACGGCGAGCAGGACGGCCGGGAGGAACGGGCTGAGCAGCCAGCGGACGTGCTCGGCGCGGATCCACGGCAGGCTCGGCCGCACCGGCGGGGCGGAGTCCACCGGCCGGCCGTCCACGGAGCGGACGAAGCCCAGCCGCGTCAGGGACTCCACGAAGGGCGCCACGGCGATCCGCCGGCCGCTGTCCCGGTGGATCCGGGCCGCCGTCTCGTCGACCGTCAGGCCGGACTGGAGCAGCCGGATGGCTTGGACGCCCGAGGGCGGCAGGGCCACGAAGTCCCCGGTGTCGGCCCGGCCGACGACCCACTCCCCGGCGTCCTCGCGCATCCCGAGCGGATGGAAGTCGACCGTCCCGAGCACGGCCGGTCCGCCGTCGCCGGCCCGCTCAGCCACGGCAGTGGGGGCAGTCGGGCCGCCGCTCGTGGCGGATCAGCGGCTGGTCGTCCGGGGCGATCAGGTTGACCGCCCGCAGGTAGCCCGGGGCCAGCCGGGACGTCCCGGTGAGCAGGGCGATGACCTCGTAGGCGACGAGGTTGCCGGAGATGCCCGCGGAGGCCGAGAGCACGCCCCGGCCGCCGAGCCGGGGCGGCGGGCCGTCGGGCAGCCTGGCCTCCTCGCCGGCGGCGACGCACTGGAAGCAGGGCCCTTCCCGGGTGAAGGTGCCCACCGAGACGAACGGGCCGTTGTAGCCGCCGCCGACCCACGGCACACCGGTCTGCGCGCAGACCTCCGAGGCCCAGCCGCGGAGGGTCTCGCCGTCCGGCTCGTCCGCGCACAGGGCCAGGGCGTCGTGGCCGGCGACCAGTTCGGCGAGCGCGGCCAGGCCGTCCACCCTCCGGATATCGTGGGTGACCCGGATCCGGGAGTTGACGGCGCGCAGTCGTTCGGCGGCGACCTCCGCCTTGGGGCGGCCGAGGTCGGCCTCGGTGTAGAGGACCTGACGGGTCAGGTTGGAGAGCTCGACCCGGTCCGGGTCGACGCAGTGCACCCGGCCGACCCCGGCGGCGGCCAGCGCCCAGGCGGCGTGGCTGCCGGTGCCGCCGACGCCGAGGACCACCACGCTCGCGCGCTTGAGCCTCAGTTGGGCGTCCCACTGGCTCTCCCGGGGCCGCAGGTCGGTCCGGCGGAAGAACGCCTGGTTCTTGGTGTACCGGGCCTGTTCGTCGGCGTCGAGCAGTTCGGTGTCGGCTCCGGCGGCGTCCTCCAGGTAGCCGGTGGCGATCAGCCCGCCGACCAGGCGGCGGGCCGAGGTCGAGGTCAACTCCGGATGCGCGGACCGGAGTTCGTCGACCACGCGGTCCTCCGTGCGGGTGCCGTCCAGCAGTCCGAGGGCCGTCCAGACCCATCCGTGCGGGTCGCGGATCTCGGCCCCGAGGCCGTAGATTTCACCGCCGATCCGCACCGAGCCGTCGGCGGTGCGGTAGGGCAGGTGGTCGAATTTGACCTTCGGAAGTCTCATCGGAGCTGCTCCTCCCGGGAGTTCGGTCTGCGGGCGGCGCCGAGTGGTGCGGGCGGCGGCGGCCGCCGCCGTACCCCGGGACGCCGACGTGCCGGCGGGGCTGCCCCCGCCGGCACTGGGTGTCGCTCTGCGCCGAGGATCAGCCGTCGACGGACTTGGAGCCGATGGTCTCGATCCGGTCGAGCATGCGGATCTCGATGGCGGCGGCCTCGTCCTCGACCTGGACGGTGACGTTCTCGGTGTTCTCGTTCTGCATGGTCGTCTCCTTCGCTCTCTGGATCCCGGGCCGGACCGGGTGCCGGTCCGGCCGCCCCGCCGGGCGGGACCCGGTGGGGCTGTGGTCACCATCCTCAGCGGCCCCGCTACTCGCCCCCTCTCCATCCGCTACTCGCCCGCCCCACCCGTCCCGAGCTGCGGTTCCGCGGCGCCGCCCGGTCAGGCCGACTCGGCGAGGCGGTCCCGGACGGCCCGCTCCAGCCGCTCCCCGTCCTCGGCCGCCGGGCTGCCCAGCGCGGCGATGCACAGCCGGTGGGCCGTCCCGTCGTCCAGGTCGCCGAGGTAGAGCCGGGTGCCGGCGGCGCGGCGCAGGTCGCCCAGGGCGAGGAACCCCTCGACGGCCCGCCGGAGGTACTCACGGGCCCGGTCGTCCCGGCGGATCGCGAACGCGATGCCGAGGCTGCTCGCGAGCGTGGCGGCGGCCCGGCGGTGCCCCGCCAGGACGGCCGCGCGCTCGCCGAGCCGCTGGACCTCCACCAGGGCGTCGAGGCCGTGGCTGCCGATCAGATGGGTCTGCTGCACGGTGGCCAGTTGCCAGGTCGCGCGGTGGTCGCCGAGCGAGGCGGCGAGCCTGGTCAGGGCGAGCAGGGTGCCGCTCTCCGCCGCGAACCACGCCCGGGCGCCGTCCACCCCGTCGAACGGGTGCGGGCCGCTCCAGCGGTGGCGCGGCTCCACCGCCACGTGGGGGGCGGCCGGGGCGATCAGCCGCTGGGCGGCGTCGGCGACCGTGACGTACCAGTCGAACATCCGCTCCCGGGCGGCGGCCGAGGCCTCCGCGTCCCCGGCGGCGAGCTCCCGGCCGTACAGCCGGACCAGGTCGTGCATCCGGTAGCGGCCGCCCGTCCCGGCGGGCTCGATGAGGTGGAGCGACTCCAGGATCCGCAGCAGTGGCCGGGCCGACGCGCCCGAGGCGCCGAGCGGGGCGTCCGCCGGACCGAGCAGGGCGGCGGCGACGGCCTCCGGGACGGACTCGGCCGGGTGCAGGCCGAGCAGCCGCAGCAGCCGGGCGGCGTCCGGACCGAGCCGCCGGTAGGTGTGCTCCAGGACCCGGGAGACGGTCAGTTCGCCGTCCGGCAGGCTGAGGGCGGTCAGCCGCTCGTCCTCGGGGGCGAGTTCCGCGGCGAGGCCGGACAGCGGCAGTTCGGGCCGTTCGGCGAGCCGGACGGCCGAGATCCGCAGGGCCAGCGGCAGTCCGCCGCAGAGCCGGGCGAGTTCGGCGGCGGCCTCCGGCGCCCCGGCGACCCGGTCCGGGCCGGCGATCCGGCCGAGCACCTCGACCGAGTCCGTCGGCGACAGGACGCCGAGCCGCAGCGGCACGGCGCCGGTGGCGGCGACCAGGCTGCCGAGCTTGCCCCGGCTGGTGACCACGGTGAAGCTCTGCGGGGAGTTCGGCAGCAGCTGGCGGAGGTGCTCGTAGTCCCGGGCGTCGTCCAGCACCACCAGGAGCCGGCGCCCGGCCACCGTCGACCGGTAGAGGTCCTCGCGCAGGGTCTCGTCGGGCGGGATCAGCGGCCCGGGGACGCCGAGGGCGAGCAGCAGGCGTTCCAACACCCGGGCGGGCGGCTCGTGTTCGTCCCGGTCGTAGCCGTGCAGGTCGACGAAGATCTGGCCGTCCGGGTACCGGGCGGCGAGGTCCTGGGCGGAGCGCAGCACCAGGGAGGTCTTCCCGACGCCGGCCGGGCCGGTCACCGCGACGATCCGGCCGGCGCCGTCACCGGCCGCGGACAGCTCGGCCAGGCGGTCGATCTCCTCCCGGCGGCCGACGAACCCGGAGGTGCCCCGGGGCAGTTGGGCGGGCCGGGCCGGCAGCGCCGGGGCTGGCAGGACCGGCTGCGGCAGCGGAAGCGGCTGGGACTGCGACTGCGACTGCGACTGCGACGACCGTACGGGGCCCGGCCCGGCGGTGTCGGCCCGGGCCGGCCGGTCCGCGGGCGCCGCGGGCGCCTCCACCGGTGGGGCGCCGGGCAGTTCGTGCCGCAGGATCGCCGCTTCCAGTTCCAGCAGCCGCTCACCCGGGTCGAGTCCGTACTCCTCGGCCAGCACCCGCCGGGTCGCGCGGACCACGGCGAGCGCGTCGGCCTGCCGTCCGCAGCGGTAGAGCGCCTGGGCGGCCCGCTCGGCGATGGACTCGCGCGCGGGGAACTCGCCCGCGAGCGCCGTCAGTTCGGGAACCAGCTCGCGGTGCCGGCCGCGGGCGAGTTCCAGGTCGGCCAGCAACTCGTGCGCGGCGAAGCGCTCCTCCTCCAGCCGGGCCCGGGCCGCGGCGGCGAACGGTGCGTCGATGCCGCTCAGCGCCTCGCCGCGCCACAGCGCCAGGGCCTGCCGGAGCCGCTCGGCCGCCTGCTCCGGGCGGCCCTCGTCGGCCAGTCCCCGGGCCGCGGCCAGCGCCGCGCCGAACTGCGCCGCGTCCAGCTCCTCGTCCCGCACGGCCAGGCGGTAGCCGCCCGCTTCGAGGGTGAGCCCCTGCGCGGCCTGCGGCGGGAGGGCCCGCCGGACGGCGGAGACGACGGTGTGCACCTGCGCGCGGGCGGTGCGCGGCGGCGCCCCTCCCCACAGGGCGTCCACCATCCGGTCGATGCTGACCGGGTGGCCGGCGCTGAGCAGGAGCAGGGCCAGCCCGGCGCGCTGCCGCGGTCGCGGCACCGCCACCGGAACGCCGTCGAACCGGACCTCGAACGGCCCCAGGATCCCGTACCGCACCATGCGACTCCTCCCCGTGCGCGGCCCGCCCGCGGCCGGTCGGGCCGCGGGTGTCGAACCGCGCCGCACCCGGCCGACCGGTGGCCGGGCGGGGTGCTGCTCTCTGGTGCGCGGGTCAACGTGCCCGGGAGCCGGGGTGTTCCGGATTCGGCGGTGCCCGAAAGGTCGGCGGGAGCGGCCGACCGGGAGGCGGGGAGGACACCGCCGACGAGGCGTGTACGGAGCACCGGACCGGTGCGCGCACCGGCCGTGGCCTGCGGCGAACGGGTCGGCGGGCGCCGCGGGGGCGCCCGGTCAGCGGGGACGTGGGGGACGCCGCCGCGGCACGGTGCCCCCGGCCGGGCCGGGGGTGCCGGAACCGGCGACCGCGGGGCGGCCGCCGGTCCGGGGTGCCGGCCGACTGCGACCGGTCAGTTCCAGATGCCCGTGATGTCCGTCACATTGGCCGCGTTGCCCGCGTGGCCGCTCGCCCCGGAGAGGTCCTCCAGGGTGCGCAGCACGTTGTAGTGGTTGTACGTGGTGGCGCTGCTGCTGCCCGGCGTGACGTGGGCGCCGTAGAGCAGGGTCGGGATGCGGTTGCCGGACAGGCTGTTGTCCTCGTCGAAGGTGACGACCAGCAGGCTGTTGTGGCTCTGCGCCCAGGCCGCGTACGCGCCGAGGTTGTTCTTGATCCAGGTGTCGCCGGTGCTGACCGAGCAGTCGTGCATGTCGCTGCACAGGTTCGGGATCACGAAGGACACGTTGGGCAGCGTGGTGTAGTCGGTCGGGAACTGGGTGAACGTGTTGGCGCTGTTGAGCGGGACGTTCCCGAAGCCGAACCACGGGTTGTGCTTCTGCGCGTACTTGCCGCTGCTGCACACCGTGCTGCCCTGGCCGGGCAGGGACTCGTTGTAGCTCCCCCAGGTCTTCCCGGCAGCGAGCACCTCGGAGGCCAGGTTCGGGGCCTGGAAGCCGCCGACCGTCACGCAGCTGTCGTCGACCGTGCCCTGGGTGGAGCCGGAGAACAGGGCGTAGTAGTTCGGCTCGCTGGGGTGGGTGATGGCGTAGGACTGGGTGAGGAGGGCGCCGCCCGCCTTGAGGGTCTTGTTGAGGTAGGGGGCGCTGCTGCTGCCGATGATCTGGCTGTAGGCGTGGTTCTCCATCACCACGACCACGATGTGGTCGGGCGTGGGCAGCCCGGCCGCCTGCGCGGTGCTGGTGGTGGCGGCCCACAGCCCGGCCGAGGCCGCGACCAGCGCGACGGCCGAGCCGATCGCGGTCGCGGTGCGGCGGGAGCGGGGGCGGGGGGCGTCGTTCAGGGGCTTCGCGGACGAAGTCATGACGTTTCCTCGGGTGGAGGGCGGCCCCCGGTGGGGCCGCCCGGACGGGAGGTGCCGGTGTGACTGAACCGACCGGCCAGAACGGGCCTAGGGCGTGTCTGACGACACGCCCTAGTACGGCGCGCCGTTGGCGAAGTCGGTGGCGAAGGTCGACTCGATCGTGCTGAGCACCCCGGAGTCGGAGACGATCAGGCCCAACTCGCGGTTGTTGTTCAGCGAGTTGTCGGAGAAGTTCTCCGAGCCGGCGAACACCTTGGCCGTAGAGGTGCCGTAGTCGGCGACGATGGCCTTGGCGTGGATGTACAGGCCGGTGGTCGAGGAGTAGGTGACCACCTTGGCGCCGGCGGCGGTGACCTGGTCGAAGGAGGAGCCGTACGAGCTCGGGTTCATGCCGACGACGCGCACCGTGACGCCCCGGTTGGCGGCGGCGGTGATCGCGTCCACCAGGGCCGGGTCGCCGAACTCCAACTCCTCGACGTCCAGGGAGGTCTGCGCACCGTTGATCAGCGCCAGCAGGCGGTCCTGGGAGTCGGTGGGCGACCAGACCAGGTTGTCGCCGTCGGAGGGGGTGATCGAGGTGCCGGCGTAGTCGGCGGCGAAGACCTGCTCGATCGCGGCGACGTCGTTGGCGTCGGTGTCGAAGACGCCGTAGTCGCGGCTGCTGGAGTAGTAGGTGGAGTCCAGGTTCCCGGTCAGGATCAGCGACTTGACGCCGTCCACGGTGACGGTCTTCTGGTGGGTGTAGACGAACGCCGAGGAGGAGTACGTCACGCCGACGCCCGCGGCCCGCAGCGCGGAGTAGGCGGCGCCGTTGACCGAGGTGTGCCGGCTGTCCAGGATCACCCGGACCTGCACCCCGGCCCGCTGACGGGCGATCAGGGCGTTCACGGCCGTGGTGTCGCGCAGCTCGTACATCGTCACGTCGACGGACTTCGCGGCCGAGTTGATCAGGCTGTAGACCGCGCTGTGGTCCTGGTCCGGGAAGACGATCGTCGAGTAGCTGCCGGCGACGGCGTCGGCGTGGGCGGCGCCGGAGGCGGATATCAGGCCGGCGCCGACGAGCAGCAGGGCGCCGGCACGGCGCGCGAGGGTGGCCAGGGACATGGGGGCTCCATGGTCGGTGAGGGGGAGGTCGGCGCGTGGAGGCACCGGAGAGCGGACGCGCGGACGGCGTGGACACGACGAACGGGGCGCTCGAACAGGATGCGGCGGGCTGGTCAACGCGGGTAGACGACGGGAGGTAAAACCTTGCCCCCGGGCCGGGAAACGAACGGTGCGCGGGACGAAACCCACCGACAACGGACGATGCGGCCAATCGGGTTCACATTGCCACGGACCGCGCGAACCGGTGATAGTGATCATCGAACGACGCGACCCGACACCGCGTCAGCGTACGAGAGAGCCGAGGAACATGGCGAAGACCCGTCTGCTGCGTCCGCTCGCGGTGGCCGCCGCCGCTGCCGTCCTGGCGGCCACCGGAGCCGTACCCGTCCTGGCCGCCGGCCAGGACGCCCCGACCCTGCCCGCCCCCGACACCGCCGCGGTGCTGAGCGCGCTTCAGGCCACCATGGCCGCCGGCGCCCCCGGCGCCTTCGCGGTGATCCGCGACCACGGCGACGACGACCGGACCCGCTCCGTGACCGTCGGCAAGGCCGACCTGGACGGGACGCCGATGAACTCCGCGTGGAGGTTCCGGGTCGGCAGCAACAGCAAGATGTTCACCGCCGTTCTCGTGATGCAGCTGGCGCAGGAGGGCCGGATCGACCTCGACAAGCCGCTGCGCGACTACCTCCCGGCCGGCACCCTCCCGGACGGCTGGACGATGACCGGCCGTCAGGTCATGGAGCACCGGGCCGGCATCTACGACCACACCAACGACCTGCTGGAGCAGGCCGGCGAGGAGACCACCAGCGCCTTCGAGGCGCGGATCCGCACCAATGTGTACGCCCCGGCGGACCTGGTCGCGATGTCGGTCAAGCACGGCCAGCAGTACACGCCCGGCAGCCGCTACTCCTACTCCAACACCGACTTCGTGCTGCTGGGCCTCGCCGTCGAGCACCTCACCGGCCGCCCCTTCGCCGACGTGCTGCGCGAGCGGATCATCGAGCCGCTCGGCCTGGGGCAGACCTCCTTCGTCGTCCCGGACCAGCGGATCGAGGGCGCCCACGTCACCGGCTACCTGACCAACGACGACCGCACCAAGCCGCTGCTGGACTCCACCGAGCAGACCGGCTCCTGGGTGTGGGCCGCCGGTGCGGTCATCTCCTCCGCCGGGGACCTCGACCGCTTCCTCACCGCGCTGGTGGCCGGCGGCGACGGCGGGCTGGTCTCGGACGACTCGCTGCGCCAGATGGAGGCCGCGCTGCCCACCCCGACCGCCAAGATCTCGTACGGGCTGGGCCTCCGCCGCATCTCGCTGACCTGCGGGGACGTGTACGGGCACGGCGGGATCGTCCAGGGCTTCCAGACCCAGTCCTTCGTCGGCGCGGACGGGCGCCGCTCGGTGGTGGTCTTCGCCAACGCCTCCAACAACGGCTCGGTCACCCAGGGGCTGATGAACGCGCTGGAGCCGGCCTTCTGCGGGAAGAAGCCGGCGGCCGCGCCGCGCACCGGCTCCGCCCCGGCCGCGCAGAACCACCGGGCCGTCCAGCACGACCAGGGCCTGCCGGTGGTGGAGGACACCCGGATCTGACGCCACGCCCGGGCCGGGCACAGCACGCTCGGGCCGGGTCGTTACGGCCGGGCCGTCACGGGGCGACGGCCCGGCCCGGGCGGCCGTCCGCACTCAGGTCGGTGAGCGCCTCGGTGAGGATCTCCCTGGCCTCGTCGGCCCGGCCCTGCTCGATCAGCGCGGTGCCCAGCTCGGTCAGCGCCTTGGTCATGCTGTCCGGGCGTCCGATCGCCTCGTAGTGCACCAGCGCCTGCCGGTAGGCCTTCTCGGCAGCCGGCCAGCGCTTCAACGCCGCCCGGTCCTGGCCGAGTTCGTGCGCCGTCATCGCCGCCAGCAGGTGCATCAGCGGCGAGGACCAGCGCTCCACCAGCTCCAGCGCGCCCGCCAGCGCGCGGCGGCGGAGGTCCACCGCCTCCTCCGCCCGGCCGAGGTGGCGCAGACAGGTCGCCGCGCCGCGCAGGGTGACCAGCCGCCCGATCATCGCGGCCCGGTTGTCGACCTCGGCGAAGGCGTCCGCCGCCCGCTGGTAGCTCTCGCTCGCCTCCCGGTAGCGCTGCAGGTGCCGCAGCCCGGAGCCGAGGTAGGTGAGCGCCCAGCCCTGCTGCTCGTGGTCGCCGATCGCGCGGGCCAGCTCCAGCCCCTCGCCGGCCAGTTCGATGCCGCGCTGGTAGCGGTGCAGACAGGTGATGTACGTCCAGGCCAGGTAGTTCACGTGCGCCGCCTCGGCCGGCCGGTCGCCGCACGCCCGGGCCGCGTCCACCGACAGCTGGAACACCTCGCCCCAGAGGTCCCAGCTCAGCAGGCGGTCGGAGAACCAGTGCATGGCCTCGGCGGTGTCGATCACCTCCCGGTGCCGGCCCTCCCGCTGCGCCCGGTGGAGCGCGGCCAGCCACTCCGGGTGCTCCTCCTCCAGCCAGCGCGCCGCCTCGGTGAGCGGCACCGACCCGCCATCGGCGGGGCCCGCCCCGACGGCCCCGACGGCCGCCGTGCGGTCCGGGTCGAACCGCAGGCCGTGGGCGGCCGCCTCGCGCAGCAGTCGGCTCCCGGCCTCCGTACGGGCCGCCGCGACGGCCCCGGCCGGCTCGTCGGCGGCCAGCCGCTCGCCCGCGTACAGCCGCACCAGGTCGTGCAGCCGGTAGCGCTCCGGGGTGGCGGGCTGCACCAGGCCGGCGTCGACGAGCTGCTCCAGGACCAGCTCGGTGCGCGCGGCCGACAGCCCCGCGTAGTGCGCCAGGACGGCCGCGGTGAAGTCCTGCCCCGCGGTCAGCGCGCAGCGCCGGAGCACCAGCCGGGACTCGGCGGGCAGCCGGCGGTAGGACAGCTCGAAGGCCGGACGGACCGCCAGGTCGCCGGTCTCCAGCAGGTCCAGCCGGTTCTCCTCGGCGGCGAGCTGGCGCGCCAGCTGGGCCACCGGCTGCTGCGGACGGGCCACCAGCCGCTGCCCGGCGATCCGCAGCGCGAGCGGCAGGTAGCCGCACAGCCGGGCCAGCTCGGCGGCGGCGTCCGGCGCGGCCTCGACCCGTTCCGGTCCGGCGATCCGGGCCAGCAGGGCGGCGGCCTCGGCCGGGGACAGCACGTCGAGCCGCAGCCGGTGCACCGCCTCCAGGCCGGGCAGGGCGTACCGGCTGGTCACGATGGTCACGGCCGGGCCCGCGCCGGGCAGCAGCGGGCGCACCTGGCTCTCGTCGGCGGCGTTGTCCAGCACCAGGACCAGCCGGCGGTCGCGTACCAGGGCGCGGAACAGCCCGGCCCGCTCCTCCGTCCCGGCGGGCACCGCGCCGTCCGCGACCCCGAGGGCGCGCAGCACCTGGCCGAGGGCCTCCCGGGCGGGCAGCGGGGCGGCGCCCATGCCGCCGAGGTCCAGGGAGAGCTGGCCGTCCGGGAAGGCCGGGGCGAGGGCGTGGGCGGCGTGCAGGGCGAAGGCGGTCTTGCCCAGGCCGGGCTGGCCGCTGATCAGCACCACCCGGGGGTGGGCGGGGTGCCGGTCCGCGGTGAGGGCTGCGAGGTCGGCGAGGGCCTGCTCGCGGGCGGTGAAGTCGGCGAGGTCACGCGGGAGGGCGAGCGCACCCGGCACCGCCGGGTCGGCGAGGGGGGCCGGGCCGACGGGGGGCGCCTGGTCCGGGGCCGCCTCCGGTCGGGGCGCCGGGGCTTCTCGGGACGGTTTCGCCGGGGCGGTGAACGGGCCGCCGGGGCCGGGGGCCTGGGACTGCGGGGCCTGGGACTGCGGGGGCACCTGCCGCACGCCTCGGGGCCGGCCCGCCTGGGCGGCCCGCTCCAGCGCGGCGGTCTGCGGGCCGTCCAGGCCCAGGGCGGCGGCCAGCGCCTGCACGGTGCGCCGCTGCGGCCCCCGGGTGCGGCCGCGCTCCATGTCCCCGAGGGCGCGCAGGCTGACCCCGGCCGTGGCGGCCAGGTCCTCCTGGGTCATTCCCGCCGTCACCCGGTGGCCGGTCAGCAGCCGGCCGAACTCCCCGGTTCCGCTCACGACCGCCATCTCTCCGCCCCGCCCCCTGGTCCGCGCTTCCGCGGTTCTGCCGCAGTTCTGCCGGGCCGCGCGCCGGGCAGTTCGTCTCAGGCAGAAGTATGCCCCGCGGGACGGGCCGCGCGTACCCGGCCGCGGCCTGCGGGGACGCCCGGGACACCGGCGCCCGGCGAGCGGTTCCGCCTGTCGGAACCGCCGGTACTTCCGCCTGTCCCCTTGCCCGGGGAGGCAGTTGTGTCCCTAGGGCGTGTCTGACGATTCGCGTCGGATCAGCGCGCGGCGTTGGGGTGCGTGCATCGCAAGGCGGAGGAGGGAGCCCATGCGGAGCATCGGCGACCGACGACAACGCGGCGAGGTGCGTGCCCCGGCGTCGCGCGCCCGGCGGGAATTGTCAGACACGCCCTAAGGCTCGTCCCCCGCCACCAGTGCCTGCTCCTGCCGTCTGGCCTCCGCCCCCTCGACACTGCGGCCGAGCTCGAACAGCAGGTCGGCGAGCAGTCCGTGCGAGCGCGCCTCCACGGCGGGGTCGCCGACGGTGCGGCCGAGGGCGACGGCGAGCTGGGCCGAGGAGAGGGCGGCGTCCCGGCGGCCGAGGGCGTGCAGGGCGCGGGCCCGGCCGTGGGTGGCGAGCACCGCCGCCACGCCGCCCGGTCTCCCGGCCGCGCCGCCGTGGGAGCGCCCGGCCGCACCGCGGTCCGTTCCCGGCCGGGCGGGGCCCGGACAGCCGTGGGCGGTGCGGCCGGTGGCGATCCGGACCGCCTCGTCCGCGTGGGCCAGCGCCCGCTCGGGCGCGCCGACCACCACCAGGGCCTCGGCGAGCTCGGTGAGCGCCCCGACCAGCAGGTGCTCGGCCGCCGGGGTGCGGGCGGCGGTCACCAGTTCGGTGAGCAGCGGCACCGCCCGGTGGTACTGCCCGGCCCGGACCAGGGCGGCCGCCACCCGGCCGCGGCAGTGGTGGCGCAGCAGCGCGTCCCCGGAGCGGTCGGCGGCCGCGACCGCCGCGTCGAGCTGCTCCAGGGCGGTGCGGTGGGCCGCCCGGTGGACGTGCAGGACGGCCAGGTCGGTGCCCAGCCGGGCGAGCGCCGCGTCGTCCCGGGCGGCCTGCGCGGCGCGCAGCCCGATCTCGGCGACGGCCCGCCGGTGCGCCCGGTCCTCGCCGGAGGCGGCCGTGGACAGCCCTGACAGCCCTGACAGCCCTGACATCTCTGACAGTTCGGACAGCTCGTACAACCGGCCGATCCGGTGGGCGAGTTGCCAGGCGGCGTCGGTGCGCCCGTACTGTTCGGCGCGCAGGACGACGGCGCGCAGCGCGCTCTCCTCCCGGCGGAACCAGGCCGGCGGCCGGGCGGCACGGCCGCTGCCGACGCCCGGCCCGCCCGGCCCGCCGGCGTCGGGGCCCCAGGGGCCGGTGAGCTCCAGGTAGTGGGCGATCAGCCGGTCGAGGGCGCCGAACCGCTCCTCGCAGTCCAGTTCGGCGGCCTGCCCGGCGGCGTAGCGGCGGACCAGCTCGCGGCGGGCGTAGCGGCCGGGCGCGCGCTCCGCCAGCAGGTGGACGGCGTCGAGCGCGGTCAGCAGGGTGCGGGCGGCGGCGGGCCGCAGGTCCGCGAGCGCGGCGGCGGTGGCGGTGTCGATCACCGCGCCGGGGTGCAGCCCCAGCAGGGTGAACAGCCGGGCTGCGGCGGGCGGCAGGGTCCGGTAGGTCCGGTCCAGGGAGGCGGTGATGCCGCTCGGGCCGTGCGCGGTGCCGACGGCGGCCAGGGCGGTGAGGCCGGTCTGCTCGTCGGCGAGTTCGGCGGCGAGGTCCCCCGGCGACCAGTCCGGGCGGGCGGCCAGCCGGGCGGCGGCCAGCCGCAGGGCCAGCGGCAGGTGGTCGCAGCGCTCGGCGAGTTCGTCGAGTTCGGCGGCGGTCTGCGGCGCGGTGGCGGGGCGGTCCGGGCCGAGGGCGCGGGCGAGCAGCGCGCGGGCGTCCTCGGCGGCGAGCGGGCCGAGCGGGAGGGCGAGGGAGTCCTCGTGGAGCAGCAGCTCGCGCAGCCGGTTGCGGCTGGTGACGACGGCGACCGGGCCCAGGACGGAGCCGGCCGAGGCGGGCCGGCCGGGCAGCAGCGGGGTGAGCTGGGGGTAGGAGGCGGCGTCGTCCAGCAGGATCAGGATCCGGCGGTCGGCGAGGAGTTCGCGGTAGCGGGCGGCGCGCTCCTCGGGCTCGGCGGGGACGTCCCCGGGGGCGACGCCGAGGTCGGTGAGGAACCCGGCCAGGACGTCGGCGGGTTCGCGCGGCCCGTCCGGGTCGGTGCCGCGCAGGTCGGCGCGCAGCACGCCGTCCGGGAAGCGCTGCGCCGCCCAGTGCTGGACGAGCGCGCTCTTGCCCACTCCGGCCGGGCCGGTGACCAGGATCGGGCGGCCGGTCCGGGCGGCGACGGCCAACGCCTCGTGCAGCCCGGCGAGTTCGGCGGCGCGGCCGACGAAGCGCCGCTCGGGCGAGGTGTGCCGGGCCAACTGCTCGCCCGCCAGCCGCAGTTCCGGCCCGGGCGGGCCGGACAGCCGGGCCAGCGCGTGGTCGTACCGGGCCCGGGCCTCCAGCCCGCGACCGGCCTGTTCCAGGCACTGGACCAGCCGGGCCGCCAGCGGCTGCCGGCCCGGGTGGGCGTCGGCCGCCTCGCCGAGCTCGGCCACCAGCTCCCCGCCGCGGCCGGCCAGCAGCAGCCGCTGGGCCAGCCGGTCCAGGACGCGCAGCCGCTGGTCGGTCAGGTCCGGGAGGGTACGGGCGCGCAGCAGCTCGGACCCGCAGTCGGCGAGTGCCGGGCCGCGCCACAGGTCGAGGGCGGCGCGCAGCAGCGGGACGGCCGGGTCGTCCGTGCCGAGCCGGGCGGCGGCGCCGGGCAGCAGCACGGCGGAGCGGTCGTGCAGCGCGCCGAAGCGGACCAGGTCCACCCGGTCCGCGTCGCCCTCCAGGACGTACCCGCCGCCGCGGGTGCCGAGCACCAGCCGGGGGTCGTCCAACTGCTGGCGCAGCGCGGCCACGTGCCCCTGGAGGGCGGCCCGCGCGGTGGGCGGCGCGGCACCGTCCCAGACCAGCTCGATCAGGTCCTCGGCGCCGACCGGCTGGTTCAGCCGTACGGCCAGCGCGGCCAGCAGCGCGCGCCGCTTCGGGGCCGAGGGCGTGACCACCGTGCCGTCCGCCCGTCGGACCGTCATCGGCCCGAGCAGCTCGATCTCCATGCTCCCCCTTCATAGGAGTCGACGCCCGGGCGGGCCCGGGCGGTTCAGTTGCCGGACTCGCCGTCCGCGCCGGCCGGGGTGTCGTCCCGATCCGCCCCGGCCGGGGTGTCGTCCCGGTCGGCCCAGGCCGGTGCGGTCCGGCGCTCCGGTCCGGCGAGGACCTGGACGTCGAAGGGCGAGAACTCGTTGCCGTGGTCGCGCGCGGTGTAGCCGGCCGCCGTGAGGATCGTGGTCATCGCGGTGGCCATCGCCGTCCGGGCCTCGTCCGACTGCCGGACGGCCGGGGTCGCCCCGTCGGCCCGCCGCGCGTCCTCCTCCGCCCGGCCGCGCAGCCGGGGGCTCACGTGCCAGCTGACCAGCACCTCCGGGTCCGCCGCGCCGAAGTGCTGGTTCCAGGTGCTCACCCGGACCTCCGCACCGGTGGCGAAGCCCCCGTTCAGGCCCGGGGCCGTCACCGGCAGCCCGGCGGCGGCGAGTTCGTCGCGGACCCGCTGGGCCAGCCGCTCGTACCGGGCGTTCACGTGTCTCTCGGAATGCTCGTCCATGCCCGCACGCTATCCGGCCGGTCCCCCGCACCGACAACCAACCGTGCCCGGCCGCCGCAGCCGCCCCAGCCCGATGAGCCGTCCGCGCCGGGCACGCCGTCCGCACGGTGCCGGGCAACCATCCGGCACCCCCAGGGGCTCTGTACCCCTGGCGGCCCGAGCGGCGACGAGCGTCCGGGCACGAACCGGACACCTGTGAGCATTACACTGCTCCCCTCCCGAAGGCCGCCGTCGGAACTCGGGTGCGGTGAGGTGGGGGTACTGGTGCGGATTCGGCTGCTCGGCCCGGTGGAGTTGCAGCTCGCGGCGGGCGGTCCCGCCACGCTGGCGGGGGCGCAGCGGCGCGCGGTCCTGGCGCTGCCCGCGCTGCGGCTGGGCGAGGTGGTCAGCATGGACCAGTTCTGCGAGCTGCTGTGGGGGGAGCGGGCGCCGGCCAGCGCCCGGGCGGCGGTGCAGGGGCACGTGGCGGCGCTGCGCAAGGTGCTCGCCGACACCCCCTTCGAGCTGCACACCCGGACCTGCGGCTACCAGTTGAGCGGCCCGGCCGAGGAGGTGGACGCGCTGCGCTTCGCCCGGCTGACCCGCCGGGCCTCCGAGTGCGCCGACCGCGGTGCGGACGGGGAGGCGATCGCGCTGCTGGAGGAGGCGCTGCGGCTGTGGCGCGGCGAGGCGCTGGCCGACCTGCCGGACACCCCGTTGCGGGCCGCCACGGTGGACCACCTGAAGCAGTCCTCGACGGCGGCCCTGCTCAGCTGGGCCGGGCTGCGGCTGGGGCAGGGCACGGGCGCGGCGGCGGTGGAGCTGCTGGAGCGGAGCGTCCGGCGGGACGGGCTGCGCGAGGAGCTGGTGGCGCTGCTGATGCGCTGTCTGCACCAGGCCGGACGGCCCGCGGACGCGCTGACCGCCTTCCACCGGACCAGACTGCGGTTGGACCGCGAGCTGGGCATCCGGCCCGGTCCCGCGTTGCGGGCGGCGTTCGCCGAGGTGCTGGCGGACGACCGGCCGGCGGCGCCGCCGGCGGCGGTGACCGCCCCGGCCCCCGCCGCCGCTCCCCCGCCCGCCGAGCCGCCCCGGCCCGTCCCCCAGCAGCTGCCCGGCCAGCGGGTGGAGCTGATCGGGCGCACCGCCGAGACCCGGTGGCTGGACCGCGCCTGCGCCCCCGACCGGGCCACCGACGGACCGGCCCTGGTGGTCGGCCCGGCCGGCACCGGCAAGAGCGCCCTGGTCACCGCCTGGGCCCACCGGGCCGCCGACCGCTTCCCGGACGGCCGGCTGTACGCGGACCTGCGCGGCCTCGACCCGGCCGGCCCGGCCGAGCCCGGGGCCGTCCTCGGCCGCTTCCTGGCCGCCCTCGGCGTCCCGGCGGACGCCCTCCCCGCCGACCGGTCCGGCCGCGCGGCGCTCTACCGCGAGCGCACCAGGGGCCGCCGGCTGCTGGTCGTCCTGGACGACGCCGCCGACGCCGACCAGCTCGCCGACCTGCTGCCCGAGGGGCCGGGCTGCGCCGCCGTGGTCACCGCGCGCGGCTCCCTGGAGAAGCTGGTCGCCACCGACGACGCCGCCCTGCTGCGGCTGACCGCACTGCCCGAGGACGACGCCCTGGGCCTGCTGGAGCACCTGCTGACGCCCGGCCGGCTGGGCGCCGATCCGGTCGCCGCCGCCGAACTCGTCCGGCTCTGCGAGCACCTGCCGCTCGCCCTGCGGATCGCCGCCGCCCGGCTGGCCGCCCACCCGGACTGGACGGTCGCCGAGCTGGTCGCCGAACTCGCCGACGAGCACGGCCGGCTGGCCGCCCTGGAGCTCGACGACCGCACCGGCCTGCGCCAGCAGCTGCTCCTGACGTACCGTCAACTCCCGCCGGAGGCCGCGGAGCTGCTCGCCCTGCTGGCCGTCCATCCGGGCCCCGAGGTGGACGGCCCGGCGGCCGCCGCCCTGCTCGGCAGCGACCTCGCGGCCGCCCACCGGGCGCTCGGCGACCTGGCCTCCCGCCACCTGCTCACCGGCACCTCCCCCGGCCGCTACCACCGCACCGAGCTGGTCCGGCTGTTCGGCTGCCACCTGCTCGCCGACCAGCCCGAGCCCTTCCGGGTGCGGGCCCGCGCCCGGCTGCTGGACCACTACCAGGCCGCCCTGACGCACTGCGGCGGCTACCTCGACCCCGGCCAGGAGGACGCCGGGGCGCCCGCCCGGGCGCCGCAGCCCGTCCCGCCCGCCGTGGACATCCACACCGCGCTCGACTGGTTCCGCACCGAGGAGCCCGCGGTCCGCACCCTGATCGACCAGGCCGCCGTCACCGACCCCGACCGGGCCTGGCGGCTCGCCCTGACCACCGGTTCGCTCTACTACGGCGCCAGCCGCTTCACCGACTGGCTGGCCCGCGCCGACGTGGGCCTGGCGGCGGCCGAGCGCTGCGCCGACCCGGTCGCGGCGGCGTTCCTGCACAACTGCCGGGCCCAGGCGCTGGTCGCCCTGGAGCGCCGCCACGAGTCGGCGGAGGCGGCCCGGCGGGGGGTGGCGGCCGCCGAGTCGGCCGAGGGGCCGGCCGCCGTCTCGGCGCGGGTGCGGGCGCTCGCCACCCTGGCGATGGTCACCGCGATGCTCGGGGACTCCGTCGGGGCGCAGCGGCTGGCCGCGGAGGCGACCGCGCTCGCCGTCGGTTCGGGCGACCGGAAGCGGCTGGTCGACGCCCTGGTCCACCAGGGCTGGGTGTGCCTGGCGACCGGCGATCCGGAGGGCGCCCAGCGCCTGTCCCGGGAGGCCCGGGAGCTGCTGCCGGCCCGTCCGGTCACCCAGGTGCACCTGTGGTCGCTGCTGACCGAGGCGCAGGCCCTGCCGCCGACCGTCCGGGACGCCGCCGCGGACCTCGCCTGGCACCGGCTGCTGGCCGCCTGCGAGGAGGCCGGGCTGCTGTACCTCCACGCGGTCACCGAGCAGTCCTACGCGGCCCACCTGGTGGCCCGGGGCCGCGCCCCGCAGATGCGGCAGCGGCTGGCCTCGGCGCTGGACCGGTTCCGCCGGCACGACCGGCTGGCGGGCTACCGCAGCGAGTTCACCGCCAGCCTGGAGGCCTCGCTGAGCCTGCGCGCCGAGGGCGCGCCGGAGCACGGGGGCCCGCCCGGCGCCGGGGGCTTCCCGGGCCCCGGCCGGGCCGACGTCGGCCCGGCCGTCGAGGACGACCCGGCCGACGGCCCGTCGTTCAGCTGGTGACCGGCGCGTACCCGTGCTCCGCCGCCAGCACCGGCCGCAGGGCCCGGACGGCGTAGAAGTTCCGGGACTTGACCGTCCCCGGCGGCACCCCCAGCTGCGCCGAGGCCTCCAGCACCGAGCGGTCCTTCAGGTGCAGCTCGACCAGCACCTCGCGGTGGTGCTTCTGCACCCGCCGCAGCGCCAGCGCGATGTCCCGGGCGACCACCACCTGCTCGTACGGGTCCTCGGCGAGCGGGCGGTCCTCCACCGGCTCGCCGATGGCCTCCTGGGCGCGGGCGGCGGCCATCCGGTAGTGGTCGATCGCGATCCGGCGGGCGACGGTGAACAGCCAGGGACGGCTGTGCTCCGGGCCGGCGGCGAGGGCCTCCGGGTGCTGCCAGGCGCGCAGCAGGGTCTCCTGGAGGATGTCCTCGGCCTTGCCGCGGTCGCCACCGGTGTTGCGCAGCAGGGCGCGCAGCAGGTAGCCGCCGTGCAGCCGGTGGATCTCGGCCAGGGTGTCGGGGTCGAGGGTCCGTCGGGCCGGGGCCGGCTCCGGTGCCGCGACGGGGTCGGCAGGGGGGCCTGCGGGCGGCTGGACGACGGACGTGGGCGGAGCGACGGACTGCTTCGACACGCGCTACCTCTCAGGTCGGGCAAGGGCACATGGCAGGGCTTCCGCCGGACATCCCCCGTGGCGGCAGACAGCAGCCTGCCGGGCGGCGCCAAGGACCTGCCAACGATCCGCCAACGCCCCGGACCGGAGGGCACCCGTCCCGTCGCCGGGTGCCGCGCCCGGCCCCCGCCCGGCGCCGGGCTCAGTCCGCGCCGGGCACCGCCGCCGGGCCCTCGTTGAGCGCCCGCACCAGCTCCTGCACCCCGTCCTCGCCCCGGTGCTCGATCAGCACCGCGACCCAGCCCGCCAGCCGTTCCCGCTCGGCCACCGTCCACCCCGGCGCGGACGGGTGCTCGTCCACCACCAGCGCCCGCGCCAGGCCCAGCAGCCCCGGGGTGGGCTCCGAGCGCCGCTGCCGCTCCGGCAGCACCCGCAGCGCCAGCCGCCGGGCGACGGCCGTCACCTCGGCCGCGCCGCAGGCCGGCACCGCCAGCCCGGACGGCCCCGGCACCACCGGCGCCCCCATCCCCACCAGGGCCGCGATGTACGCCCGCACCTCCGGCCCGTCCGCTTCCATTCCCGCGTTCCTTCCCCGTCCCGTTCCGTCCCGCTCAACGTGCCTGGTGCCGGGCGGGGTTCAGCCACCGCCCGCCGGAGGTACCCGCCGGTACGGGTACGACCGGGAACCGCCCGTCCGGGCCGGACCGCATTGTCCCCGTCCACCATGAGGGCCGTGCGGTCGGCCCCGGGTTCGTCCTGCCCGGAACGTAGCCACGCATGCCGACGGACGGCGGCGGCCGACCGGGGGCGGGTGCCCCCGGCCAGCCGCCGGTGTGGGGGTGGGGCGTCACTTCTTCGTCTGCGCCACCGGGGTCTGGTACGGGTGGTGGTGGGTGCCGCCGATGTGCAGCTCCTCCTCGGGCTTGCCCGCGAGCTTGGGCAGCACGTGGGTGCCGAACGGGTCGGTGACGGTCACCGCGGCGCCGTTGCGGTGCACCTGGTGCGGCGAGCCGATCGAGTACGAGGCGAGCGCGAGCGCGGCGCTCGGGCTGGAGCCGCCGCTGGTGGCGGTGCCGAACAGGGCGCTGGCCACCGAGAGGCTGGTCGGCGCCGTGCCGAGGGTGGTGTAGGCGGACTGCTCGCCGCCGTACGCGCTGCCGAAGGCGGCGCCTCCGGTCACGGTGGTGCCGGTGGGCACGGTGACCGGGACGCTGGTGCCGGCCGGGCCCTGGACGGTGACCACGCCGCCCTGGACGTAGCCGCTGACGGTGCCCGCGGTGCGGGTCTGCTGCCAGGCGGTCTGCTGCTGCAGGGAGGTGCCGGCGTCGGTGAGGGTCTGGTTGACCATCGGGGTGGCCGCCGAGTACCAGCCGCGGTACTCGGACAGGATGCCGGTCAGGGTCTGCAGGGCCAGCCGGTCGTCGGTCAGGTTCGACTGGTGCATGAAGAACGGCCGCGGGTCGTTGCTGAGCACGTACCCGAGGGTGATCTTCTCCTGCATCGGCAGCACGTAGTTCGCCCAGCCGCTGTTCAGGTCCAGCGGCGAGATGCAGGTCGTGGTGGTCGGGTTGGCCTCGCAGTTGCCGCTGCCGCCGTTGGCCTTCGAGGTGTAGAGCCAGTTGTACTCGCTCACCTCGTCGGACTGGGTGGAGACGTTGTAGAAGACGTTGACCGGGTGCCGGGGCACGCCGAGTGCCGAGGCGATCTGCCGTTCGCCGGTCTCCCGGGAGGCGTCCACGCCGAGCCACTGGATGTTGTTCTGGCTGAGCGCGCCGAGGAAGCCCGGGTTGTCGTTGGGCTGCTGCGGCAGCATCACGGTGCCGGAGTGCTCACCGGCGACCAGCTCGCTCGGCCGGAACGGCAGCCCGTTGGCCTGGCCGAACTGGATGTTCTGCTGGATCTGGCTGTTGACGGTGGCCTGGTCGACGTACTGGATCGCGCCGGTGGAGTCGGTCTGGCACTTCCACGGGATCACGGTGAAGTTCTGCACGCAGCCCAGGAACGGGTGCTGGTAGGTGTGGTTGAGCCACATGAAGCTGTTCTTGTTCGCCAGCAGGGCGGTGGTCAGCGGGTCGGTGCCGCCGTTGGCCGACGCGTAGTCCAGGCTGGGGCCGCCGTTGAACAGGAAGTCCAGGGTGTAGCCGTTCTGCTGCTCCCAGGCGACGGTGGCGGTGACGTCCGCGGGCGTCATCCGGATCGCCGTGGTCGCCGGGACGTTGCCGACGCAGTCGCCCTCGCCCGGGGTGCAGTGACCGCTCTGGCTCCAGCGGGAGTTGGCGTTGAAGAGGTCGTCGATGTGGGCGGAGAAGTAGTTGCGCCAGTAGCCGAGGTGGACGCCCTTGGTCACCCAGTCGACGATGCCGTGCGCCAGCAGCCGGAACTGCTGCTGGTAGTAGTTGTAGGCGAAGGTGAGCACCAGCTGCTGGCGGCCGCCGGAGGTGTACACCCCGGCGAGGGTGCCCTGGGTACTGGTGCCGGGGATGGTCTCGGTCACGTACGGCTCGAAGTGCGAGCCGGTGGCCGGGTCGTCGGGCAGCGGGGTGGGCAGGTACCCGTACGATCCGCTGCCGCCGGCGGTGCCCTCGAAGGCGACCGGGCCGTTCAGGTACTGGAAGGCGTCGCCGCGGGCGGCGGCCGTCGCGGTGGCGGTGGTGGCGTCCAGCGAGCCGGACCAGGTCGGCGCGTTCAGGCCGGTGTTGGCGCCGGGCCAGACGTAGGCGTCCACCTGGCGGACCTGGTAGCTCTGCTCGTACCCGGTCAGCGCGCTCAGTTCGGCCGCGGAGAGCTGGGTCGGCGCGTCGTTGGGCATCACGACGCCCTCGAAGTGCCCGTGCGGGGTGCCGTCGGCCAGGGTGTCCGCGAGGAAGCCGGCGGTGATGGTGGCCCGGCTGCTGCTGGTCAGGTCGATGACGGTGGTGGGCACGCCCTCGGCGGAGAGCTGCTGCCGGATGCCCTCGACCCAGGGGTTGCCGTCGGTGACCACCAGGACGTTCAGGTCCACCCGCGAGCTCGTGGCGGAGGCCGGGACGACGGTGGCCAACCCGATCACCGCGGTGGCGACGGCCAGCGCGACGACGGGGAGGAAGCGGAAGGCCTTCACGCGAAAGCCCCCTGCGATATTACGGTGAGTCGACTCATGGCAGCCGATAATGCCCGTCCGGAACGGCCCCGCGCAGCAGCCTGGGAACAAGATTTACCAAGGTCTGGGGAATTACTGGTGGAAGCCCCGGCGGCGCCGACTCCCGGTCAATGTCGGCCGAGTGAACGGAATTTGATGGAGGCATGACCGGACGGCCTCGACCAGCGGCTTCGCCCCTCCGGAGCCGCTCGCCGGAGCCGCTCGCCGGAGCCGCTGCCCACGGTACTGGCGGGCGCCTGACAATGCCGCCCCGGTACGTGCCGTCCCGGCTTTTCCGGGCCGCCGCCGGAATACCGGTCAGGTCAATTCCGGCACCCCGCACGAAGGCCCGGACGGCGAGTTCGGCCGCGACCCGGCCCGCCGCGTCGCGGCCCTCCGGGTGCGAACCCCGGAGCCGCGGCCGTCAGGGGCCCGTCAGCAGGGCGTCAGCGGTGCGTCAATCCACCGGCGGGCGGGGTGGCGGCGGCGCAAGCTGGGGGACGTACCTGCAGGTCCGCAGGTCCTTCCGGAGGTGAGTCGCATGTCCGTGGTCGCTGCGTTCCATTCCGTCGTGCCCGACGTCCGCCGCCGGGGCCACGGCTTGCGCGCCGCGTTCTCCCAGGTGCTGGAGCGGCTGGCCGCCAGCCCGCTGGACAGCCCCGTGCTGGGCGCGATGGGCGCGCCGCGCTCGACCGAGCGCCCCGCCGGGCTGCACGCCCACTGGCACACCGTCACCCGCGAGGACGGGCGCACCGTGCTGGAGGCCGACTGGCGCCCCAGCCGCTGAGGCCACCGACGGCCGCCCCGCTTCCCTCCCGAGGGGAGCGTGGGGCGGCCGTCGCACGCCGGTGGGGCCGCGGGCCGCGCCCCCGGTTTTGCCCCGGCGGTCCGGAGACCGGTAGACACGGCCTCGACACGGTGCGTGCCGAAACCGTGCGTGACCTCCGGAGGCCCCGCCATGAGCGTGACGAGTCGGTACCGGGACGCCTGGGAGGGCTTCTGGAGCGAGGCGCCCGCGGAGCCCGGCTCGGTGATCTGGGACGCCGAGCCCGCCATCACCGCGGAGCGCCACCTCGCACTGTTCCGCCCCCACCTGCACGACCCCGGGCTCCCCGTGGTCGACCTGGGCTGCGGCAACGGCCGCCAGACCCGCTTCCTCGCCGAGCACTTCCCCCGGGCCCTCGGCGTCGACCTGTCCGGCACCGCCGTGGAACTCGCCCGGCGCCAGGACCCGGCCGGGCGGGCCGAGTACGCCCAGCTGGACGCCACCGACCCGGCCGCCGTCCGCGCCCTGCACGAACGCCTGGGCGACGCCAACGTGTACGTGCGCGGGGTGATCCACCAGAGCGAGCCCGCCGACCGCGGCCGCGTCGCCGAGGGCGTCGCCACCCTGCTCGGGCAGCGCGGCCGGGCCTTCCTGGTCGAACTGGCCGAGTCCGCCAAGGAGGTGCTGCGGGGGCTCGCCCAGGCCCCGGCCGGGCCGCCCGCGAAGCTGCGCCCGGTCTTCGCGCACGGGCTCGCCCCCGCCGAGGTGGCCGACGCGGCCTTCGACGGGCTGTTCCGCTCGGCCGGCCTGGCCGTCCTCGCCAGCGGCGAGATGCCGCTGTCCCTGACCGAGTTCACGGCCGAGGGCGGGCGGATCGAACTGCCCGCCTGGTGGCTGGCGGTCGGCCCGGACGGGACGGACGGGACAAACGGGCCGGAGCACGGCCCGCGCTGAACCCGTTGACGGCGCGGGCGCGTTCGACCAGTGTCAGGACCGACAGTGTGTCAGGACCGACGGAGCGTCAGGACGAGTCGTCGCAGCCGCTCGCGGGGCAGAGGGAGCCGGACCATGGGCATCGCACGTCGTGATCTTCTCAGGTGGGGCGCCGGCGCGGGCGGCGCGGCCGCGGTCGGCGCTCTGCTCGGGGCGCCCGCCGCCGCCTGGGCCGCGGGCCGGGCGACCACCCCGGGCGGGGTGGCGACGGACAGCTGGATGGGCCGGCTGGACGGGAGCCTGTCCCTGCTCGACCTCACCGTCCCCGGCACCCACGACTCCTGCTGCCAGAACCCCTGGTACGGCACCGAGTGGTCGCACACCCAGAACTGGGGCATCCCCCAGCAGCTGCAGGAGGGCGTGCGCTTCCTCGACATCCGCTGCAACGGCCTCCAGGGGGCGCCCGACGAGCTCGGGATCTACCACTCCGACGCCTACCAGCACATCCGGCTGCAGGACGTGCTCGACCAGTGCCGCGCCTTCCTGGCCGCGCACCCGGGCGAGACGCTGCTGATGCGCCTGCGCAACGAGCGCGCCGGCGGCCAGGCCCTCGACGACCAGGAGTTCCAGCGCAGGGTCGACCACTACCTGGACGGCCTCGGCTACCGCGACCTGTTCCACTTCTACGGCTGGCCCACCCTCGGCGCCGCCCGCGGCAAGGTGGTGCTGCTCGCCGACTTCGCCAACCCGTGGGGCCTGATCGACTGGTCCAGCGGCCAGAACGCCTGGTTCGACACCCAGGACGTCTGGCAGACCGGCGGCACCGACCCGCTGGGCGACAAGGGCCGGTACGTCGTCGCCCAGTTCGACAAGGCCTTCAGCAACCCCGGATATCCGCGGATGTTCGTCAACTTCCTCAGCTACGCGGGCGGCTACTGGCCCAGGACCAGCTCGCAGGCCGTGATGGACCGGGCGGTTTACCCGTACCTGAGCGCCCGCACCGGGCAGCGCGCCCGGTTCGGCATCGTTCCGATGGACTTTCCGGATTTCCACGTGAACGTGCTGCAGATGCTCATCGACAAGAACTTCGTCTGATCACGGTGTGGACGTCGCGCTCGCGGAGGCGACCAGGCTGGTGACGGCCCTGGTGCAGCCGTCGCCCTCCGGCTGGTGGCCGCACACCCGCAGGACGGTGTCGGCGGAGGCGGCCTCCACCATCATCGAGTAGTTGTCGTAGCCCCAGTGGATCAGGGCGGTCTCCTGCGAGCCGGTGCTGGTGGTGATGGTGGCGGTGTCCCCGGGGGAGCCGTCGGTGATGCCCGCCCAGGCGGCCCGGCAGCGGGCGCTGTAGTGGACGTACAGCACCACCCTGCCGATGGTGCCGGTCACCAGGGTGCGGTCGTCGGTCTCGCACCCCATGGCCTGCGGGTCCCGGCCGGCGCAGCCGACGCCCTGGCAGAGCTGGGCGGGCAGGGCCACCGGGCGCGCCCCGGCGGGGGCGGTCGGGCCGGCGGCGGAGGCCGCGGCGGCGCTGGTGTCGGCCTTCAGGCCGTGCAGGTAGAGGCCCGCGAGCACGAGGAGGACGGCGACGGCGGCGACGGCGGCCAGCGCCGGTGGTCGCCGCCAGCCGGGGACACCGGCGGTGGCGGCGGGAACGGGGACGGGTACGGGGACGGGCAGCGGGACGGGGATGGGAACGGCGACGGGAACCGGTACGGGGACGGTGGCGGCGGCCGCGGGTTCGGCGGCGGGCCCGGCAGCGGGTCCGGGTACGGGGGGCGCAGCGGCCGGCTCGGTCGCGCCGCGGGCGGCCTCGGCCTGGCGCAGCAGGGAGGTCAGCAGCACGGCGTCGCAGTCCACCGCGGCGATCAGGCCGGCCAGGGCCTGCGAGGTGATCAGACGCTTGCCGTTCAGCCAGCGTTCCCAGGAGGCCTTGCTGAGGTAGGTCCGCTTGCCGAGTTCGGCGAGCGAGATCCCGTGGGCGTCCTTGACCGCGCGCAGCTCTTCGGCCAGGCGCCGAGCGGGCTCCGACAGGTCGTCAGGCAGTGGTTTCCAGGACTGACTCATCGTGAGGTCACCTCTGGCGGTCGACGGTGGGCGCAAACTGATCTTCTTTCGGATGATCAGTTTAAGCTGCCCGGCGGATGACCCCGCCCGCCGGCCGCCGCACCCGGCCCATCGTCTCAACAGTGTCCCGGTCCCGCGTCCCAACCCGCAGCTCAGGGGCCCGGGGACGGTTCGCATCGTCTCAGAACCATCGGAGACGGTCGAAGAGCGGTGCCCGATCGCGCAGAGTTGGGCGCGCCGGGTAGCCCCGAGGTCAACACCGGTTCTGGTCCGGGTAAAGACCTCGCGGAGTCAGAGCGGACGTCAGAGCAGACGAGGGCGCCCCGGTGCAGTTGGATCCATGCACCACAACGGTCATCTCAGAGGAAGTTCGGGGAAACCTCATGGGCCGCCACCACGCGTCCGAGATCACATCACCATCACCGGCGTCACCGGCCGACCGGCTCGCCGGGGAGCTGCAGTCATTGAAGAACGGGTCGGGCCTCACCTACGCCCGGCTCAGCGAACGCACCCACTACGCGAAGTCCTCGTGGGAGCGCTGGGTGAACGGGAAGCAGTTCCCCCCGCGCGACGCGGTGCAGAGCATCGCGGTCGTCTGCGGGGGCGATGCCCAGCTCCTGCTGGAACTGTGGCAGCTCGCGGAGAGCCGCCGCCTCATGCTCGTCACCCCGGGCGTCCCCGGGCCGGGCGGCGGCCCGGTTCCCGGCGCCGGTCGGACCGACACGGTGCCGGCCCAACGGTCCGAGGGGGCGACTGTCGGGCCGTCCGCGGACGCTCCGACCGGGGAGGAGCCCCCGGAGTGCCCGCACCGCCGACAGGCCGCCATGCTGCGGCGGGTGGCCCTGGTCTCCCTCGCGGTCGGGGCGGGCGGGGTGCTGGCCGCGGCCGGCCGCCGGACCCTCCGACGGGAGGCCTGACCGCCCGCACCCGCCGTCCTGGTCCCTGCGGGCAGCGCAGGAACCTCCGGTCCCCACCGGTACCGACAACACCATCGGCACCATCGGCACCACAGACAGAGCGGCACCGCGCCCAGTGGGGAGGGCGCGGTGCCGCCGCCGTGGGGGGCCGCCGCCGTTACGCGACGCCGTCCTGCCACCACCAGAAGCCCGAGCCGTAGTTGGAGTGCTCGACCCGGCTGTCCACGTGCTGCCAGGAGACGGTGTGGGTCTCCAGGCCGGAGAAGCCGCAGGTCTCGGCGATCCGGTAGACATCCAGCGTGGACAGGCCGGAGACCGCGGTGTCGGCCGCCACCCCGTAGGTGTGCATGGAGTTGCCGGCCCCGCCCACCGAGGCGTTGTACGCGGTGCTGCGGAAGCCGGAGTTGATGGTGATCGCGCGGTCACCGGCCTTCTTGCGCAGCGCCTCCAGCTTGTACATGGTGCGGCGGACGTTCTCCCGCACCTCGTCGGCGCCGACGTTGCCGCCGCCGAAGCCCGAGCCGTCGTGGCTGGTGAACTCCGACCAGTTGAAGTGGGCGGTGGAACCGTCCGACTTCTCCAGCGCGTTCAGCACGCCGAAGGTCTGCGGGCCGGCCACGCCGTCCGCGCTGAGCCCGTAGGCGGCCTGGAAGCGGCGCACCGCGGCGGCGGTGCCGGGGCCGAAGGAGCCGTCCACGGACACGTAGGTCTGCGAGGCGGAGTCCGCCGCCCAGCCCGCGACGCGGATCTGCAGCTCGGCCACGGCCGAGCCGGACGAGCCCTGGCCGAGGTTGCCCGACCAGCCGTAGGCGGCCGCCGGACGGGCGAAGCCGATGTTGGCGACCGCGGCGAGCCCGGCGGCGGCCACCGCGCCGGTGCCGTAGCGCAGGAGGGCGCGGCGGTCGAGGGAAGAGCTGTTCACAACGTGCTCCTTCGAGGAGTCGGCGGGGGAAGACGTCGGACGGGGCGGTACCGCCGGAAAGGTCGACACGGGAGGCCGGTCAGGACGGACCGGTCGGTACCGGACGGGCCGGTCAGTACCAGTTGTGGGCCTGCCAGAAGCTCCAGGCCGAGCACGGGGAGCCGTAGCGGTCCTTGATGTAGTCCAGGCCCCACTGGAGCTGGGTGGCCGGGTTGGTCTGCCAGTCGGAGCCCGCGCTGGCCATCTTGTCGCCGGGCAGCGACTGCGGGATGCCGTAGGCCCCGGACGAGGGGTTGGTGGCGTAGACCTTCCAGCCGCTCTCGTGGTTGTAGATCTGGTCCAGGCAGCCGAACTGGCCGCTCACGCTCCAGCCGTGGGCGGGGAACTTCCACTGGGCGGTGATCTGCACCGTGCGGGCGACGCCCATCGCGTTCATGGTGGCCGGGCCGGCGATGCCGTCGTCGCTCAGGCTGTGGGCGTGCTGCCAGTTGCTGACAGCACTGGTCGTACCGGAGCCGTAGGCGCCGTCCGCGCCCGAGCCGGCCACCCGCTGGACCTCGGCGACCTTGTTGTGCAGGGCGAGTTCGGTGCGGCCGCCGTACACGCCGTCCTCGTCGAGGCCGTTGTCGTGCTGGAAGCTGCGGACGGCGGCGGCGGTCTGCGGGCCGTAGTTGCCGTCGACACCGCTGCTCGCCAGGTAGCCGATGCCCACCAGGTTGCGCTGGACCCAGGTGGTGCTGTCGGTCGCCTGGGCCTGCGCGGGCAGCAGGCCCAGCGCGACGAAGGCGAGCACGGCCGCGGCGAGTGCGCGCAGGGCCGAGGTTTTCTTCACGGGCGATCCCATCCCCTCAGGTGCCTGTCGGATGATCAGGCGGTGCCGCCCACTCTCGGGGGGCGGCCGTCCGTCCCGCCAGGAGTCGGCGGCACCAGGGACGTCCGGGGACGCTCCGGAGACGCCGTGGGAGGGCCGTGGGACGGGGTGAGACGGGCCCCGGCCGGGCGCGCAGCTCGGCGTGAGGCGGGCCTGGGACCGGCGTGGGACGGCTGTGGGACGGCCGTGGGACGCCGATGGCCGACCCGTTCACACTGGAACGGGCCGGCCACCGGACGGCGGGTCAGCCCAGCAGTCGGCTCCAGGTCCGGGCGTCCACCAGGCCGTCGGCCGGCAGCCCGGCCGAGGACTGGAAGGACGTCACCCCCGCCTGGGTGCCCGGGCCGAACGCGCCGTCCACGCTCACCTGGATGCCGTGCGCGACCAGCTGGCTCTGCACGGCCTGCACCGCGCTGCCCGAGGCGCCGCGGGCCAGCGGCGCCACGGCCTGGCTCCAGGTCTGGTTGCCCGCGACGCCGTCGGCCGAGGCGTGGGTGGTGTTCTGGAAGGCCGTGACGGCGGCCTGGGTGGCGGGCCCGTACGCGCCGTCCACGGTCAGCGACTGGCCGCGCTGCACCAGCAGGTACTGCAGCGTCTTCACGTTCTCGCCCGAGGCGCCGCTGCTGAGCATCGGCCAGACCGGGCCGGTCGGGTCCCCGCCGATCCGGGCCGCGACGTCCCGGCGGATCTGCGGGATCAGCGCGTAGAGGCGGTCGCCGGGGCACTCGGTGGTGTTGAAGTCCCGGTGGCCGTACACCTGGTAGGCGCGCAGCCCGTACTGCCGGCAGATGTAGGTGATCAGGTCGATCAGCGCCGCGTACTGCTCGCTGCGCGGGTCGACGGTGCTGTACGTGCCCTCGTTCTCGATGCCGATGGCCACCGTGTTCTGCGCGGTGCAGTGGGCCCCCTCGACGTGCTGGGTGCCGCCGCGCAGCGTGGCCAGGCTGCTGTGGCGGCCCTCCATGACGTAGGCGCCGCGGCTGACGGTGAAGTGCTGGCCGGTGTCGATCCAGTGCTCGCTGTCCATCTGGTAGGCCTGCATCGACCGGGCCAGCGAGAACGCGGCGGCCTGGGAGTAGTCCGTCACGTTGGGCGTCGCGGTGTGGTGGACGATCACCTTGTCCGGCGCGCCGGACACGAAGTTGAGCGGGCTGCTGGCCGCCCGGGCGCCCCAGGCGCCGGTGTCGGCGATCACCGGGCCGGTCGCGGCGCGGGCCACCCCGGCGGTCAGGGCGGAGCCCAGCAGGGCGCCGGTGCCGACGGCGAAGGCGCCGGCCAGGAAGGTGCGGCGGCCGGGGCCGACGGGAGAGGAGGCGGGGTTCACGGGGTCCATGCAGCCACGCTAGGAGCGCCGCGAACCCGTCCACCACGCTTCACCGTCCCTCCCGCGTCCCAGCGCCCGTCCCGGGACGGCGGCGGGCGGGCCGCGCGGCCTCAGGCCCGGCGCACCCGGACGCCGCTCTCGGCGATCGCCTGCTCCTGGGCGTCCGGCAGGCCCGCGTCGGTCACCAGGTCGTGGACGTCGGCGAGCGGGCAGATCGAGGCGAAGGTGACCCGGCCGACCTTCGTCCGGTCGGCGAGCACGACGGTGCGGGCGCTGCTGCGCAGGAAGGCCCGGTCGGTCTGGGCCTCCATCTCGTCGTGGGTGGTGCAGCCCTGCTGGACGGTCAGGCCGTCCACGCCGATGAAGGCGAGGTCCAGGTGGTACTGGTCGAGCATCCGCTCGGCGGCCGGGCCGACCAGTTCGTAACTGGCCGAGCGGGCCAGGCCGCCGATCACCACCAGCCGGACCTCGGGGCGGACGATCAGCTCGGCGGCGATGTTGACCGCGTTGGTGACCACGGTGAGGTTGCCGCGCTCGGCGAGCACCCGGGCCAGCTCGGTGGTGGTCGTACCGCCGGTCAGGCCCACCACGGCGCCGTCCGGCACCAGTTCGGCGGCGGCCCGGGCGATCCGGCGCTTCTCCTCCGCCTGCTGGTCGCTCCGGTGCCGCAGCGGGATCTCCAGGTTGACCGCCCCCGTCACCGCACCGCCCCGGGTGCGCTGGAGCAGCCCCTGGTCCTGCAGTTCCTGCAAGTCCCGGCGCACGGTCGCGTCGGACACCCCGAGCAGGTCGGAGAGCGTCCGCACGTCCGCGCTCCCCGCCTCGGCGATGTGCGAGACGATCCTGGCGGCGCGATCAGCTTTGAGCATGGACGGAGTGTAGTTCAGCCGGGATCGACGGTCGCTGACTGCACGCCCTCCCCCTGCTGCCGCCCGGCGCCCCGGGCGCCCCGGACGCCCCGGCTCGACGGCGGCGGTTCGCCGGATTCGCTGCGCACATCCGATCGGACCTCCTGGTGTTCGGACAGGTACGAGCAGGGCGGCGCGGTCAGCACGGCGAGCAGCCGGGCGACTTCGCGGGCCACCGCCGCCCGGCCCTCCCCCAGGTACCTCCGGGTGTCCACCAGGGCCGGGTCGGCGGCCAGGCTGCGGCGGACCGCCTCGGTGAAGGCCTTGTTGAGGTGGGTGGCGATGTTGACCTTCGTCATCCCGCGGGCGACCGCCGCCGCGAGCACGGGCTCCGGCACCCCGGAGGAGCCGTGCAGCACCAGCGGCACCGGGACGGCGGCCCGCAGCGCGGCTATCAGGTCGAGGTCCAGGGCCGCGGTGCGGGTGAGCATGGCGTGCGAGGTGCCGACGGCCACGGCCAGTGCGTCGACCCCGGTGCGCCCGACGAACTCGGCGGCCTGCGCCGGGTCCGTCCGGGCGCCGGGGGCGTGCACCCCGTCCTTGCCGCCGACCTCGCCGAGTTCGGCCTCCAGCCACACGCCCGCGTCGTGGCACAGCCGGGCCACCTCGGCGGTGGCGTGCACGTTCTCCTCGTACGGCAGCGCCGAGGCGTCGAACATCACCGAGCCGAACCCCAGGCCGAGGGCCTCCGCCACCAGCGGCCGCTCGGTCGCGTGGTCCAGGTGGACGGCCACCGGCACGGCGGCGGCCCGGGCCACGGCGAGCGTCGCCGCGCCGATCGGCGTCAGGCCGCCGTGGTAGCGGACGGCGTTCTGGCTGAGCTGCAGCACCACCGGTGCCCCGACGGCCTCGGCGCCGGCGACGATGGCCTGGGCGTGTTCCAGCTGGATGACGTTGAAGGCTCCGACGCCGCGGCCGCCGCTCAGCGCGGGCGCGACGATCTCTCCGGTTCCGACCAGGGTCACGGTTCTCCTCCGGGCTGGGCCGTCGGCGGACGGCAGGGTCCTGAACGGTCCGGCTGCGGTTCGAGCGGCTCGATCCGGACCTCGTCGAGCAGCCGCCGGTAGGCCTCGGCGTCGTACTGTCCGGCCACCGGGGCGAGCACGGTGGCCGCGGACAGTGCCGCGGCCCGGCGCAGCCGCTCGGGCCAGGGCGTCCCGTCGGCCAGGCCGAGGGCGAGGGCGGCGACGGCCGAGTCGCCCGCCCCGGTCGGGTTGCCGGGCAGCGCCCCGGGCGGGCGGGCCCGCCAGCGGCCCTCGGCGGTGGCGGCGAGCAGGCCGTCCGGGCCGAGCGAGGCGACCACCGCGGCGGCCCCGGCCGCGCGCAGCCGTTCCGCGCCCCGGACCGGGTCCCCGGTGCCGGTGGCCGCGGCGAGTTCGTGGGCGTTGGGCTTCACCACGGCCGGGCCCGCGGGCAGCGCCCCCAGCAGGGCCGGTCCGTCCGCGTCCAGGACGGCCGGTACGCCGTGGGCGCGGGCCAGCTCGACCAGGACGGCGTAGGCGTCCGCGGGCAGTCCGGGCGGCAGGCTGCCGGAGAGCACCGCGACGGCGGTGCCGGGCAGCAGCCGCCGGTAGTGCGCCAGGAAGCGCCGCCACTCCGGGGCGGTGACGGGCGGCCCTGGTTCCAGGAAGACGGTGGTGTCCCGGTCGTCCGCGACGGCGACGGTGCGGCGGGTCTCCCCCGCGACCTCGACCAGCTCGTCGTGCAGCGCGGCCGCCGCGAGGTCCGCCCGCAGGGCCTGGCCGGTGGGGCCGCCGGCCAGGCCGGTGACGATCGCGGTGCGGCCGAGCGCGGCGAGCACCCGGGCCACGTTGACGCCCTTGCCGCCGGCCTGCTGCCGGACGTCCCGCACCCGGTTGCCGGCGTGCAGGCGGACGGCGGGGAGCCGGTAGGTGAGGTCCAGCGCCGGGTTGAGGGTCACGGTGAGGATCACCGGCGGACGCCGCCCGGCCGCCGGGGCCTACCGGTCACGGCTGGTCCAGCACGATCGAGCGGGTGAGGTGGCGCGGCCGGTCGGGGTCGAGGCCGCGCCGGACGGCGAGGCCGACGGCCAGGCGCTGGACCCGGACCAGTTCGGCCTGCGGGTCGAGCCGCGGCACGCTGACCGCGGCGCCGGTCGCCCCGGCCTGCCGGACCAACCCCGCGGGCGGGGTGTCGAGGAACCAGACCAGGCCCTCGGGGCCGCTGACGCTGATCGGGCCGTGCCGGTACTCCATGGCCGGGTAGGACTCGGTCCACGAGGCGGAGGCCTCCCGGACCTTGAGCGCGGCCTCGTTCGCCACCCCGCAGCTCCAGCCGGTGCCGAGGAAGGTGAACTGCCGCGCCTGCGCCGCTCCCGGGGGCAGCGGTTCGGCGAGCGCCGTCCGGGCCTGGACGGGCAGGTCGGCCGGTGCGGCGCCGAGGTGGGCGCGCAGCAGGGCGAGCGCGGTGGTGGCGAACCGGGTCTGGACGACGGACCGCTCGTCGGCGAACTCCAGCGCCACCAGGTGGCGTGCGGCGGCGCCGACCGGGGTGCGCGGGTCGGCGGTGATCGCGACCGTCTCGGTGGTGCCCACCCCGGCGAGGACGTCGAGCACCTCGGTGGTGGTGCCGGAGCGGGTGAGCGCGACGATCCGGTCGTACGGGCGGCCGACCGGGTACTCGGAGGCGGCGAAGGCGTCGGTCTCGCCGAACCCGAGGGATTCGCGCAGCACCGCGTAGGCCTGGGCGATGTAGAGCGAGGTGCCGCAGCCGATGACGGCGACCCGCTCCCCCGGTTCGGGCAGGTGCCGCGGGGCCAGTTCCAGGGCGCGCTGCCAGCAGTCGGGCTGGCTGGCGATCTCTTCGTCGACGTGGGCCATCAGGTCCTCCTGCGCGAGACTGCACGAACATGCGTGAAGATGATCGATTTATAGTTCAGCTCGCCATCATTGCGCAATAGTGCGCATCCTCGATCATCTTCGCGCAGTCGCCCTCCGGAGCCGCACCGCCCGTCGGCGCGCTCCCCCGGCGCCGGACTCCTCGAACACCCGACGGAGTGGTTGAGATCATCACGCTATTCACCGGTCCGAGCGATTCCGGCCCGTCCGTGTATCCGCCGATGACTAAGCTGCCCGTTCTGTGACCGAACGTCAGAAGAGCCCAGCAGGGCAGCAGACCGCCGATGTCGTGATCCTCGGCGCCGGACCGGCCGGACTCACCCTCGCGAACATCCTCCACGCCGCCGGGATCGACTGCGTCGTCCTCGAACGCGCCGACGACGCCCACGTCCGGACCAGGGCCCGGGCCGGCTTCCTCGCCGCCAACACCGTCCGGGTGCTGGAGCGCCACGGCCTCGCCGAAGGTCTGAACCGGCGCGGCAAGCCGCACGGCACCTGCGAGTTCCGCACCGAGGACGGCAGCTTCCGACTCGACTACGGCGCCCTCGGCCGCCGCGAACTCCACACCGTCTACCCCCAACAGGACCTGGTCTCCGACCTCCTGGCGCACTACCTGGACGCGGGCGGCCGGATCGCCTTCGAGACCGAGGCCCAGGCCGTGCGGGACGCCGACGGCCCCCGCCCCACCGTCACCGTGCGCGACGCCGAGGGCCGCCCCGGCCGCTGGCGCGCCCGGTACGTGGCCGGCTGCGACGGCCGCCACGGCGCCGCCCGGCGCTCCCTGCCCCCCGGCACCCGCCGGCACCACCGCGACCACGGCGTCACCTGGCTCGGCCTGCTCGCCGAGGCGCCCCCGAGCATGGACGCCGTCGGCTACGCGATGCACCCCGACGGCTTCGCCGGCCACATGGCCCGCACCGCCGACATCACCCGCTACTACCTCCAGTACGAGCCCGGCGCCCCGGCCGACGCCTGGTCGGAGGAGCGGATCTGGGCCGCCCTCGACCGGCGGATGCGCACCGACGAGCACGGGCCGCTGCACCACGGCCGGATCCTTCAACGCTCCGTCATCCACCTGGAGTCGGACGTGGTCGAGCAGCTGCGGCACGGCTCGCTGCTGCTGGCCGGGGACGCCGCCAGCCTGCCCGCCCCCGCCGCCGCGAAGGGCGCCAACCTGGCCGTCCTGGAGGCCGAACTCCTCGCCGAGGCCCTGGTCGACGAGCTCCGCCGGGGCGACTCCCGGGCGCTGGACGGCTACTCCCCGCGCTGCCTCGCCCACATATGGCGGGCCCAGGAGTTCGCGCACTGGATGATCCAGTTCCTGCACTCCCCCGTCGGCCCGGATGAGGAATCGTTCTTCCACGAATCCATGCGGCGCTCCCGCGTCGAATCCCTGCGCACCTCGCGCACCCACCAGGACTGGTTCGCCGAGAACTACGTCGGCCTCTGACCGCCCGTCCACCGGACACCCCAGCCCCCTCAGCAAGGACCCCCTCGCCATGACCGCGACACCCCACGACGACACGGCCCTCCTGCGCGCGACGGCCGACTTCGTCCGGGAGCACGACACCGCGACCCTGCTCCCGCTGCTGCTGCCCGCGCTCGACGGCCCGGAACTGCTGGCCCTGGCCGAGCGCTGCCGCTTCTCGCACGCCGCGCTGCTCGTCCTGCCCCCGGACCGGGCCGCACTCCACCGCCAACTCGCCGACTGCGGACTGGACTTCGACGCGCCCCCGCAGCCCAGCGTGGTGGTCCGCGGCCGGCTCGCCCGCCGGCACGGACGCCCCGAGGCCGAGCTCGACGTCACCATCCTGCGCCCGCCGGTGCCCGGCCCCCACGGGGAGCGGAGCGTCGAGGTGTTCGCCCTCACCGTGCCGCCCGGCTCCGACCTGGCCGGCCTCGCCGCCCACGAGCGCGCCCACCAGCACGAGGCCCACCTCGCCTTCGACGTCGCCCACCCCGACCCGTTGGCGCTGCGCGGCCTCTGCGCGCTGTTCACCCGGCACGGCGCCGCCCCCGACGGCGGCGGCTACAACCCCCACGAGGACTCCACCGTCCTCTACTTCACCACCCCCGCCGACTCCCGCACCGGCTACCGCCGGGTCGAGCTCCACGCCCACGGCGACCACCGCACGGTGCTCGCCGACCACCTGGGCGAGGAGGCCACCCAGCGGTCGGCCGAGACCCTGCTGCACCAGCTGACCGGCGCCTGGACCACCCAGGCCCTCGCGGTCGCCGCCCGCCTGGGCCTGCCCGACGCCCTGGACATCCGCACCGCCACCGCGCCGCACGACCTCGCCGGCAAGCTCGGCACCGACCCGCAGAGCCTCGCCACCCTGCTGCGCTACCTCGCCATGCTCGGCGTCGTCGCCGAACACCCCGACGGCTACCGGCTCACCGGCACCGGCACCCTGCTGCGCGCCGACTCCCCCGGCTCGATGCGACCGCTGGCGCTGATGTACGGCGGCCCGTTCTACCGCTCCTTCGCGGAGCTGGAACACACCGTCCGCACCGGACAGGCCGCCTTCGACCACCTCTTCGGCGAGAACCACTTCGACCACTTCGCCCGCGACCCCGAACTCTCCGAGCTCTTCGACCTGTCCATGGCCGCGAGCGCCCGGATGTTCGACCCGCTCCCGGAGCACCCCGTCATCACCGCCGTGGGCTCCCGCGCCCCCGGCGGCACCGTCGTCGACATCGCCGGCGGCAACGGCGAACTGCTCGGCCGCCTGCTCGCCGCCCACCCCCGGCTGCGCGGCGTCCTGCTGGAACGCCCGCACGCCGTCGAAGCCGCCCGCCGCCGGCTCGACGCCGACGGGCTCGGCGAGCGCTGCGGCTACCTGGCGGGCGACTTCGCCGACGTCCCCGGCGACGCGGACGTCTACGTGCTGTCCCGGGTGCTGCACGACTGGGACGACGAGCGCTGCGCCGAGATCCTGCGGCACTGCGCCCGCGTGATGCCCGCCCACGCCGACCTGCTGATCGTCGAACGGCTGCTGCCCGCCGACGGCTCGACCTCGCTGGCCACCGCGTGGGACCTCCACATGATGGTCAACACCGGCGGCCGCGAACGCCGCGCCGACCACTACGGCCGGCTGCTCGCCGACGCCGGGCTGCACCTGCTCGGACACCGCCCGCTCCCGCTGGGCGCCGCCGTGCTGCACGCCCGCAAGGCCGCCGTCCCGGCCCCGGCCGGGCCGTCCCACGCCCCGGCCCGCTCCGGGGCGTGACTCCCCGGTGCCCCACCGCCGTCCGGTGACGGTGGGGCACCGGGCCCGGGCTCAGCGCCGACGCGGCTCGACGTAGTCGACGGTCTGCATCATCCCGAGGTCCTCGTGCTGCAGCTGGTGGCAGTGGGCGACGGCGCGGCCGGTGAAGTCCTCGTAGCGGACCAGGAAGGTGACGGTGTCGCCCGGTCTGCCGCCCGCCAGGTCGACGGTGTCGTGCCAGACCGGCGGGTCGAGCCGGTCGCCGTTGCGGTGGGTGACCAGGACGTGGTTGGTGTGCAGGTGGAAGGGGTGCTGGAAGGCCGGGTTGGTCTCGTCGGTGCGCAGGGTCCAGCGCTCGACGGTGTCCAGTTCCAGGGTGTGGTTGACGTAGCCGGGGTCGAACAGGCCGTAGGCCGGGTCCCGGGTGGGGTCGCCCGCGGGGTCCGCGGCGGGGGTCGGGTTGCTCCCCAGCATCCGGAAGGCGTTGGGGAACGAGCCCGGGAAGACGCCCGGGTCGACGTGGAAGACCACCTCGCGGTCCGCGTCCGGGTTCGCGATGTCGCCCTCGTCGAGGAACGGCTTGCCGGCCGGGAGCGCGGTCGGCAGCCCCATCGGCGGGTCGACCGCCTCGCCCGTCACCTCGACCGTCATCAGCGGGGCGGTCCGCCCGTCGGCCCGCAGTTCGTAGCTGCCGGGGTCGTCGGCCCGGACCAGGACGTCGGCCCGGTTGCCCATGGCCAGGCGCACCGCGTCGGTGGCGACCGCGGCCGGGAAGGTCACGCCGTCCTGGGCGATCTGGTGGAGGGTGAGGTCCCGGCCGCCGCCGGTGAGCCGCAGCACCGGCGCGGTGAACGCCGTCGCGCAGACCAGCCGCCAGCGCTGCACCTCGCCCGGGCGCAGCGTCACGGTGGGGTTGACGGCACCGTTGACGGTCAGCACGGCCGGGACGGCGGCCAGCGCGTTGCCGGAGGTGAAGTCGGGGACCTTGCCGTCCTTGAGCCTCAGCTCGTTGAGGCAGACCACCAGGTCGGCGGCGGCCGCGATCTCGGGGACCTCGTCGACGTCGCCCTCGACGACGAGGACCCCGGCCATCCCGCCGACGATCTGCACGGAGGTGGCCCCGTGCAGGTGGGGGTGGTACCAGTAGGTGCCGGCCGGGTGGCCGACCGGGACGTCGATGGTCGTCACGTACTGCGGCTCGGGGGCGCCGGCCTCGACCTCCTCGGCGGTGCGCGGCTCGAACACCCGGAGCACGTTGTCGGCGTCCCCGGACGGGTCGACGTGCAGGCCGTGGGTGTGCAGGTTGAAGCTGTTGAAGCCGTGCGGCCGGTTGTGGTCGCCGTCGTGGGGCTCGTTCGGGGGCAGGCCGTTGACCTGGGTCAGCCGCAGGGTGTCCCCGGCGCGCAGCCGCAGGGTCGGGCCGGGGATCGTCCCGTCGTAGGTGCGGGTGGTGACCGTGCCGTAGCCGGGGACGACGGTGTCCGTGAAGCGCACGTCGAGCGTCTGCTCCAGCACCGCCCCCGCCCTGCCGGGCACCCGCCGCGCGGTCCGCAGGGCTGGCTGGGGGAAGGGCTGCGGGGCGGGGGCGGCCGCCGCGTACCGGCGGGAGAGGATCCCGTCGGCGGCGGCCACCAGGACGGCGGCGGGCAGCGCCTTGAGCATCGACCGACGACTGATTCCGACATTTTCGCTCATGGTCGGGCAATCTAGGTCAAACCATCCAGGCGGTCCGGAAAGCACACCGGGCGCCCGCCGGACATTGCCCGATCATGACCCTCAGCCGGACCAGACGGTCACCGTCGCCTCCAGCTGGTAGTCCGCCGGGGCGATGGAGTCGACCTTGATCAGCGCGGTGCGACCCCCGGGGCTCTTCAGGCAGATCAGCGTCCCGACACTGACGTGGGCCGAGTCGCCCGGGTGGCTGGCGGCCCAGTCCGCGCAGGCGGCGCCGGACGGCGGCGCCTGGCCGGTCCAGATGCCGAAGCTGTCGTGCTCCGTATTGATCTCCTCGCGCACCACCGCCGTCGTGTCGGTGAAGCCCGTCGCGTAGATGCCCTGCGGAAAACCGGGGTGGCGCCCCGGCGGGGTGAGGTCGAAGTCGGCCCCGCCCTCCATCGTGATGGCGACCTGCCCGCTCCAGGCCACCACGGGCCCGGTCGTGGCGGGCGCGGGCGGATTCGGGGCGGCCGTGGTCGCACCCCCGGTACTGGCGGTGGCCGGCCCGGGCACCACAGCGCTCGACCCGGGCGTGCCCAGAGTCGTCGGCAGAGCCGTCGGCGAGTCGCTGTTCGGCCGGATCGCCGTCCCCAGGATCAGCGCCAGCACCCCGACCGCGACCACCCCGACCCGCGCTCCCCCGCTCTTCGGCCCCGGCAGACTGATCCCGGCCCCGCTCGCGGCCTCCTTCGCGAAGGCCACGACGAAGCAGAGCAACCCGAACACCCACAACGTGATGGTTCCTGCCACGGACCCTGTCCCCCACCTGCGCAGCCGACCTCGAACGCGCAGATGCTACAAGGAAGCTGACGCGCGGGCAGGTCTTTTCCCCCGCCCTTCCGGATACGGACCGGGCCCCGCCCCGCTCAACCCCTGGACCCCCTATCGCCAAACCCCCTTCCTGGCAAGCGGATCCGGCAACTCCGGGCCGGAACGGCGGCAGTTTCCCGGCCCGCCCCCGCGGGCCCCGGCCGCCGCCTAGAGTCCGGACCCGGTCGCCCTCCGTCGGCGAGGGCCGCGCGGGTTCGGGGGTTGCGGTGGAACGGGACGTCATACGGGAGTCCGCGCGGGCGGGCCGGGTGGTGCTGTGGGAGGAGTCGGCGCGCGACGGCGCCCAGGCCAAGACGCTGATGTCGGCCGCGTTCCGGGTCCGGCTGGCCCGCGAGCAGGGGCGGATGTTCGGCGCGGACGGGCCCCGGCACGTGGTGTTCGCGGCGGGCTTCCCGGCGGTGTGCGAGGAGGAGTTCGAGGCGGTCCGGCGGGTCGCCGTGGAGGCCGAGGGCACGGTCAGCATCGCCGCCGTCTGCCGGGGCCGGGCCGAGGACGTCCGGCAGGCGGTGGCCTCGGTGCGGGGCACCGCGCACGCCCGGGTCATGGTGGTCGTGCCCGCCTCCGAGCCGATGGCCAGGACCATGACCCACCGGCCGGCCCACGAGGCCCTGGAATCGGCCGCCGCCCTGATCGAGGAGGCCCGCACCCTGGACGACGGGGTCGCCGTCGACCTCTGCTTCGCCGACGCCTCCCGCGCCGACCCCGGCCTGCTGGCCCACCACGCGGGCGCACTGACCGCCGCCGGTGCGGGCACCGTCGTGCTGGCCGATACGGTCGGCATCCAACTACCGGGCGAGGCGGCCGAGTTGTTCGGCCGGGTCCGGGCGGCCGCCGACGACCAGGTGGTGCTGGCCTCCCACCTCCACAACGACCTCGGCCTGGGCCTGGCCAACACCCTGGAGGCGCTGCGGGCCGGCGTCCGGGTGGTGTCCGCCTCCTGGCTGGGCCTCGCCGAGCGCAGCGGCCTGGCCGCCACCGAACAGCTGCTTTTCCTGCTCGCCCACGACCCGCAGCGGGCGGCCCGGTTGCTGGGCGACGACACCCCCGCCTGGTGGACCGTCCCGGACCTCACCGCGCTGCCGCGCCTCGCCCGGATGGTCGCCGCGGAGACCGGGGTCCCGCTGAGCGTCACCACCCCCGTCGTGGGCACCGGGGTCGGCACCATCTCCACCGGCACGCCCTTCGTCCACCCGCGGCTGTTCCAGCCCTTCGACCCCGAGGAGCTGCTGGGCATCGCCCCCAGCGTGGTGCTCACCCAGCTGGCCAGCCTCCGGGTGGTCCGGGCCGTGGCCGCGCGGCTGGGCCACGAACTCGACGACCAGCAGGCCCGGGCCGCGCTGGCCTGGGTGAAGTCCCGGGCCTACCGGACCGGCCGGGCCGTCGTCGAGGACGCGGCCTTCGCCGCCTACCTCGTCGGGCTCCGCTCCGCACCGACCGGGGCGTCGGCATGACCGCCGGAACCGTCGACCTCGCGGGCGCCCGGGCGGCCCTGCGGCGCGGCACGGCGGTGGTGCTGCCCAACCCCGCCCCGCTGACCCACGTCGTGGCCGGCACCGACCCACGGGCCGTCAACACCGCCAAGGGCCGCCCCGCCGAACAGGCCGTCGCCCTCTGGGCCCACGACCCCGGCACCCTGGCGCGGCTCGGCGCCGTCCTCGACCTCTCCCCCGAACTCGCCGCCGCCGCCCGCCGGTTGCTCTCCGAGGAGCGGGTGACCCTACTGCTCCCGCTGCGCCCGGGCGCCGCACGGCCCGACTGGCTGGTCCCCGCCACCCGGGACGGCTGGACACTGCTGTTCGGCGCCCGCTGGGAGCCCGTGCTGCCGCTGCTCGCGGACCACCCGGTGCTGTACGTCTCCAGCGCCAACCGCACCGGCCACCCGCCCGCAGCGACGGCGGCCGAGGCCCGCGCGATGTTCCCGGCCGCCGTGCCCGTCCTCGGCACCGCCGGCCCCGACACGGCTGTGGGCGGCCGGGCGGCCACCACGACCCTGCGCCTGCACCCGGACGGCCGGTTGGACCTCCACCGGCCCGGGGCCCAGGACCGGCCGCACCCCGGGCGCGGGGCCTACCTGGCGCACGTCCGCACCGCGTTCCTGCCGTGACCCGGCCCGGCCGCCCACCCCGGGTGCGCGCCCCTGGTCAGCGGCCGGGCCGCTGCTGCGCGGGCCGGGCGTCGATCTCGGCCCAGACCGTCTTGCCGTCGTCGTGCGGCACTGCGCCCCACCGGGTGGCGGCCTTCTCCACGATGACCAGCCCGTGCCCGCCCGGCAGGCCCGGGCGGTGCGGCCGGCGCGGCTCGGGCAGGTCGGTCGAACCGTCGCTGACCTCGATCCGCAGGCGGGCCTCGGAGCCGTCCAGGACGAGGTCGACGGGGCCGCCGGCGTGCAGCATCGCGTTGGCGACCAGCTCGGCGACCAGCAGCACGATGTCGTCCTCGGCCCCGGCCGTGCCGGTCGGCCAGGACCAGTCGGCGACGGCCTGCGCGGTGTACGCCCGGGCCCGGGCCACGGGCTTGGGCAGCCCGGCCAGGTGGAGGCGTCGGCGCTGGCCGCCGGGCGGCAAGGTGGGGCCGGTGCCCGGCCGTTCGCCGTCCAGGGTGGCCCGGCTGGTCGTCATGTGCGGGTTCCCCTTCGGTTCCGCTTCGGTTGCGCTTCGGTCCCGGCGCTGTGCGGCAGCGTCGTCTGCTCGGTTTCCCGAGCACTGCCGAATTATGCGTGCCGTCGACCGGCCGGGGCGGTCACCGGGCTGCGGCGAACGCCGCTTCGACGGTCGGGTGGAGCGAGAACACGGTGTCCGTGCAGGTCAGTTCCAGCAGCCGCTGCACTGTGACGGACGGCGCGGCGAGGCGGAAGCCCACCTCCGCCGCGGCGGCCGCCATCCGGGTCTGGAGCAGCAGGTTGAGGCCGGAGGAGTCGCAGAAGCCGACCTGGGCGAGGTCCACGACGAGCAGCGCCGGGCGCTGCTCCACCAGCTCGTCGAGGGCGCTGCGGGCGGGGGCCAGGGTCTCGATGTCGAGGTCGCCCGCCAGGGCGCAGACGGCCGCCCGGGTGTCGGTGTACCAGGTGTGCACGGCCAGGTCGGGCCCGGACGGGGCGCCCGTCCGGGAGGGGTCGGAGGATGCGGTGGTCGGCGGCACGGTCACGGACTCGTTCTCTGCGGGCATCGTCATCTCGGCTGGCATCGTCGTCGTGTTCCCCTCAACGGGTGTGCTCCACGAGCGTACGCACGCCACCCGGCGCGGGGCCAGGCCGGGGGCGGACCGGCCGGGCGGCGGGTGGCGGGTGGGCGTGCGACGGGTGGGCGTGCGGCGGCTCAGGTGGCGGTGAGGTCCGCGCGCAGGTGCTTCAAGGTGCGGCTGAGGAGACGGGAGACGTGCATCTGGGACAGCCCCAGGCGGGCGCCGATCTGCGACTGGGTGAGCTCCTCGCCGAAGCGCATCGCCAGGATCTGCCGGTCGCGCTCCGGCAGGGCGGCGACCAGCGGCTTGAGGACGATCAGGTTCTCGACCGTGTCGAACCGCGGATCCTCCGCGCCGAGCCGCTGGGCGAGCGGGCCCGGGTCCTCCTCGCTCTCGGTCACGGGGGCGTCCAGGGATCCGGCGGTGTGGCCGTTGGCGGCGGCGAGCCCCTCGATCACCTCCTCCTGCGAGAGGTCGAGGTGGACGGCCAGCTCGGCCACCGTCGGTGCCCGGCCCAGCCGTTGGAACAGCACGTCGCGGGCCTTGGCGAGGGTGATGCGCAGCTCCTGGAGGCGACGGGGCACGTGCACGGCCCAGGTGGCGTCGCGGAAGTGCCGGCGGATCTCACCGAGGATGGTCGGCAGCGCGAAGGTCACGAACTCCGCGCCGTGGTCGGGGTCGTAGCGGTCGATCGCCTTGATCAGGCCGAGCGAGCCGACCTGGAGCAGGTCCTCCTCGGGCTCCCGCCGGTTGCCGACCCGGCGGATCGCGAACCGCACCAGCGACAGGTTGAGCTCGATCAGGGTGGCCCGGACGTAGGAGTACGCGCGGGTGCCCTCCTCGAGCGTCGCGAGCCGGGCGAGCAGCACCCGGGTCAGCGCGCGCGCGTCGCCGGGCGCGAGCTGCCGCGGGTCCTCGATGTCGGCGAGTTCCGGCAGCCCGACGGCTTCCGGGAGCCCGACGGCTTCCGGGAGCCCGACGGCTTCCAGCACGGTGGCGCGGTGGAGGAGTTCGTCACTGGTCGTGGCCATGTCGGTCCTTTCCCCTCGGCGTACGGTCCGTCCCCGGGTACCCGCCGGGGGCGATTCCATGTCGGTTCCCCTTGTGAGGATTACGTGAACGAACGACCGGGCGGCGGGGCCGCCGCCGTCGGGGAACCGTGGATCCGCGGGCATGAACCGCGGCATCGGGGGCAGCCGAGCCGGTACGACCCGCCCGAAAACAACCCGGGAAAGGGGAACCCTTCCATGGAACGTCTCACCACCCGGATCACCATGCGACTGATCACCGGCGACGAACGCAGCCGGGACCTGGACGTCGACTGGTCCTACCGGGACGACGAACCCCACTCAGCAGAACTGGACTTCACCTCCTACCAGGCGGACGCGGTCTGGGCGCTCTCCCGCGACCTGCTCCTCGCCGGCCTGCACGCGCCCGCCGGCGAGGGGGACGTCCACGTCACGCCGTACGACGACACCCGCGTGCTGATCGCACTGGCCGGCGAGGAGGGCGTCGCCCTGCTCGCCGCCTCCGCGGCGGCGGTGGCCGGCTTCCTGGCGGCGACCGTACGGCTCGTCCCGCCGGGGCGGGAGCACGACCGGATCGACTGGGACGGCGGCCTGCGGGACCTGCTGACCGCCTGAACCGCCGGCCCGACCAGCGTGCCGCGCACCCCGCCGTAGCGCCTCCGCCGTAGCGCCCGTGCGAGGACCTCGCTACGGCCGCGCTACGGCCGCGGGTCGATGGGCGCGAGCACACCGAAGCGGCGCTCGAGCACCTCGGCGGCCTCCAGGCACTGGTCCTCGCGGTACATCCGGCCGATCAGCTGGAGGCTCTGCGGCAGCCCGTCGGCGAACCCGCTGGGCACGCTCACGGCGGGCACCCCGACCAGCGAGGTCACCGCGCACACCGCCCTGGGCAGGGTGAGCGCGGCGTGGCCCTCGGCGTCGGTGTCCTCGGTGAACACGTCGACCCCGGGGACCGGGTGGGGGCAGGTGGGCGTGAGCAGCAGCGGGTGGGTCTCCAGCAGCTCGGCCCAGTCGCGCTGCAGGCCGAGCCGGACGCCGGTCTGCCGGAGGAACTCGCCGAGGTCGGTGTGCGGGGTGCGCTCCAGGAACAGGTCGAGGTTCCGGGCGCCCTTCTCGGTGAGCAGCTGCCGGATCCGGGGCCAGCTCAGGCCGAACTCGGTCATGATCAGCTTGCCGTAGCAGTCCAGGGCCTCGAACAGCCGGGGGATCTCCACCTCCTCCACCGCGTAGCCGGCGTCCGCCAGGGCTGCGGCGGCCTCGTCGAGGGCGGCGCCGATCGCGGGGTGGACGCCGATGCCGGCCGGGTCGACCACCACGCCGACGGTGAGCGGGCCGGTCGGGCGGGGCCCGTGGGCGGGGACCGGGACGGCCCTCGGGTCCTGCGGGTCGGCGCCCGCCAGCACCTCGTAGGCGGCCCGCAGGTCGGCGACCGAGCGGGCGAACGGGCCGTCGACCGGGACGAGTTGGGAGGCCAGCAGCGGCTCCTGGCCGAGGATGCGGTGGTCGGCGGCGAAGCGGCCGTAGCTCGGCTTGAGCCCGGCGACCCCGTTGAACGCGGCGGGCAGCCGGACCGAGCCGCCGGAGTCGTTGCCGAGGCCGAGCGCCGCCATGCCGACCGCGACGGCCACTCCGTCGCCGCAGCTGCTGCCGCCCGGGTTCCCGGTCCGGTCCCAGGGGTTGTACGTCCGGCCGTAGAGCTGACTCTCGGCGTCGGAGGAGATCGACAGGTCGGACATGTTGGCGTGGCCGATCGGGATGGCGCCCGCGGCGCGCAGCCGGCGCACCGGCGGGGCGTCGGTCGCGGCGACGTGCTCGCGGAACCGGGGCACGCCGTGGGTGGTCGCCAGGCCCGCGATGCGGATGTTCTCCTTCACGGTGAACGGCACCACGGCCAGTGGGCCGAGCGGCTCGCCCGCGGCGCGGCGCCGGTCGGTCTCCCGCGCGGCCTCGCGGGCGGCGTCCGCCCTCAGCTGGATGACGGCGTTGACGGCCGGGTTCACGGCCGCGATGCGCTCCAGGTGGCTCTCGACCACCTCGGCCGCCGAGAGCTCGCCGCGGGCGACGGCGGCGGCCAGTTCGGTCGCGCCCAGCGTCCACGGGGCGGTGGTCGTCGTGTCGGCACTCATCGTGGTCTTCCCCTCCGGATCGTTTCGATGCACATGCATCACATCGCATCCGGGGAAGCGATGCAAGTGCATTGCTACGAGCCTGCGACGGCTCCGCCCGGAGGGTCGGCGATAGGCTGAACAGATCGGATGATCTTCAGGAGAGCCATGAGCACCACCAAGCCCCGCGTCCTACTCGTCACCGACCTCGCCTACCAGGCCCGGGGCCGGCGCTACTGCGACGAGGACATCCAGCTCTCCGCCCGCCTGCGCGAGGACTTCGACGTCGCGCTGTGCCACCCGCTCGACGCCGCCGCGCTGCTGGACTCCTTCGACCTGGTCCTGGTCCGCAACAGCGGCCCGGTGCTCAACTACCGCGCGGAGTACGAGGACTTCCGCACCCGCGCACTCGCCCGCGGCGCCCGCGTCTACACCCAGCTGACCGGGCGCGCCGACATGGCCGGCAAGCAGTACCTGCTCGACCTCACCGCCGCCGGGTACCCCGTCATCCCCACCGTCGACCGGGCCGAGGACCTCGACCGGCTGCCCGTCGTGCCCGAGTACGTCGTCAAGCCGAAGCTCGGCGCCGACTCCATCGGCCTGCGGATCGTCCCCCGCGACCAGCTCGACACCGTCGCGTACGACCAGGACGTCCTGGTCCAGCCGCTGATCCCGTTCCGCTACGAGGTCTCGTTCTACTTCGTCGACGACGCCTTCCAGTACGCCCTGCACGCCCCCGCCCCCGAGCAGCGCTGGCGCCTCGAACCGTACGAACCCACCGCCGCCGACCTGGAGTTCGCCCAGCGCTTCATCGACTGGAACACCGTCGAGCACGGCATCCAGCGGGTCGACGCCTGCCGCACCCCCGAGGGCGGGCTCCTCCTCGTCGAGCTGGAGGACCTCAACCCCTACCTCTCGCTCGACCTGGTCGACCAGGTCACCCGGGACGCCTTCGTCGACGCCCTCAAGGCCGCCCTGCACGCCTTCGCTACGAAGCCCTGACCCGCCGGGCCGCCTCCGTCAGCACCGCGCCCAGCGGCAGGCCGACCCGGGCCTCGGCCAGCTCGTCCCCGCGGGTCGCGCCCTGGTTGACGATCACCACCGGCGTGCCCGCGCGGGCGGCCCGGCGCACGAAGCGCAGCCCCGACATGACCGTGAGCGAGGAGCCCAGGACCACCAACGCCTGGGCCGCGTCCACGAGTTCGAAGCAGCGCTCGACCCGCGGCTTGGGCACGCTCTCACCGAAGAAGACCACGTCCGGCTTGAGCACTCCCCCGCACACCGCGCAGGGGGCGACCCGGAAGGCCGCCGCCAGCTCCGGCGCCAACTCGGCGTCGCCGTCCGGGTTGACCCGCGCCGGGCCGTCCCGGAAGCCGCCGTTCAACTCCTCCAGCCGCCGGTCCAGTTCGGCGCGCGGGCTGGTCCGGCGGCACTCCAGGCACACCACCCGGTGCAGCCCGCCGTGCAGCTCCACCGCCGTACGGGTGCCCGCCGCGCGGTGCAGGCCGTCCACGTTCTGGGTGATCACCGCCGACACGTGCCCCGACCGCCGCAACTGCTCCACCGCCCGGTGCCCCGCGTTCGGCTCGGCCCCCGCGATCGCCCGCCACCCGACGTGGCTGCGCGCCCAGTACCGCCGCCGGGCCGCCTCGCTCCCGGTGAACTCCTGGAAGGTCATCGGCACCCCGCGCCGCCGGCTGCCGGTCTCCCCCCGGTAGTCCGGGATGCCGGACTCCGTCGACAGCCCCGCCCCGCTGAGCACCACCACCCCGCGCCCGGCCAGCAGCCGCACCAGCACCGCCAGGCCGGCCGCATCGGCGGCGGTACCGCCGGGAGTCGTCACGGGCACACCCATGCCGTCCAGCGTAGAACGGCGCCCGGAAAACCGGTGGCCCCGGGTGGAACAGGAGCGTTAGCCTCGGGGCATGGACGTCATGGACCGAAGCACCACCGCAGCCGCGCGAGCGACCAGCTCGCCGGCCGCCGCCGCCTGACGTACCCCCTCCCCCGGCGACCGGAAACGGTCCGCCGGTGGTGGCTCCGAGGCGTTCCCGCCTCGCTCCCGATGATCGCGCGGCTCGTTCTCCGGCGCCTCCCTCCCCCCGAGAAGGAGCCCCCGCCATGAACACCGACCAACTCGTCCGGACCTTCACCGAGTACTTCGAGGAGCGCGGCCACCGCCGGATCACCGGCTCGACCCTGCTGCCCCCGCCCGGCGACCCGGTGCTGTTCACCACCTCCGGCATGCACCCCCTCACCCCGTACCTGGAGGGCCGACCACACCCGCTCGGGCGGCGCCTGGTCAACGTGCAGCGCTGCCTGCGCACCACCGACCTGGACGAGGTCGGCGACCGCACCCACCTCACCGTCTTCGAGATGCTGGGCAGTTGGTCGCTGGGCGACTACGAGGGCCCGCAGAGCCTGGACTGGGGCTACGGACTGCTCACCGACGGCTTCGGCATCGATCCGGACCGGCTGCACGTCACCGTCTTCGGCGGGGACGAGCACGTCGGGCCGGACACCGGCTCACTGGAGCTGTGGCAGGACCGCGGAGTCCCGGTCGAGCTGACCGTCGAGGACAACTGGTGGTCCAACGGGCCCACCGGCCCCTGCGGCCCCGACTCGGAGATCTTCCTCTGGACCGGCGACACCCCGCCCGAGTCCACCCCGACCCGGGACGACCGCTGGGTGGAGGTGTGGAACCACGTGATGATGCGGCACCGCCGGCTCGACGACGGCTCGCTCGTCCCGCTCCCCCAGCGCAACGTGGACACCGGGCTCGGCCTGGAACGGCTCTCCTCCCTGCTCCAGGGCCGCTCCTCGGTCTTCGACTGCGACGTCTTCGAGCCCTGGCGCCGCCTCCTCCCGCCCCTGTGGCAGCTGGACGAGCCCTCGCTGCGCGTGGTCTGCGACCACCTGCGCTCGGCCGTCGTCGTGATCGGCGACGGCGTCCGCCCCTCCAACACCGGCCGCGGCTACGTCCTGCGCCGCCTGATCCGCCGGGTGCTCACCGTGCTCCACCGCGAAGACCCCGGGCGCGGCCTCGGCGACCTGCCCGGGGAACTGCTCCGGCACACCCTGGACCGCTTCCGCCAGTCCGAGGACCCCGGGACGGTCCACCGGGTCCTGCTCGACGAGGAGCAGCGCTTCGACCGCCTGCTGGAGCGCGGCCGCCAGGTGCTCTCCCGCCCCCGCTTCCACGGCCCGCTCACCGAGGACGACCTCCACTACCTCCACGACACCCACGGCCTGCCCCGCGACCTGGTCCTCGACCTGCGGCCGCGGTGACGGCCGCTCGGGATCGCGGTTCCGGTCGAAGCGCCGGACGTCCGGGGGCGGTCAGGCGCGGCCGAGGACGTGGTGGACGGTGATCTCGATGACCACCCGGTCCGGGTTCTCGCGGGGCTGGCGGTAGCGCTCGGTGTAGCGGCGTTCGGCGTCGGCGACCTGGTCGGGGGAGTCGCGCAGCACCGCGACGCCCTCCAGGGTGGACCAGCGGGCCCGGTCCACCTGGCAGACCGCGACCCGCAGGCCGTCGGGGCCGGCCGCCGCGACGTTGCGGGCCTTGCGGCTGGTGCGGCTGGTGATGACCCGGGCGGTGCCGGTCTCCGGGTCGAAGGTCACGCCGACCGGCACCACGTGCGGCGTGCCGTCGGGGCGGGTGGTGGTCAGGGTGGAGATGTGCCGCTCGCGCCAGAAGGCGAGGAAGGCGTCGTCGAGGTCGCGCGGGTCATGGGCCATGATCGCGATCGTACGGCCCCCGGGGAGGCATCCTCCCCCGGGGGCCGTACGGCGTGCGGCAGGCGGCTCAGTGGCCGTACCAGCTCGGTGGCCGTAGCGGCTCAGTGGCCGCGGGCGATCCACTCCGGCAGGGCCGGGGCCTCGGCGCCGATGGTGGTCGGGTCGCCGTGGCCGGTGCGCACCACCGTGTCGGCCGGGAGCGACAGCAGGCGCTCGCGGATGGACTCGATGATGGTCGGGAAGTGCGAGAACGAGCGTCCGGTCGCGCCCGGGCCGCCGTGGAACAGGGTGTCGCCGGTGAACACGGTGCCGAGTTCGGGGGCGTACAGGCAGACCGCGCCGGGCGCGTGGCCCGGGGTGTGCAGCACGGTCAGCGCGGTGCCGGCCACCTCGATCCGCTGCCCGTCGGCGAGTTCGCCGTCCGGGAGCCGCTCGGGGTGGGTGAGCTTCCACAGCGGGAGGTCGTCCGGGTGCAGCAGGACCGGCGCGCCGGTGCGCGCGGCCAGCTCCGGGGCGGCGTCGATGTGGTCGTTGTGCGCGTGGGTGGAGACGATCGCCAGCAGCCGGCGCCCGCCGAGTGCGGCCTCGATGGCCCCGGCGTCGTGCGCGGCGTCGATCACCACCGCCTCCTCGTCGTCGCCGACGATCCAGACGTTGTTCTCCACCTCCCAGCTGCCGCCGTCGAGTTCGAAGGTCCCGGCGGTGACCAAACGGTCCACTCGGACGGTCACAGGACCACCACCGAGCGGAGGACGTCGCCCTGGTGCATGCGCTCGAAGGCCTGCTCGACGGCGTCGAGCTCGATCGTCTCGGTGACGAAGGCGCCCAGGTCCAGGCGGCCCTGGAGGTAGAGGTCGATCAGCATCGGGAAGTCCCGGGAGGGCAGGCAGTCGCCGTACCAGGAGGACTTGAGCGCGCCGCCCCGGCCGAAGACGTCCAGCAGCGGCAGTTCCAGGGTCATCTCCGGGGTCGGCACGCCGACCAGGACGACGGTGCCCGCGAGGTCGCGGGCGTAGAAGGCCTGCTTGTAGGTCTCCGGGCGGCCGACGGCCTCCACCACCACGTCGGCGCCGTTGCCGCCGGTCAGTTCGCGGATCGCCTCGACCGGGTCGGCGGTGCGGGAGTTGACGGTGTGGGTGGCGCCCAGGGTGCGGGCCTTCTCCAGCTTGCGGTCGTCGATGTCCACCGCGATGATCTTCGACGCGCCCGCCAGCCGGGAGCCCATCACGGCCGCCCCGCCGACGCCGCCGCAGCCGATCACGGCGACGGTGTCGCCGCGGCCCACGTTGCCGGTGTTGAGCGCGGCGCCGAGGCCCGCCATCACACCGCAGCCCAGCAGGCCCGCGACGGCCGGCTCGGCGGCCGGGTCGACCTTGGTGCACTGCCCGGCCGCGACCAGGGTCTTCTCGGCGAAGGCGCCGATGCCCAGCGCCGGGGACAGCTCGGTGCCGTCCAGCAGCGTCATCTTCTGCTTCGCGTTGTGGGTGTTGAAGCAGTACTGCGGGCGACCGCGCTCACAGGCACGGCACTGACCGCACACCGCACGCCAGTTGAGGACGACGAAGTCACCCGGCTCGACCTCGGTGACGCCCTCGCCGACCGACTCCACGATGCCCGCGGCCTCATGGCCGAGCAGGAACGGGAACTCGTCGTTGATGCCGCCCTCGCGGTAGTGGAGGTCGGTGTGGCAGACGCCGCACGCCTGGATCCGGACCACCGCCTCGCCCGGGCCCGGGTCCGGCACCACGATCGTGGCCACCTCCACGGGCGCGCCCTTGGCGCGCGCGATGACTGCCTTCACCTGCTGGGCCATCCGATTCCACCTCCGTCGGCCGATGCTGCTCCGCACCGGCGTGACCTGCGACAAACGACTGCGGGAGAACTCTAGAAGCACTGCCGAAGGAGTGCCTACGAAGGGTAGCGCCCGCCCGGCCCGCCGCACGTGCCCCGGGCATATCCGGCGGCCCGACCGGGCCCATCCGGCGCTCGCCCCCGCGCGGCCCCAGCGCGGACCCGGCGCGGGCCGCGACCAGGGGCGCGCGGGCGGCGCTGAGCGCCCGTCAGCGTGCTACGAACTGCCCGGAAAGCGCCGCCGTTGGCTGGAAGTGCCGCAGACGGGCGCCCCGCCGTCCACGTACGGTCGTAGCAGAGACGGTCCACGCGACCACGCTCAGCACACCCGCCCCACCTGACGGCACGCCACCGCGCGCCGCCCGTGCCGGGCGCGTACCGACCGTACGCCCCCGCACGTTCCGCGCCGTCCGCGCGCGGGCCCGCGCCCCGCGCGGGCAGCGTTCTCCGGTCCCACCGCTCCCCGGAACCACCGCTCCCCGGTCCGCTTGAACCCCGGTCCACGTGAACCCTGGTCCTCTAGTACCCCCGGTCCCACCGCACCGCCGGCCCCGAGTCGAGCCGCCCCGGCCGAACCGCCCGTCCCCGCACGAACCCCGGATCCACCCCCCGTCGGGCCGCACCGAGCGGTCCCAGCCCTGGAGTCTGGAGTACGGATGTCCACCGAGAACAGTGCGACCGGTGCCGGCACCGGCACCGCCCCGCTCCCCCCGATGCACTGCCTGCGCCACCTCGAGCCCGGCCCGCCCCGGCTCGCCGCGCTGCCCACCGGCACGCCGGTCTGGCTGGTCAGCCGGCACGCCGACGTCCGGCAGGTGCTGACCGACCCGCGGCTGGGCCGCGCCCCGCTCTACGCGCCGGACGCGCCGCCGCTCATGGTCACGCCCAACATCCTGGACGACCCGCAGAGCATGCTGAACATCGACGGCGCCGAGCACCAGCGGCTGCGCCGCACCGTGCAGCGGGCCTTCACCCCGCGGGCGATCGCGCGCTGGAAGCCCTGGGTCGCCTCGGTGATCGAGTCGCTGATCGACGAACTGATCGACCACGGCTCCCCCACCGACATCGTCGCCACCTACACCCGCCCGCTGCCGGTCCTGGTGATCAGCCGTCTGATGGGCCTGGACAACCTCGACGGCAAGCGGCTCGCCCACTGGAGCGACCACGCGCTCTCCGCCACCGCCTACAGTGCCGACGCGATCGCCACCGCGCTCGGCGAGTTCGCCGCCTTCGGTGCCGAGGTGATCGCCGAGCGGCGCGCCGCCCCGGGCGAGGACCTGGTCAGCAGCCTGCTGGCGGCCGCCGAGGAGGACGGCTCGATCACCGAGGGCCAGCTGATCACCCTGGTCATCGGCCTGGTGGTGGCCGGGCACGAGACCACCATGACCAGCCTCGGCAACGCCCTGGTCTACCTGCTCCAGGACGGCCGGGACGCCTGGCAGCGACTCGCCTCCGACGAGGCCAGCGCCGCCGCCGCGACCGAGCAGATCCTGCGCGCCGTACCGCTCGGCGACGCCCTGGAGCACATGCCCGGGCTGCTCCGGCGCACGGTGGAGGAGGTGGAGATCGGCGGGGTGGTCATCCCGGCCGGCAGCGTCGTCGCCGCCGACACCGGCGCCGCCAACCAGGACCCGGAGGTCTTCACCGGAGACCTGCGCACCGAGCTGTTCTCCCCGCTGGCCGCACCGATGCTCACCTTCGGCGCCGGACCGCACCACTGCCTGGGCGCCTGGCTGGCCCGGATGGAGCTGGAGCTCGCCCTGCACCGGCTGGCCCGCCGGCTGCCCGCGCTGCGGCTGGCCGACCCGGTCCAGGACATCGACTGGCGGCGCGGACTGCTCACCCGCAGCCCCAACGTCCTGAAGGTCACCTGGTGACGGGCCCTACCGGCCCCGCCGACACCGCGGCGGCCGAACCCGTGCTGGTCCGGGTCGACCGGGACCGCTGCATCGGCTCCGGGATGTGCGCCCTGAGCGCCCCCGAGTCACTGGCCCTCGACACCGAGGGGCAGGCCCGGCCGGTGGCCGGATACGCCGACGGCGGCGCGGAGTTGACGGACGGGCTGGCCGAGGCGGTGGAGCTCTGTCCGGTCGAGGCGCTCACCCTGCTCTCGGCCCGCGGCGGCCACCGGATCGCACCGGCCGAATGAGGCGCGGCGCCGAATGACGCGCCGCGCCGCGTGACCGCGTGACCCCGGTGGCGCCTGCTGAGACTGCGGCAGCAGGCGCCACCGGGGCGGCGGGCGGGTCAGACCGCGCCCGGCTCGGTCGGCCGCCACCGCGCCCACGGCTCGTCCTGGCCGGTCCGGTCCTCCCGCTCCCACCACTGCAGGACCGTCGGACTGCTGTCGAGCAGCGCGGACACCCGCAAGCCGTCCTCCCGTGAGGTCACCCGGGGCAGGGGCGCGAACTCCTCGGGGAACACGTCCAGCAGACTGCTCAGCGTCCGGCCGCTCCGCAGGGTCAGCAGCAGCTGGCAGCGCACCTGGCGCGGCAGCTCCGGGCGACCGAACACGGTGTTCCACCCGACCGGCCACAGGTGGTGGACACCGTCCGGCGCCGCGTGCTCGCGCACCCAGCCCGGATCCAGCCGCTGGTTGAGGACGAACTCGTCCGCCCGCTCCTCCAGCCTCAGCAGGCCGGCCGTGTCGCAGGCCTTCACTTCACGGGAAACGGGCTGATCGGATCGCATCCCGCTATCCTGCCCGACTTCCGCAGGCCAGGGCGGCGCGCAGTTCGGCGGCCGGGTCGCCCTCGTGGTACGGGCGTTCGCTGGGCTCGATGTGGTCCAGGAACTCCTGGTAGCGCAGCGCGTGGAACACGTGGTGCAGCGGTTCGGCGAGGTCGAGGGCGCGACCCGGGTCCGAACCGGGGGCGTGCTCGCGCCAGGCCGCCGTCCAGACCTCGGCGTGGTGCCGCCGGGCCGCCGGGGTGAGGTAGCCGCGGGGGCGCAGGCCGTCCAGGGCGGGGTGGCCCAGGCAGGCGTCGGCGTAGTCGACGACGACCGGACGGGCGGCGCCGGTGCGCCAGTTGCCGGGGTGGAAGTCGCCGTGCAGCAGCGTCTCCGGGAGCCCGCAGGCGGCCAACTCCTCCAGCAGCGCGGGCAGTTCGGCGGCAAGGCGGCGCAGTCCGTCCCGTTCCTCCGCCGTCAGGTCGGTCTCGGCGGGGAGGCGGTCCAGCAGCGCGAGGAGCTGGGCGTGCAGGGTGGCGGGCGTGCGGTCGCGCAGGCCGGCGAGGGCGCTCGGGCGGGCGGCGAGCGCGGCCTGGGCGGCGACGAAGCGCGGGACGACGTCGGCGACGGTCGCCTCGCCGGGGCTCCAGCAGTCCTCGCCGGGGACGTGGTCGAGCAGCAGCCGGCCGGCGGCCGGGTCCGCGGCGAGCACCGGTGGGACGAGGGTCGGGTCGACGCCGCCGAGCAGCGCGATGACCTCCCCCTCCGCGGCGTTGAACTCCGGGCTGGTGGTCTTCAACCAGGCGTCGGCCCCGGCCGCAGCGGGGCCCGCGGCGGGGGCGGGGAAGCGGAACAGGCCGGACAGGTTCCAGGTCCGGATCTGCCGCGCCGCCCCGGGCGGACGGCCGAGGGCGGCGAGCCGCTCCTCCGCCCAACTCAGCGCCGAGCGCAGGCCGTCCGGGCCGGCCCAGGCCGCGCGCCGGGCGGCGGGTGCCAGCAGGGCGGCCGTCCCGCCGTCCAGCGGGCGGGGGGCCAGGGCGGCGGGCGGGCGGAGCGCCTCGGCGTGGTAGCGGACCCGGCCGCCGTGGCCCGGGTCCTCGCTGTGGCCCTCGAGCAGCCTGGTCACCAGCACCGGCACGCCGGCCAGTTCGGTCGCCCGGGCGACCACGTCGTCCACCGCGGACCACCAGCCGAGGTCCACCTCGAAGGGGCCCAACTGCCCGTAGTACGCGCCCCGGTGGGTGAGGTCGACGGTCACGGTCCGACTGCTCGCTCGCTGCATCCGGGCAGCTTCGCCCACGGCGCCCGGCGGACGCGAACGATTTCCACCGGGGCCGCCGTCACCGGTACGGCCCGTCAGAGGTCCTCGAGCGGCTCGTCCAGGACGCCTTCGCGCGCGATGATGTAGCCGAGGTGGCCCCGGCTGCGGCTGCCGAGGAGTTCGCTGGCCTTCTGGATGTGGCTGGAGACCGTACGGGTGCTCATCCCGAGGCGGGTGGCGATGGCCTCGTCGGTGAAGCCGTTGACCATCAGCCGCAGGACGTTCCGGCGGGTGCGGTCGGTGAGCAGCTGGGGGCGGTGGTGGCCCTCCAGGTAGGTGACGGGCTCGGCCCGTTCCCACATCAGTTCGTAGATCTTGAGCAGGTACTCGACCAGCGGCGGGTACTGGATGAGCACCGCCGCGGCCTCGCGCTGGGCGCCGGCCGGGATGAAGGCGGTGGAGCGGTCGCAGATGATGACCCGGTCGAAGACCTCGTTGAGGGTGCGCACCTGGGCGCCGCGGGCGCTGACCTGCTCGATGTAGGCGAGGGTCGGACCGTGGGAGCGCACGGTGTGCTGGTAGAGGGTGCGCTGGCGGACGCCGCGTTCGGCGAGGGCGAGGTCGCGCGGGAGGGCGTCGGCCAGGTGGTCGGTGCCGCGGCCGCCGCCGGGCTGGGCGGTGCGCAGCTCCTCGGTGCAGGCGGCGACGGCCTTGTCCAGGGCGGGGTTGATCTCCTCGCCGGCCAGCAGGCGGATCGGGAGCTGGGCCTGTCTCATCACGTCCTGGTAGGCGTGCTCGGCGGCGGTGAAGGCGGTGCGCAGCTCGGCGAGCTGCTCCTGGTGGGCCAGCACGGCGAGTTCGAGCGGCCGGGTCAGTCCGGTGACCGCGAGGTCGGGCGGGACGGGGGCGAGCCGCTGCCCGGCCCCGGGCAGGGTGCGCAACAGGCCCATGCTGAGCAGGCATTCCGGGGCCTGTCCCGCGGTGGCGCCGCCCTCGGCGAGTGCGGCGCGGTAGAACTCGACGCCCCGGTCGCAGAGTTGGGGTGTCCCCTTTTCCGCGTTGGTGTCCTGGGATACGCACATCTGGGCATCCTTCCGGCTTCGGCATTGCGCTTTCACGAATGCCCGAACCGGCAACAGCCAGACGCCCGGAAGGGCAGGATGGTGCTCGCCTGCCGTTCGGACGCATCCCCCCCGGGCCACGACAGCCGCGAGTGTACGCCCTGAAGGCGCGGAAATCAGCGGTTGACGGCGAAACCGGGCATGCCCGGAGACGGCGCCCGACGGTGGTGACGGCGAGGACGCCCGTACCCGGCTGCGGCGACGGGCGGATGGCCGCCGCATTGCACGTGTCGCCCCGTCAGGGCGGTTGGAGCGAAGGGCCGGTGGACCGGTCCGGCCGACGGACGGAGGGCACCCCTTGTTGCGAGCTGATCCCGACCCGCCCCCACCCGTGGACCCGGCCGGGCTGGTGGACCAGCGGCTGGTGCGGCAGCTCGCGGAGGCGGCCGCCGCTCAAGTCGGTTCGGGTGCGGTGCAGTTGCTCGGCGACGGCGGGCTGCTCCAGGCGCTGGCCAAGCAGTTGATCGAGCGCGCGTTGGAGCTCGAACTCCAGGAGCACCTGCGCGGGCCGGGCACCGACGACCCCGCGGGGGTGGCCGGCGGCTCCGGTGCTCCGGTCGGCCACCGCGGCCCCAACGGGCCGAACGGCGCCCGGGCCAGGCGGCTGCAGACCGAGATCGGGCCGGTCGAGGTACGGGTGCCGCGCGACCGGGACGGCAGCTTCGCCCCCCGTACGGTCCGGCCCCGGGCGCGCCGACTGCCCGGCCTGGACCGGCTGGTGGTCTCGCTCTCCGCGCGCGGCCTCAGCTCGGCCGAGCTGGTGGCGCACCTGGCCGAGGTGTACGGCGTGGAGCTCAGCCGGGAGACCGTCTCGGTGATCACCGACCAGGTGCTCGACGAGCTCGCCGACCGGCGCGGGCGTCCGCTGGACCCGGTGTACCCGGTGGTGTTCGTCGACTCGGTGCGCTGCGGGCGCTCGGGCGGCCCGCTGGTGCACCTGGCGCTGGGGATCTCCGCGGACGGCCTGCGCGAGGTGCTGGGCCTGTGGCCGGCCGCCGACGGGGAGCGCTGGCCACAGGTGCTGGCCGGGCTCTCCGAGCGCGGGGTGCGCGAGGTCTGGGTGCTGGTCGGCGACGCCGGGGCGGGGCTGGCGGAGGCGGCGGCGGCGCGGTGGCCGCGCACCGTGGTGCACACCTCGGTGGCCCATCTGCTGCACGCCGCGCTGCGGCACGCGCCGGGCGAGGACTGGGGCGGGCTGGCCCGGACGCTGCACGAGATCTGTACGGCGCCCACCGAGGCGGCGGCGCTGGAGCGGCTGGGCCGGGCGGAGCGGGAGTGGGGTCCGGGCCACCGCGAGGTGTTCCGGGTCTGGCGGGCGGCGTGGCCGCTGCTCGCCCCCGGGTTCCGGTTCGGCCCGGAGGCGCGGCGGCTGCTGGCGGGCGGGGGCGCGTTGGAGCGGCTGCACGCCCGGTTGCGCCGGATCGAGCAGTCCGCGGGGCGGGTGCGGGACGAGCGGGCCGCGCTCAAGCGGGTCTACCTGGCGACCCTCGCCCTGGAGTCGCCGGCCGGGGCCCGGCGGCCGTGGACCGGGGACTGGCCCACCGTCCGGGAGGAGCTGCGCCGGGGCTCCCGGCGCTGACACCGGACTGCCTTGGCCGGTAGGGGAGTTCGGGCCTGAGGTCCGGCCGGGGCGCCGGTCCGGGAACCGGCCGCTGAGGTGCGCTTCCAGCTACGGGCCCGGGCTTCCGCACGCCCGGGCCTCCCACCACTGATCTGACAGCCCCAGGTGCTCTTTGCATCAGATCTGCCCGTTTTTGACACAGTCTGTTCACGCTTCCGGTTCCCGCATTGCGTGATCCCGACAACGGCCAGAGCTTCCACGTCAGTTTGCGCCTCGGCAGGATTCATTCACAGCGAGGAGCGGAGACACCGCCCGCCTCAGGAAGAGGAATTCGCCATGACGAATCTTGCCGATCGCATTCACAAGATGCTCGGGATTCTCGCCGTTCTGCTGGTCGCCGGGATCGGCTTCCAGATGCACGCCGCACCGTACCAGTCCACGGTCGCCGCAGGCCCTTCGGCCATGCACGGGGACGACTCCGGCTGGGGCCCGTGAACGTACTGAGGCGAACTCGGTGAACCGGACGCCGATGTAGTCCGTTCACCGCCCGCCGACGAAATTCCCCCCTCCTCGTAATTCTCCGAACAGAGAGGAAACCGACGATGGCGAACCCGTTCGAGGACCCCGAGGCCGACTACCTCGTCCTGGTCAACGACGAGGGCCAGCACTCGCTGTGGCCGGTGTTCAGCCCGGTGCCCGACGGCTGGCACCAGGTCTTCGGCGCCGCCGCACGACAGGAGTGCGTCGACTACGTCGAACAGCACTGGCAGGACCTGCGGCCGAAGAGCCTGGTCGCCCACCTGTCCGGCCACTGACCACTGCCCGGTAGCGCGCAGCAACAACCAGCACCGCGCAGCGACACCGCACACCCACGCTCCACCGGTCACGCAGCAACGAGGGGAACAGTCACATGTCCGGGGACCAGCAGACGCACAGAACCGACCCGCGGCCGGGACCGGCCGAGGTGCTGTGTCGACTGTTCGCGGAGGTGCTCGGCCGGGAGTCGGTCGACCCCGCGGCGGGCTTCTTCGAGCTGGGCGGCGACCGGCCCGCCGCCGTACGGCTGCTGGCCCGGGTGCGCGCCGAGCTCGGCTTCCGGGTGCCGCTGCCGCTCCTGCTGGACGCCCCCACCCCGGCCGGCCTGGCCACCAGGCTGGCCGACCCGGCCGCGACCGGCCCCGACCCGCGCCCCACCCTCAGCGCGCTGGTCGACGCCCAGGTGGCCCGTACCCCGGACGCCCCCGCGCTGTACACCGAGGACGCCACCCTCACGTACGCCGAACTGGACGCCCGCGCCAACCGGCTGGCCCGGGTGCTCGCCGCCCGCGGCCTGGGCACCGAGGACGTGGTCGCGCTCGCCCTGCCCAAGTCCCCCGAGGCGGTCGCCGCGATCCTGGCCGTGGCCAAGACCGGCGCCGCCTGGCTGCCCGCCGACCCGGCCTACCCGGCCGAGCGGCTGCGCCACATGCTCACCGACTCCCGCGCCGCGCTGGTGCTCACCACCACCGGCACGGCCGGGCGGCTGCCCGACACCGGCGCCCCCCGGCTGCTGCTCGACTCCCCCGAGCACCTCGCCGAGCTGGCCGACCGGCCCGGGACCCCGTTCGCCGCCGACGAGCGGGTGCGCCCGCTGAGCGCCGACCACACCGCGTACGTCATCTACACCTCCGGCTCCACCGGAAAGCCCAAGGGCGTGGCCGTCACCCACACCGGGCTGCCCAGCATGATCGGCACCCAGGTCGCCGCCACCGGTCTCGGCCCCGGCAGCCGGGTGCTCCAGGCCGCCTCGCTCAGCTTCGACGTGTCCGTCTCCGACCTGGCCGCGGCGCTCACCACCGGCGCCGCGCTGGTCCTGCCCCGCGAGCAGAGCCAGCTGGTCGGCGAGGCGCTCGCCGAGCTGATCGACCGCCACGGCATCACCCACGCCGACCTCGCCCCCGCGATGGCGGCCACCCTGCCGGACGTCCCGCTGCCCTCCCTGCGCACCCTGGTCAGCGGCGGCGAGGCCGTCCCGCGCGAGCTGGCCGCCCGCCTGGGCCGCGACCGGCTGATGTTCAACAGCTACGGGCCGACCGAGGCCACCGTCAGCGTCACCCTGAGCGAGCCGCTCACCGGCGCCGAGCAGCCCCCGATCGGCCACCCCTGCCAGGACGTGCGCATCCATCTGCTGGACGAGCGGCTGCGCCCGGTCGAGCCGGGCACCGTGGGCGAGCTGTACCTCTCCGGCCCGCACCTGGCCCGGGGCTACCTGGGCCGCCCCGGCCTGACCGCCGAACGCTTCGTCGCCTGCCCCTTCGGCGGGCCCGGGGAGCGGATGTACCGCACCGGCGACCTCGGCAGCCGACGCCCCGACGGGCAGCTGGCCTTCCTCGGCCGGGCCGACGACCAGGTGAAGATCCGCGGCTTCCGGGTCGAGCTCGGCGAGATCGAGCAGACCCTCTCCGCCCACCCCGGGGTGCGCCAGGCCGTGGTGCTGCTCCGCGAGGACCGCCCGGGCGAGCGCCGGCTGGTCGGCTACACGGTCGGCGCCGCCGACCCGGCCGAGCTGCGCGCGTACTGCGCCGAGCGGCTGCCCGACCACATGGTGCCCGTCGTCGTGGTGCTCGACCGGCTGCCCCTCACCCCCAGTGACAAGGTGGACAACCGGGCCCTGCCCGCGCCGGTCCTCGGCGCCGCGCAGGAGGGCGGCCGGGCCCCCGCCGGGGAGCTGGAGCACACCCTCAGCCGGCTGTTCGCCGAGGTGCTCGGGATACCGCGGGCGGGCGTCACGGACTCCTTCTTCGAGCTCGGCGGCGACTCCATCGTGGCCATCCAGCTGGTCTCCCGGGCCCGGCACGCCGGGCTGCAGCTCACCCCGCGCGAGGTCTTCGACGCCCCGACCGTCGAGGCGCTGGCCCGGGTCGCCCGCCCGCTGGAGGGCCCGGTCGCGGTCGAGCCGCCCGGGGCCGGCCTCGGCGAGGTGCCGCCGACCCCGATCGTGCACTGGCTGGCCGAACAGCGGGGCCCGGTCGAGAGCTTCTACCAGGCCACCCTGCTCACTCTCCCGGCCGGGACCGGACACCGGCACCTCACCGCCGCGCTCCAGGCCCTGCTCGACCACCACGACGCACTGCGCTCCCGCACCTCCCCGCTCGCCGAGCGCTCCTGGACGCTGCACGTCCCCGCCCCCGGCGCGGTGGCCGCCGCGACCGTGCTGCGCAGCGTCCCCGGCCCCGCCGGCGAGCAGACCCTGCGCGCCGCGACCGCGGCCGCCCGCGACCGACTCTCGCCCGAGGACGGCCGGATGCTCCAGGCCGTCCGGTTCGACGCCGGCCCGGAGCTGCCCGGGCAGCTGCTGCTGGTGATCCACCACCTGGTGGTGGACGGCGTCACCTGGCGCATCGTCGAGGAGGACCTGCTCGCCGCGCTCGCCGCCGCCCGGGAGGGCCGCGAACCCGCGCTGCCGCCGGTGCCGACCTCCTTCCGCCGCTGGGCCCAACGGCTCACCGCCGAGGCCCGCACCGACCGCCGGGCCGCCGAACTCCCGTTCTGGCAGGCCGCCCTGGCCACCCCGGACCCGCTGCTCGGCGACCGGCCGCTGGACCCCGCCAAGGACACCTACGCCACCGGCGGCGCCCTGCGCGTCGTGCTGCCCGCCGAGACCACCCGGGCCCTGCTGACCCGGGTCACGGCCGCCCACCACGCCCAGGTCAACGACGTGCTGCTGACCGCGCTGGCGCTCGCCCTCGGCCACTGGCGCGGCGACGCCCCCACCGGGCCGGACGGCGCCGTGCTGGTCAGCGTCGAGGGCCACGGCCGCGAGGAGGTGGTCGAGGGCGTCGACCTGCACCGCACCGCCGGCTGGTTCACCTCCGTCTACCCCGTCCGGCTCGCCCCCGGGGCGCTGTCCTGGTCCGAGGTCACCGCCGCCGGCCCCGAACTCGGCCGCGCCCTCGGCCGGGTGAAGGAGCAGCTGCGCGCCGTCCCCGACAACGGCATCGGCTACGGCCTGCTGCGCCACCTCAACCCGGCCACCGCGGCTGTGCTCGCCGGCTGCGCCGAGCCCCAGGTCGAGTTCAACTACCTGGGCCGCTTCCAGCCCGAGGGCGTCACCGCCGAGGACGTGCTCGCCGGGGCCGAGGCGATCACCGAGGGCGCCGCCGACGGCCTCGCGCTCGCCCGGGTGCTCGGCCTGGACGCCACCACCGTCGACACCCCGCAGGGCCCGCTGCTGGTCGCCCAGTGGTCCTGGGCCGCCGAACTGCTCGACGGGGAACGCGTCCGCGCCCTCGCCGAGGCCTGGTTCACCGCGCTGCGCGCGCTCGCCGAGCACGCCGGGCGGCCCGGCGCCGGCGGGCACACCCCCTCCGACTTCCCGCTGGTCTCCCTGGGCCAGGACGAGGTCGACCGGCTCGCCGAACACCACGCCCCCGCAGGCCTGGTGGACGTCTGGCCGACCTCCCCGCTGCAGCAGGGCATGGCCTTCCACGCGGCGTACGACACCGACGGCGCCGACGTCTACACCGCCGTCTGCACCTTCGACCTCACCGGTCCGGTCGACGCCGACCGGCTGCGCGCCGCCGCCGAGGCCCTGCTGCTGCGCCAGCCCAACCTCAAGGCGGGCTTCCACCAGCGCCCCGACGGCCCGCCCGTCCAGGCCGTGCCGGACCGCGTCGAACTGCCCTTCACCGTCCTGGACCTGACCGGGCACCCCGACCCGGAGGCCGAGGCCGACCGGATCGCCGCCGCCGAGTACGGCCGCCGCTTCGACCTGGCCCGGCCGCCGCTGCTGCGCTACACCCTGCTCACCCTGGCCCCCGGCCGGCACCGGCTGATCGCCGCCGCGCACCACATCCTGCTGGACGGCTGGTCCACCCCGCTGTTCGCCGAGGAACTGTGGGCGCTGTACTTCGAACGGCCGCTACCCCCGGCCGCGCCCTACCGCGAGTACCTGCGCTGGATCACCCGGCGCGACGGCGCCGCCGCCCGCACCGCCTGGACCCGGGCCCTCGCGGGCGTGGACGAGCCCACGTTGCTCGCCCCCGGTCACACCTCCGCCACCCCGCAGCTGCCGCTGCGCCTGCACGCCGGCCTCACCCCGGCCGCCACCGAGGCGCTCGGCCGCACCGCCCGCCGTTACGGCGTCACCCTCAACACCCTGGTCCAGGCCGCCTGGGGCGTGCTGCTGGCCCGGCTCACCGGCCGCACCGACGTGCTGTTCGGCACCACCGTCTCCGGCCGGCCGCACGACCTGCCGGGCGTCGAGCGGATGATGGGCCTGCTCATCAACACCGTGCCGGTGCGGGTCGCCCTCGACCCGGCGGAGAGCTGGGGGCAGCTGCTGCTGCGCCTCCAGCACGAGCAGTCCGCGCTGCTGGACCACCAGCACCTCAGCCTCACCGAGATCCAGCAACTCGCCGGGCTGGGCAGCCTGTTCGACACCGTCACGGTGTACGGCAACTACCCCGACCCGTCCGCCCTGGACGAGGCCGACCCGAGCGGCACCACCCGGGTCACCCTGGTCGAGGACGTCGACAGCGCCCACTACCCGCTGCTGCTCGCCCTCACCCCCGGCGACGGCCTCCAACTGCGACTGGACCACCAGCCGGACGCCTTCGGCCCCGCCGAGGCCCGCACCGTGCTGGACCGCTTCCTCGCCCTGCTCGACCGGATCGTCGCCGACCCGGCCGAACTCCTGGGCACCGTCGAGGTGTTGACCCCGACCGAGCGCGAGCGGCTGCTGTCCGACGGCAGCGGCCCGGTCGCGGCGCTGCCGACGGGCTCGGTGCCCGAGCTGTTCGAGGCCCGGGCCGCCGCCACCCCGGATGCCGTCGCCCTCACGGCGGACGACGGCGAGCTGAGCTACGCCCAACTCAACGCCCGGGCCAACGGTTTGGCGCTGCGGCTGGTCGAGGCGGGCGTCGGCGCCGAGACCCCGGTCGCGCTGCTGCTGGACCGCTCGGCCGCCCTCGTCGTGGCCGTCCTCGCGGTGCTCAAGGCCGGCGGCACGTACGTCCCGCTGGACGACGCCCAGCCGCAGGAGCGGCTGGAGGCCGTCCTGGCGGACGCCGGCGCCCGGATCGCCGTGACCGACCGGGCGCACCCCGCGCTGGCCGGGCTGACCACCCTGGCGGTCGGCTCCGACACTGCCGACAACCTCGAACGTACCGTCAGCGCTGAGCAGTTGGCCTATGTGATGCACACCTCCGGCTCCACCGGCACCCCCAAGGGCATCGGCGTCACCCACCGCTCGATCGTCGACCTCGCGCTCGGCGGGACGTTCACCGCCGGCGGTCACGAACGCGTCCTGGTGCACTCCCCGACCGCCTTCGACGCCTCCACCTACGAACTCTGGGCCCCGCTGCTCTCCGGCCACCGCCTCGTCATCGCCCCCGCCGGACGCCTCGGGATCGCCGAACTCGCCGACACCATCGACCGGGGCCGGGTGACGGCCGCCTGGCTGACGGCCGGCCTGTTCGGCGTGCTGGCCGCCGAGGCGCCGCAGACCCTGGCGGGGCTGCGCGAGGTGTGGACGGGCGGGGACGTCGTCCCGCCGGCCGCCCTGCGCCGGGTGCTGGAGAGCTGCCCCGGACTGCGGGTGGTGAACGGCTACGGCCCCACCGAGACCACCACCTTCGCCACCCGTCACCGGATGGCCACCGCGGCCGAGGTCCCGGACAGCGTCCCGATCGGACGCCCCCTGCCCAACACCCGGACGTACGTGCTGGACGCCGGGCTCCGCCCGGTGCCCGTGGGCGTGACCGGTGAGCTCTACCTCGCCGGGCCCGGCCTGGCCCGGGGCTACGTCGGCCGCCCGGGGCTGACCGCCGAGCGCTTCACCGCCTGCCCGTACGGCGAGCCCGGCGGCCGGATGTACCGCACCGGCGACCTGGTCCGCCGGACCACCACGGGCGAACTGGAGTTCGTCGGTCGAACGGACCACCAGATCAAGCTGCGCGGCTTCCGGATCGAACTCGGCGAGGTGGAGGCCGCGTTCACCGCCCACCCGGCCGTCGGCCAGGTCGTCGCGCTGGTGCGCGAGGACCAGCCCGGCGACAAGCGCCTGGTCGCCTACGTCACCGGCGGGGCCGACCGCGGCGACCTGCGCGCCTTCGTCGCCGGCCGACTGCCCGCCTACATGGTCCCGGCCGCGATCGTCACCCTCGACGCGCTGCCCGTCACCCCCAACGGCAAGGTCGACCGCCGCGCCCTGCCCGCCCCCGACTACGGCCGCACCGAGGGCCGCGCCCCGCGCAACGCCACCGAGCAGACCCTCTGCCGCCTGTTCGCCGAGGTCCTCGGCCTGCCCGAGGTCCGGATCGACGACAGCTTCTTCCACCTCGGCGGGCACTCCCTGCTCGCCACCAAGCTGGTCAGCCGGATCCGCACCCACCTCGGCGTGGAACCGCCGATCCGCACCCTCTTCGACCACCCCACGGTCGCCACCCTCGCGCTCGCCCTGCCCGCCGCCGCCCAGGCTCGGCCCGCCCTGCGACCGGCCGCCCGGCCCGAGCGCGTCCCGCTCTCGCCCGCGCAGCAACGCCTGTGGTTCATCGAGCAGTTCGAGGGACCGAGCGCGCTCTACAACACACCCGTCGCCGTCCGGCTGACCGGCGCGGTCGACCTCCCCGCGCTGGAGCAGGCGCTCCGCGACGTGGTCGCCCGGCACGAGGTGCTGCGCACCCTCGTCCCGACCGCCGACGGCCAGCCGCACCAACTGATCACCGACGCCGCCGGGTTGAGCCTGCGCACGGTCCGGGTGGCCACCCCGGACGAACTCCGCGCCGCCCTGGCCGAGGCCGGGCAGCAGGTCTTCGACCTCGCCCGCGACCTGCCCGTCCGGGCGACGCTGTTCTCGCTGCCGCAGGACGAGCACGTGCTGCTGGTGCTGATGCACCACATCGCCAGCGACGGCTGGTCCATCGCCCCGCTCTTCCGCGACCTCGGCGAGGCCTACCAGGCCCGCCGCACCGGCACCGCGCAGAACCGGGAGCCGCTGCCCGTCCAGTACGCCGACTACGCGCTCTGGCAGCAGGAACTGCTCGGCGACCACGAGCGGCCCAGCACCCTGCTCGCGAGCCAACTCGCCCACTGGCAGCGGACCCTGGCCGACGCACCGGAGGAACTGGCGCTGCCCTACGACCGCCCGCGCCCGGCCGCCCCGAGCCACCGCGGCCGGCTGACGGAGCTCGCCGTCGACGCCGAACTCCACCACCGGCTCTCCGAGTTGGCCTCGGCGCAGCACGCCAGCGTGTTCATGGTGCTGCAGGCCGCCGTCGCCACCCTCTACACCCGGCTCGGCGCCGGCACCGACCTCCCGCTGGGCACCGCCGTCGCCGGGCGCACCGATGAGGCCCTGGACGAGCTGGTCGGCTTCTTCGTCAACACCCTCGTCCTGCGCACCGACACCTCCGGCGACCCCAGCTTCCGCGAACTGCTGGACCGCGTCCGGCGACTCGACCTCGACGCCTTCGAGCACCAGGACGTCCCCTTCGAGCGCCTGGTCGAACAGCTCAACCCCACCCGCTCCCCCGCCCGCCACCCGCTGTTCCAGACCCTGGTGGCCCTGGAGAGCCCGGCCGCGGTACCCGCCGCCTTCGGCGACCTGGCCTGTGCGGAGCACCGGTTCGAACTGGACGTGGCCAAGTTCGACCTCTCCTTCCGCTTCACCGAGTCCCTCCGCTCGACTGAGTCCTTCCGCTCCATCGAGCAGGGCCCGCGGGCGGGCCTGACGATCGTGCTCGAGTACGCCACCGACCTCTTCGACCACGCCACCGCCACCACCCTCGCCGAGCGCCTGCTCCGGGTGCTGCGCGCCGTCGCCGCCGACCCCGACGCGCCGATCGGCACCGTCGACGTCCTCGACCCGGCCGAGCGCGCGCAGCTGCTCACCGGCTGGAACGGCCCCGCCGTGCCCGTCCCGGACGCGACCCTGCCCGAGCTGTTCGAGGCCCGGGCCGCCGCCACCCCCGACGCCCCCGCCGTGGTGACCGACACCGAGCGGCTGAGCTACGCCGAGCTCGACGCCCGGGCCGAGCACCTGGCCGCCGACCTCGCCGAGGCGGGCGTCGGCGCCGATACCCCGGTGGTCCTGCTGATGGACCGCTCCGCCGAGCTGGTGGTCGCCCTGCTGGCCATCCTCAAGGCCGGCGGCAGCTACGTCCCGCTGGACGACCGGCAGCCCGCCGCCCGGCTGCGGCAGATCACCGCCGAGACCGGGGCGGCCCTCGTCCTGGTCGACGCGGCGCACCGCGACCACCCGCTGGCCGCCGACGCACCCTGCCCGGTGCTGACGCTCACCCCGGACCGCTTCGACGGCCCGCTCCGGCGCCGGGCCCACCGCCCCGCCGTCCACCCGGAGCAGCTCGCGTACGTGATGTTCACCTCCGGCTCGACCGGGGTGCCCAAGGGCATCGCGATCACCCACCGGGACGTCGTCCAGCTCGCCACGGACCCGTGCTGGCAGCACCCCGACGGGCTGCGGGTGCTCTTCCACGCCCCGCACGCCTTCGACGCCTCCACCTACGAGCTGTGGGCGCCGCTGCTCTCCGGCGGCCGGGTGGTCGTCGCGCCGCCCGGCGACCTGGACGCGGCCGCGATCGGCGCCCTGGTCCGGGCCCACGGGCTCACCCACGTGCACGTCACCGCCGGGCTGTTCCGGGTCATCGCGGAGGAGGACCCGGGCGTCTTCGCCGGTGTGCGCGAGGTGCTCACCGGTGGGGACGTGGTCTCCGCGCCCGCCGTGCGCCGGGTGCTGGCGGCCGTCCCGGGGATCGGCGTACGGGTGCTCTACGGCCCGACCGAGATCACCCTCTGCGCGACCCAACTGCCGCTCCCCTCCGCCGAGTCGGTGCCGGACACGGTGCCGATCGGCCGTCCGATGGCGAACACCCGGGCGTACGTCCTCGACGAGGGCCTCCAGCCCGTCCCGGTCGGCGTCCCCGGCGAGCTGTACATCGCGGGGGCCGGCCTGGCCCGCGGCTACCTGGGCCGCCCCGACCTGACCGCCGAGCGCTTCACGGCCTGCCCCTACGGCGCACCCGGCGACCGGATGTACCGCACCGGCGACATCGTCCGCCGGAACGCCGAGGGCATCCTGGAGTTCCTCGGCCGGGCCGACGACCAGGTGAAGATCCGCGGCTTCCGGATCGAACTCGGCGAGGTCGAGGCCGCCCTCACCACCCACCCCTCCGTCGGCCAAGCCCTCGCCCTGGTCCGCGAGGACCAGCCCGGCGACAAACGCCTCGTCGCCTACGTCACCGGCGACGCCACCCCCGGCGAACTCCGCGCCTTCCTCACCGACCGCCTCCCCGCCTACATGCAACCGGCCGCCGTCGTCACCCTTGACACGCTCCCCGTCACCGCCAACGGCAAGGTCGACCGCCGCGCCCTGCCCGCCCCCGACTACACCGGCACCCCCGAAGGCCGGGAGCCCAGGACGGCGCAGGAGCGGAGCCTGTGCGAGCTGTTCGCCCAGGTGCTCGGGCTGGCCACGGTCAGCATCGACGACGGATTCTTCGACCTGGGCGGGCACTCGCTGCTCGCCACCAAGCTGGTCAGCCGGATCCGCACCGCCCTCGGCGTCGAGATGACGATCCGCACCCTCTTCGACCACCCCACGGTCGGCGAACTCGCCACCGCGCTGCCCGCGGCCCGCAAGGCCCGGCCCGCCCTGCGGCCGATGCGCCGGCCCGGCAGCCCGTCGTAGGTCACGCGCGCCACCGGCCGTCCCCGGTGGCCCGACCGCACCGTCCCCACTCAGCACGTCACCCGCCGGAGGCAGACCTTGATCCCGTTGTCGTTCGCGCAGCAGCGGCTGTGGTTCATCGAACAGCTCGAAGGCCCCAGCGCGCTCTACAACACCCCGTTCGCCGTCCGGCTGACCGGCGGGCTCGACGCCGCCGTCCTCTCCCTCGCACTGCGTGACGTGCTCGCCCGGCACGAGGTGCTGCGCACCACCTTCCCCACCGTCGACGGCCGGCCGCAGCAGTCGATCGCCGAGCCGGACGGCCCCGCCGTCGCCACCCTCGAGGTGGCCGCCGTCCCGGTCGCCGACGAGGCCGAGCTGACCACCCGACTGGACGCGGCGACCCGGCACGTCTTCGACCTCGCGGCCGAACTGCCCATCCGCTGCACGCTGTTCTCGCTGTCCGCCGAGGAGCACGTGCTGCTGGTGCTGATGCACCACATCGCCAGCGACGGCTGGTCGGTGCCCCCGCTCTTCCGCAACCTGGACCAGGCCTACCGGGCCCGCCGGGCCGGCGGCGCGCCGCAGTGGGAGCCGCTGCCCGTCCAGTACGCCGACTACACCCTGTGGCAGCGCGAACTCCTCGGCGAGGAGGACGACCCGGAGAGCGTGCTCAGCACCCAACTCGCCTACTGGCAGGGCGCCCTGGCCGAGGCGCCGGAGGAGCTGGCGCTCCCGTACGACCGGCCGCGACCGGCCGCGCCGACCCGCCGAGGCGGCACCGCCGACCTCGCCCTGGACGCCGAACTGTACGCGGCCCTGGCCGAGTTGGCCGCGAAGGAGCGGGCCAGCCTGTTCATGGTCCTCCAGGCCGCCGTCGCCGCCCTCTACACCCGGCTCGGCGCCGGCACCGACCTGCCGCTGGGCACCGCCGTCGCCGGGCGCACCGACGAGGCCCTGGACGAGCTGGTCGGCTTCTTCGTCAACACCCTCGTGCTGCGCACCGACACCACCGGCAACCCCAGCTTCCGCGAACTGCTGGACCGCGTCCGCCGGCTCGACCTGGACGCCTTCGAGCACCAGGACGTCCCCTTCGAGCGCCTGGTCGAGCAGCTCAACCCGGCCCGCGTCCCGGCCCGCCACCCGCTGTTCCAGACCATGCTGACCCTGGACAGCGACGAGGACCTCCCCACCGACTTCGCCGGGCTCCGCTGCCGGGAGCACGTCCTCGACCAGCACCTCGCCAAGTTCGACCTCTCCTTCGCCTTCGTCGAGCTGCACGACGCCCACGGCGTCGCCAACGGCCTGACCGGCGCCGTGGAGTACGCGGCGGACCTCTTCGACCACGCCACCGCGGCCACCCTGGGTGAGCGCCTCACCCGGGTGCTGCGGGCGGCCGCCGCCGACCCCGACGCGCCGATCGGCGCCATCGAGATCCTCGGCCCGGCGGAGCGGGAACAGCTGCTGGCCGGCTGGCACGGACCGGTGGCGGCACTGCCCACGGGCGCGGTCCCCGAGCTGTTCGAGGCGCGGGCCGCCGCGACGCCCGAGGCCGTCGCCCTGGTGGCGGGCGACACCGAGCTGACGTACGCCGAACTCAACGCCCGGGCCAACGGCTTGGCGCTGCGCCTGGTCGAGGCGGGCGTCACCGCCGAGACCCCCGTCGCACTGCTGCTGGAACGCTCGGCCGCCCTGGTCGTCGCCCTGCTGGCCGTGCTCAAGGCCGGTGGAACGTACGTACCGCTGGACGACGCCCAGCCGCAGGAGCGTCTGGAGGCCGTCCTCGCCGACGCGGGCGCCCGGCTCGCCATCAGCGACCGCAGCCACCCCGCGCTGGCCGGGCTGACCACCCTCTCGGTCGGCGAGGAGACCGCCGACAACCTCGAACTCACCGTTGCCGACAGCCAGTTGGCCTATGTGATGCACACCTCCGGCTCGACCGGAAAGCCCAAGGGCATCGGCATCACCCACCGGTCCATCGTCGACCTCGCGCTCGGCGGCGCCTTCGCCCGCGAGAGCCACGCCCGGGTCGCGGTGCACTCCCCCACCGCCTTCGACGCCTCCACCTACGAGTTCTGGACCCCGTTGCTCTCCGGCGGCCGCCTCGTCATCGCCCCGCCCGGCCGGCTCGGGATCGCCGAACTCGCCGACCTGCTCGACCGGCAGCGGGTCTCCGGCGCCTTCATCACCGTCGGGCTGTTCAACGTGCTGGCCACCGAGGCCCCGCAGACCTTCGCCGGGATGCGCGAGGTCTGGACCGGCGGGGACATCGCCTCGCCGACGGCCATGCGGCGCGCCCTGGAGGCCTGCCCCGGGCTGCGGGTGGTGCACGTCTACGGCCCGACCGAGACCACCACCTTCGCCACCCGGCGCGCGATGACCTCCCCCGAGGAGGTGCCGGCCGCCGTGGTGCCGATCGGCCGGCCCCTGCCCAACACCCGGGCGTACGTCCTCGACGACGCCCTCCACCCCGTCCCCGTCGGCGTGCCCGGCGAGCTGTATCTCGCCGGGCCCGGCCTGGCCCGCGGCTACGTCGGCCGCCCGGGGCTGACCGCCGAGCGCTTCACCGCCTGCCCGTACGGGGAGCCCGGCGACCGGATGTACCGCACCGGCGACCTGGTCCGCTGGACCGGCACGGGCGAACTGGAGTTCGTGGGGCGAACGGACGACCAGGTCAAGGTCCGCGGCTTCCGGATCGAACTCGCCGAGGTGGAGGCCGCGTTCGCCGCCCACCCGGCCGTCCGCCAGGTCTTCGCGACGGTCCGCCAGGACCAGCCCGGCGACAAGCGCCTGGTCGCCTACGTCACCGGCGGCGCCCCGCTCGACGAGCTGCGCGCCTTCGTCACCGACCGGCTGCCCGGCTACATGGTCCCCGCCGCCGTCGTCCCGCTCGACGCCCTGCCGGTCAACTCCAACGGCAAGGTCGACCGCCGCGCCCTGCCCGCCCCCGACTACTCCGCCACCACCACCGGCCGGGCCGCCCGCAACGCCACCGAGCAGACCCTGTGCGCGCTCTTCGCCGAAGTCCTCGGAACCGCCGAACCCGGCATCGACGACAACTTCTTCGACCTCGGCGGCCACTCCCTGCTCGCCACCAGGCTCGCCAGCCGCATCCGCACCGCCCTCGGCACCGAACTGCCCATCCGCACCCTCTTCGACCACCCCACCGTCGCCGGACTGGCCCGGCACCTCGGCGAGAGCCCCACCCCGGTGCGGACCGGACTGACCGCCCGGGAACGCCCGGAGCTGGTACCGCTCTCCTACGCCCAGCAACGCCTCTGGTTCATCGACCAGTTCGAGGGCCCGAGCGCCCTCTACAACACCCCCTTCGCCCTCCGGCTCACCGGCGCGGTCGACACCGGGGCGCTGGCGACGGCGCTGCACGACCTGGCGACCCGGCACGAGGTGCTGCGCACGACGTTCCCCACCGTCGACGGCCGGCCCCACCAGCTGGTCACCGCCTTCGGCGAGCCCACCCTGACGGTCACCACCGTCGCCGACGAGGCCGAGCTGACCGGGCAGTTGGACCGGGCGATCGGCCACGCCTTCGACCTGGCCACTGAACTCCCCATCCGGGCCTCGCTGTTCTCACTGCCGCAGGGCGAACAGCACGTGCTGCTGCTCCTGCTGCACCACGTCGCCAGCGACGGCTGGTCCGTCGCCCCGCTCTTCCGCGACCTGGGCGAGGCGTACCGGGCCCGCTGCCACGGAGACGCGCCGCAGTGGGAGCCGCTGCCCGTCCAGTACGCCGACTACACCCTCTGGCAGCGCGAACTCCTCGGCGACGAGGACGACCGGGACAGCCTGATCGGACGGCAACTCACCTTCTGGCAGCAGTCCCTGGCCGACGCACCGGAGGAGCTGGCGCTTCCGTACGACCGGCCCCGACCCGCCGCGCCCAGCCACCGGGGCGAACTGGTCGAGTTCGCCGTGGACGCCGAACTGCACGGCCGACTGGTCGAGTTGGCCACCGGCAACCGGGCCAGCCTGTTCATGGTCCTCCAGGCCGCCGTCGCCACCCTCTACACCCGCCTCGGCGCCGGCACCGACCTCCCGCTCGGCACCCCCGTCGCCGGGCGCACCGACGAAGCGCTCGACGACCTGGTCGGCTTCTTCGTCAACACCCTGCTGCTGCGCACCGACACGTCCGGCAACCCCACCTTCCGCGAGCTCCTCGACCGCGTCCGGCAGGCCGACCTCAGCGCCTTCGAGCACCAGGACGTCCCCTTCGAGCGCCTGGTCGAGCAGCTCAATCCCACCCGCACCCCCGCCCGCCACCCGCTCTTCCAGACCCTCATCGCCCTCGAGAACCAGGCGAAGGCGCCGCACACCTTCGGTGAACTCCCTTGCAGTGACATGGAGTTCGACCTGAACGTGGCCAAGTTCGACCTCTCCTTCGGATTCTCCGAACTGAGCGGACCGGGCGAGGCGGGCGGAGCGGGCGGCCTCTCCGGCGCCGTGGAGTATGCGGCGGACCTCTTCGACCACGCCACCGTCGCCGCCCTCACCGAACGCCTGCTGCGCGTCCTCCACGCCGCCGCCACCGACCCCGACGCGCCGATCGGCACCATCGAGATCCTCGACCCGACGGAGCGCGAGCAGCTGCTGTCGGGCTGGCACGGGCCGGTGTCGGAACTGCCCTCGGGTGCGGTCCCCGAGCTGTTCGAGGCACGGGCCGCCGCGACACCCGAGGCGATCGCCCTGGTGGCGGGCGACATCGAGCTGACCTATGCCGAACTCAACGCCCGGGCCAACGGCTTGGCGCTGCGCCTGGTCGAGGCGGGCGTCACCGCCGAGACCCCGGTCGCCCTGCTGCTGGAGCGCTCCCCCGCCCTGGTCATCGCCCTGCTCGCGGTGCTCAAGGCCGGTGGCACCTACGTGCCGCTGGACGACGCCCAGCCACAGGAACGCCTGGAGGCCGTCCTCGCCGACGCGGGCGCCCGGATCGCGGTGAGCGACCGCAACCACCCGGCGCTGGCCGGGCTGACCACCCTCACGGTCGGCGACGAGACCGCCGATAACCTCGAACTCGCCATTGCTGAAGGCCAGTTGGCCTATGTGATGCACACCTCCGGCTCCACCGGCACCCCCAAGGGCATCGGCGTCACCCACCGCTCCATCGTCGACCTCGCCCTCGGCGGCACCTTCGCCCCCGACGCCCACCAACGCGTCCTGGTGCACTCCCCGACCGCCTTCGACGCCTCCACCTACGAGCTCTGGGCCCCGCTGCTCTCCGGCGCCCGCCTCGTCCTCGCCCCCGCCGGACGCCTCGGCGTCACCGAGCTCGCCGACACCATCGACCGGGGCCGGGTGACGGCCGCCTGGTTCACGGCCGGGCTGTTCAACGTCCTGGCCACCGAGGAGCCGAGCCTCTTCGCCGGCCTCCGCGAGGTGTGGACCGGCGGCGACGTGGTCTCCCCGGCCGCCGTCCGCCGCGTCCTGGCGGCCTGCCCCGGCCTCACCGTGGTCGACGGCTACGGCCCCACCGAGACCACCACCTTCGCCACCCACCACCCCATGGCCGCCCCGGCCGGGGTGCCGGCAAGCATCCCGATCGGCCGGCCCCTGCCCAACACCCGGGCCTACGTCCTCGACGGCGACCTCCAGCCCGTCCCCGTCGGCGTCCCCGGGGAGCTCTACCTCGCCGGCCACGGCCTGGCCCGCGGCTACGTCGGCCGCCCCGCCCTCACCGCCGAACGCTTCATCGCGTGCCCCTACGGCGCACCCGGCACCCGGATGTACCGCACCGGAGACCTGGTCCGCCGCCGCGCGGACGGGGTGCTGGAGTTCCTCGGCCGGGCCGACGACCAAGTCAAGATCCGCGGCTTCCGGATCGAACTCGGCGAGGTCGAGGCCGCCCTCACCGCCCACCCCGCCGTCGGCCAGGCCCTCGCCCTGGTCCGCGAGGACCAGCCCGGCGACAAACGCCTGGTCGCCTACGTCACCGGCGACGCCACCCCCGGCGAACTCCGCACCTTCCTCACCGACCGCCTGCCCGCCTACATGCAACCGGCCGCCGTCATCACCCTCGACACCCTCCCCGTCACCGCCAACGGCAAGGTCGACCGCCGCGCCCTGCCCGCCCCCGACTACACCGGCACCCCCGAAGGCCGCGCACCCCGCACCACCACCGAGCAGACCCTCTGCGCCCTCTTCGCCGACACCCTCGGCCTGCCCGCCCTCAGCATCGACGACAACTTCTTCGACCTCGGCGGCCACTCCCTCCTCGCCACCAAGCTCATCAGCCGCATCCGCACCACCCTCGACACCGAACTCCCCATCCGCACGCTCTTCGACCACCCCACCGTCGCCGCCCTGGCCGAGGCCCTCCCCACCACGGAGCAACAGGCCGCCAAGGCCCGCCCGGCGCTCCGGCCGCAGCCCAGGCCGGACCGGGTGCCGCTCTCCCCGGCCCAGCAACGCCTCTGGTTCATCGACCAGTTCGAGGGCCCGAGCGCCCTCTACAACACCCCCTTCGTCGCCCACCTCGACGGTTCGCTCGACACCGAGGCCCTCGCCACGGCCCTGACCGACGTGGTCGCCCGGCACGAGGTGCTGCGCACCACCTTCCCCACCGCCGACGGCCGGCCCCACCAGCTGATCGCGCCGAGCGCCGGGCCCGTTCTGCACACCCGCACGGTGGCCGACGAGGAGGAACTGGCAGCAGCGGTGGCCGAGGCCACCGGCGCGGTGTTCCGCCTCGCCGAGGACCTGCCGATCCGGGTATCGCTGTTCTCGCTGGATGCCGAGCGGCACACCCTGGTCGTCCTGCTGCACCACATCGCCAGCGACGGCTGGTCCGTCACCCCCTTGCTGCGCGACCTCGACACTGCCTACCGGGCCCGCCGGGCGAACACGGAACCCGACTGGGAACCGCTGCCCGTCCAGTACGCCGACTACACCCTCTGGCAGCGCGACCTGCTCGGCACCGAGGAGGACCCGACCAGCGCCCAGCACGCCCAACTTGCCCACTGGAAGCGGGCGCTGGCCGAGCTCCCGGAGGAGCTGGCGCTCCCGTACGACCGACCGCGCCCCGCCGCGCCGAGCCACCGTGCCGGCACCGTCGAGTACCGGCTGGACGCCGAACTGCACCACCGGCTCGGCGAGTTGGCGACCGCCAACCGCGCCAGCCTGTTCATGGTCGTGCAGGCGGCCGTCGCCACCCTCTACACCCGCCTCGGCGCCGGCACCGACCTGCCGCTCGGCACCCCCGTCGCCGGGCGCACCGACGAAGCGCTCGACGACCTGGTCGGCTTCTTCGTCAACACCCTCGTCCTGCGCACCGACACCACCGGCAACCCCACCTTCCGCGAGCTCCTGGACCGCGTCCGCCGGGCCGACCTGGACGCCTTCGAGACCCAGGACGTCCCCTTCGAGCGGCTGGTCGAACAGCTCAACCCCACCCGCACCCCCGCCCGCCACCCGCTCTTCCAGACCGTCCTCACCGTGAGCAGCGGCCCGTCCCCCGCGCTCACCCTGGGCGGGGTGAGCGGGGCGCTGGAGGGCGCGGGCGAGTCCCTGGCGCACTTCGACCTGAACTTCAACTTCATCGAGCAGCACGGCGAAGGCGGGGCGCCGCTCGGCGTGGCCGCGGCCGTGGAGTACGCGGCGGACCTCTTCGACCACGCCACCGTCGCCACCCTCGCCGAGCGCCTGCTGCGCGTCCTCACCGCCGCCGCCGAGGACCCCGACGCGCCCATCGGCACGATCGAGATCCTCGCCCCGGCCGAGCGCGAGCAGCTGCTCACCGGCTGGAACGACACCGCCGTCCCGATCGCCGACACCACGCTGTCCGAGCTGTTCGAGGCCCAGGCCGCCGCCACCCCCGACGCGGTCGCCGTGGTCTCCGACACCGAGCGGCTGAGCTACGCCCAACTCGACGCCCGGGCAGGCGCGTTGGCGGCCGTCCTGGTGAACCGCGGGCTGGCCGTGGAGGAGCCGGTCGCGATCCTGATGGACCGCTCGGCCGAGCTGGTGACGGCGATCCTCGCGGTCACCAAGGCGGGCGGCAGCTACGTCCCGATGGACGCCCGCTACCCGCTGGACCGGATGCGGCACATCCTGGCCGACACCCGGGCGCAGCTCGTCCTGGTGGACCCGGCCCACCGCGACCACCCGGTCCTCGACTGCGGCGCCGGCGTCACCGCGCTCGCCGTCACCGCCCTCGACGTCACCGAGACGGCCGCGGCCCGGCCCGCCGCCGCAGCCACCCCCACCCCCGCCGGCCGCCGCTCCCACCCCGGCCAGCTGCTCTACGTGATGTACACCTCCGGCTCGACCGGCGTCCCCAAGGGCGTCGCGGTGACCCACCGCAACGTGGTCGACCTGCTGGCCAACCCGCACTTCCACCAGGGCCACCACCGCAGCGTCCTGCTGCACTCGCCCACCGCCTTCGACGCCTCCACCACCGAGGTGTGGGCGCCGCTGGTGACCGGCGGCCGGATCGTGCTGGCCGCCCCCGGGCAGCTCGACCTGCGCGCGCTGGCCGCGACCGTCACCCGGCACGCCGTCACCCTGGTGCAGGCGCCCTCCGGTCTGCTGCGGCTGCTGGCCGAGGAGACCCCGGAGGCGTTCCGCGGGGTCCACCAGGTGTGGACCGGCGGTGACGTGGTCCCGCCGGAGGCCGTCCGGCAGCTGTTCCGGGCGTGCCCGGAGACGGACGTGGTCGCGGTGTACGCGCCGACCGAGACGACGGCCATCAAGACCACCTTCACCATGACGCCGGGCGGGGACGTCCCCGCCGTGGTGCCGATCGGCCGCCCGCTGGCCAACACCCGGGCGTACGTCCTCGACGACACCCTCCGGCCGGTCCCCGCCGGGGTGCCCGGCGAGCTGTACCTCGCGGGCAACGGCCTGGCCCGGGGCTACGTCGGCCGTCCGGCGCTGACCTCGGAGCGCTTCGTGGCCTGCCCGTTCGGCGGCAAGGGCACCCGGATGTACCGCACCGGCGACATCGTGCGCTGGAGCACGGACGGCGTGCTGGAGTTCCTCGGCCGCGTCGACGACCAGGTGAAGATCCGGGGCTTCCGGATCGAGCCGGCCGAGGTGGAGGCGGCGCTGGCCGCCCACCCAGCGGTGGGCCACGCGGTGGCGATGGTCCGGGAGGACCAGCCGGGCGACAAGCGCCTGGCCGCCTACGTCACCGGTGAGGCCACCCCCGGTGAACTGCGCGCCTTCCTCGCTGACCGGCTGCCCGCCTACATGGTCCCCGCCGCGATCGTCACCCTCGACACGCTCCCCGTGACCGCCAACGGCAAGGTCGACCGGCGCGCCCTGCCCGCCCCCGACTACACCGGCACCCCCGAAGGCCGCGCACCCCGCACCACCACCGAACAGACCCTCTGCGCACTCTTCGCCGACACCCTCGGCCTGCCCGCCCTCAGCATCGACGACAGCTTCTTCGACCTCGGCGGCCACTCCCTGCTCGCCACCAGACTCATCAGCCGCATCCGCACCACCCTCGACACCGAACTCCCCATCCGCACCCTCTTCGACCACCCCACCGTCGCCGCCCTGGCCGACCACCTCGGCGAGGCCGCCGGCCCGGTCCGCGCCAGGCTGCTGCCCCGGCAGCGCCCGGAGCTGGTCCCGCTCTCCCACGCCCAGCAACGCCTGTGGTTCATCGACCAGTTCGAGGGCCCGAGTGCCCTCTACAACACCCCCCTCGTGCTCCGGATCGGCGGCCCGTTGGACACCGGGGCCCTCGCCGCGGCCCTCGCCGACGTGGTCGCCCGGCACGAGGTGCTGCGCACCACCTTCCCCGCCGTCGACGGCCGGCCCCACCAACTGATCGCGCCGAGCGCCGAGGCCGTTCTGCACACCCGCACGGTCGCGGACGAGGAGGCCCTTCAGGTCGCCCTGGCCGGGGCGACCGGGCAGGCCTTCGACCTGGCCGCCGAACTCCCCTTGCGGGCCACGCTGTTCTCCCTGCCCCAGGGCGAGCACGTGCTGCTGGTGCTGCTGCACCACATCGTCAGCGACGGCTGGTCCGTCGGCCCGCTGCTGCGCGACCTCGACGCCGCCTACCGGGCCCGCCGGGCGGACGCGGAACCCGACTGGGAGCCGCTGCCCGTCCAGTACGCCGACTACGCCCTCTGGCAGCGCGAGCTGCTCGGCGCGGAGGACGACCCGACCAGCACCCAGCACGCCCAACTCGCCTACTGGAAGCAGGCGCTGGCCGGTCTCCCAGAGGAGCTGACGCTCCCCTACGACCGCAAGCGGCCGCTGGCGCCCACCCGCCGCGGGGACACCGTCGAGTTCCGGATCCCGGCCGAACTCCACTCCGCGATCGTCGAGTTGGCGCGGGCGAGCCGGTCCAGCGTGTTCATGGTGGTGCAGGCCGCGCTGGCCGCCACCCTGGCCCGGCTGGGCGCGGGCACCGACATCCCGCTCGGCACCCCGGTCGCGGGCCGCACCGACGGGGCCCTGGACGAGCTGATCGGCTTCTTCGTCAACACCCTGGTCCTGCGCGCCGACCTTTCCGGCGAACCGAGCTTCCACCGACTGCTGGAGCGGGTGCGCCAGGCCAACCTGGACGCGTTCGAGCACCAGGACGTGCCCTTCGAGCGGCTGGTCGAGGTGCTCAACCCGGCCCGCTCGACGGCCCGGCACCCGCTGTTCCAGGTGATGCTGACCTTCGCCGCCGGGCCCGAGACCGAGGCCGGCCTCGACTTCGCCGACCTGCCGGCCCGGGTGGAGCCCTCAGCCGCCGAACTCGCCAAGTTCGACCTGGCCTTCGGCTTCAGCGAGCAGCTGGCCGCCGACGGTTCCCCGGCCGGGATCGGCGTGGTGGTCGAGTTCGCCGAGGAGCTGTTCGAACCGGCCACGGTGACGGCGATCGGCGAGCGCTTCGAGCGGCTGCTGGCCGCCGTGGTGGCCGACCCGGCCCGCCCGGTCGACGAGGCGGAGCTCCTCTCCCCCGCCGAGCGGACCCTGATCCTGGACCACTGGAGCGCACCCACCGATCGGCCCAAGACCAGCGAACTCCCCACCGTCCCAGAGCTGTTCGCGGCCCAGGCGGCCCGGACCCCGCAGGCCGTGGCGGTGGTCCACCGGGACGAGCGGATCAGCTACGCCGAACTGGACGCCCAGGCGAACCGGCTGGCCCGGCTGCTCGCCGACCGGGGCGTCGGCCCCGAGCGCCTGGTGGCGCTGGCGCTGCCGCGCTCGGTGGAGCTGGTGGTCGCCGTGCTCGCGGTGCTCAAGGCCGGCGGCGCCTACGTGCCGATCGACCCGGACTACCCGGCCGACCGGATCGCCTACACCCTGGCCGACTCCGCCCCCGAGCTGCTGCTCACCACCACCGCGGCCGCCACCCGACTGCCGGATCCGCAGCTGCCGTTGCTGCTGCTCGACACTCCGGAGACGGCCGCCGAGCTGGCCCGGACGCCCGCCGAAGCCCCCGCCCCCGCGCTCGGCCCGGAGCACCCGGCGTACGTGATCTACACCTCGGGCTCGACCGGTCGGCCGAAGGGCGTGGTGATCCCGCACGGCAACGTCGCCCGGCTGTTCGCCGCCACCGACCACTGGTTCGTCCCGGGCCCGGCGGACGTCTGGACGCTGTTCCACTCCTACGCCTTCGACTTCTCGGTCTGGGAGCTGTGGGGCGCGCTGCTGCACGGCGGCAGCCTGGTCGTGGTGCCCTTCGAGACCAGCCGCTCGCCCCGCGAGTTCCTGGAGCTGCTGGTGCGCGAGCGGGTCACCGTCCTCAACCAGACCCCGTCCGCCTTCTACCAGTTGATGCAGGCCGACCAGGAGGAGCCGGAGCTCGGCGCCCGGCTTGCTCTGCGCCGGGTGGTCTTCGGCGGCGAGGCACTCGACCTGGCCCGGCTGGCGCCCTGGTACCAGCGGCACGCCGAGGACGCGCCGGTGCTGGTCAACATGTACGGCATCACCGAGACCACGGTGCACGTCTCCTACCGTCCGCTGGACGCCGGGACGGCCGCCGGGCAGTCCCGTTCGCTGATCGGCGCGGGCATCCCGGACCTGCGGCTCTACCTGCTGGACTCCCGGCTGCGCCCGGTGCCCGCCGGGGTGCCCGGCGAGCTGTACGTCGCCGGAGCCGGCCTGGCCCGCGGCTACCTGGGCCGCCCGGCCCTGACCGCCGAACGCTTCGTCGCCGACCCGTACGGCGCCCCCGGCACCCGGATGTACCGCACCGGCGACCTGGCCCGCTGGACGGCCTCCGGCGAGCTGGACTACCTGGGCCGGATCGACGCCCAGGTGAAGATCCGCGGCTTCCGGATCGAGCTCGGCGAGATCGGCTCGGTGCTCAGCCGCCGGCCCGAGGTGGCCTCCGCCGCCGTGGTGGTCCGCGAGGACGCCCCGGGCGAGAAGCGCCTGGTCGGCTACCTGGTGCCGGCCGCCGGAGCCGCCCCGGTGGACCTGGACGCGCTGCGCACCCGGCTGGCCGCCGAGCTGCCGGACTACATGCTGCCCGCCGCCCTGGTGCCGCTGGAGCGCCTGCCGCTGACGCCCAACGGCAAGCTCGACGAGCGGGCGCTGCCCGCCCCCGAGCCGGGCCGGGCGGGCGACGGGCGGGGGCCGCGCACCCCGCTGGAGGAGGTGCTCTGCGGGCTGTTCGCCGACGTGCTCGGCCTGGAGCGGGTCGGCATCGACGACAACTTCTTCGAGCTGGGCGGCCATTCGCTGCTGGCCGGCCGCCTGGTCGCCGGGATGCGCGAGCTGACCGGCAGCGCCGAACTCGGCGTCCGGGCGCTGTTCCAGGCCCCGACCGTCGCCGGACTGGCCGAACTGCTGGCCGCGGCCCGGGACGGCGCCCCCGCCGAGGAGAACTTCCCGGTGCTGCTGCCGATCCGCACCCGCGGCTCGCGCCCGCCGCTGTTCTGCGTGCACCCGGCGGCCGGGATCAGCTGGGTGTACACCGGGCTGCTGCGCCACCTGGACGCCGAGCAGCCGATCTACGGCCTCCAGGCGCCCGGGCTGGCCGACCTGGCGCGCCACCCGGCCAGCCTGGCGGAGATGGCCCGCAGCTACCTGGCCGAGCTGCGCTCGGTCCGCCCGCAGGGCCCGTACGCCCTGCTGGGCTGGTCCTTCGGCGGCCCGGTCGCCCACGCGGTGGCCGCGCTGCTGCGGGAGCAGGGCGAGCGGGTCGAGCTGCTCGCCGTGCTGGACGGCTACCCGGAGCTGGACGAGTACCACCAGCACACCGGGGACGCCGACGACCGCGACCCGGCGCTGCTCGCCGCGATCCTCGAATCCCTCGGCCAGCCGGCCGGCGAGATCACCGCCTGGCCGGCCGACGAGGCGGGCTACGCCGAGCTGGTCCGGCACGGCGAGGGCCCGCTGACCGGCCTGAGCGGCGCCGGGGTGGCCCGGGTGGTCGAGGTCTTCCTGGCCAACCTCGCGCTGGCCGGCGACGCCCCGCTGCCCGGCTACGACGGCGACGCGCTGGTCTTCGTCGCCGCGAAGGACCGCCCGGCCGACGCCCCCGACCCCGAGACCTGGCGGGCCCACGTGGGCGGCCGGCTGGAGGTCCACGAGGTGCCGAGCACCCACGGCGCGATGACCGGCCCGGAGGCCCTCGCCGTCATCGGGCCGGTGCTCGCCGACCGGCTGCGCCCTCCGGCGCAGGACCGAACGCCCCGCCACTGAGCCTCCCTGCACCACCGCACCACCGCGACACCCCCGCACCACCCCACCAAGCGGCCGCGACCCGGCCCACCACGAGGAATGGACACACCGATGCAGACTGCCGTCATCCCCGACACCTGGCGCGGCGTCACCCCGGCGCCGATCTCGTCGACCGACGCCTACAACGGCTTCATCGCCGCCAACGTGATCTTCGCGCTGGACCGGATCGGCGTGCTGGAGCAGATCGGCCGCGGCGACGCCCTGTCCGCCGCCGCCGTCACCACGGAGCGCGGCGACACCGCCCGCACCGAGGCCGTGCTGCGCGCCGCCGCCGACTACGGCTACCTCAAGGCCGACGGCGCCGGCTACCTGCCCACCGAGGCGGGCATCGAGATCGCCGCCGCCCGCGGCTACTTCACCTGGGCGGTCGGCGGCTACCACGACGTGTTCGGCCGTGCCGGACACCTGAGCACCGGCTCGCACCACTACAACGCGGACGTCTTCCGCGACGAGGCGATGGTCGCCCTCGGCTCCGCCCAGTGCGACCAGTCGATGTTCGCCGCCCAGCTGACCGACGTGCTCTCCGGCATCGACTTCCGCACCATCGCCGACCTGGGCAGCGGCACCTCCGCCCGGGTCCGCCGGGTGGTCTCCCAACGCGAGGGCAGCCGCGGCCTGGGCATCGACATCAGCCGCCCGGCCACCGACATCGCCCGCGCCGACATCGCCGCCGCCGGGATGCAGGACCGGGTCACCGCCGTCCGGGCCGACGTGCTGGGCCTGCTCGGCACCCAGATCGACAACGACGCCGAGGCCGCCGAGGTGGCCGAGGTCGACACCGTGATGAGCTTCTTCCTGCTGCACGACCTGCTCGCCGACCCGGGCACCCGCTCCTCGATCTTCACCCGGATGCGCGAGGCCTTCCCGAAGGCCCGCACCTTCGTGCTCGGCGACACCATGCTGCGCGGCGAGGGCGAGTCGCAGAGCGCGATGCCGGTCTTCTCGGTCGGCTTCGAGCTGGCGCACGCGATGATGGGCGTGCCGCTGCACACCAAGGAGACCTACGAGCGGCTGTTCACCGACGCCGGGCTGCGGATCGACCGGGTCGAGGCGCTGGCCACCCCGCACTCCTGGCTCTACGTCCTCCAGGCCGACTGATGGCCGCCGCGTCCGGGGCCAGACACCTGCTGGCCCAGAACGAGCACCCGTACCCGCCGCCGCTGTCCGTGCTGACCGCCCTGGCGGGGGCGGTCGCCGACCTGAACCGCTACCCGGACTTCCGCCCGGAGCGCTTCGCCGGGTTCATCGCCGACTGGCAGCGCGTCCCGGCCGCCCAGGTCGTGGTCGGCCACGGCTCGGCCGGCGTCGCGCTGGACCTCTTCCACGCCGTCGTCCGCCCCGGCGACAACGTGGTGCACTCGGACCCCTGCTTCGACGCGTACCCGCTGTTCTGCGAGATCGCCGGGGCCGAGTCCCGGGCCGTCCCGCTCGGCCCGGACGCCCGGCACGACCTGGCCGCGATGGCCGACCGGGTGGACGACCGCACCCGGATCATCGTGCTGTGCAACCCGCACAACCCGACCGGCACGGTCTACTCCTGGACGGAACTGACCGGCTTCTTCCGCCGGGTGCCGGCCACCGCGCTGATCCTGCTGGACGAGGCGTACATCGACTTCGCCCAGAGCTGGGCGGCCCCGGAGGTGCCGGCCCGGATCGCCGAGTGGCCCAACCTGGTGGTGCTGCGCACCCTCTCCAAGTCGCACGGCCTGGCCGCCCTGCGGATCGGCTACGCGATCGCGGAGGAGTCCGTGGCGCAGCGCGTACGGGCCGTCCAGGTCCCGTACGCGGTGAACCGGCTCCAGGAGGCGGGGCTGCTGGCCGCCGTCGCCGCCCAGGACGAGGTGGACCGGCGGATCGCCGAGATCGCCGCCGAGCGCGAGCGGCTGCGGGCCGAACTGCTCGCCCTGGGCCGGTCGGTGCCGCCGAGCCTGACCAACTTCCTCTGGGTGACGGCGCCTTCGCCCGAGGAGCAGCTCCCGGTCAAGGCCGAACTGGAGCGGCTCGGGGTGGCCGTCCGCTTCTACCCGGGCCAGGGCATCCGGATCGCCGTCGGCGAGAAGGACGCCAACGACGCCGTGATCGAAGGCTTCACCCGCGCCCACCGGGCCGTCACCGCGCCCCGCTAGACCCGGACAGTCACCGGGCAACCGCTCCATCCCTCGCAAACGCAGCAGTCAAGGACAGGACAGGACATGCACCCACTTCTGGCGCGGCCGGAGTTCCGGCTCTACATAGCGGGACAGACGCTGTCCGTCCTCGGGGACAGCGCGCTCTTCATCGCCCTCGGCATCTGGGCCAAGGTCCTGACGGGGAGCAGCTCGGCGGCCGGTCTGGTGATGTTCTGCTACGCCGTCCCGATGCTGCTGCTGCCGCTCGGCGGCCTGGTCGCCGACCGGGTCCGCCGACGGCCGCTGCTGGTCACGGTCAACCTCGCGCTGGCGGTGGCAGTTTCGCCGCTGCTGCTGGTCGACGGCCGCGGCCGGCTGTGGATCATCTACGGCACCGCGGTGCTCTACGGCCTGGCCGGAGCCGTCCTGACGCCAGCTCAGAGCGCCATGCTGCGCACCATCCTGACTGAGCATCAGGACTTCGGCGCGGCCGTCGGGTTCACCCAGACCATGCGCGCCGGCACCACCCTGGTCGCGCCGCTGGTCGGCTCCGGCCTGTACGGGTGGCTCGGCGGCCGGGCCGTCGCCCTGGTGGACATCGGCATCCTGCTCGCGGCGGCGCTCGCCTTCCTGGCGCTGCGGGTGCCCGAGACCAAGCCGGAGCCGTCCGGCCGGCACTGGCGCACCGAGGTGCTGGCGGGCTTCCAGCACCTGCGCGGCACCGCCTCGCTGCTGCCGCTGCTGATCGCGACCACCGCCACCGCGACCGTGCTCAGCTTCCTGCAGCCGGTGCTGTTCTCGCTCATCCAGCACGGGCTGAACCGCTCGCCGCAGTTCCTCGGCGTGCTGGAGACCGTGGAGGCGGTCGGGGCACTCGGCGGCTCGGTGCTGGGCGGCATCCTGATCGGCAAGCTCGGCCCCCGGAAGACCGTGATGCTCGGCGCGGCCACCTTCGCGGTCGGCGCCCTGCTGCTGCTGGTGCCCTCGGTCTGGGTGGTGTCGGCCGGACTGCTGATCGCCGGGGCCGGCATGCCGGCCGGGGTGGTCGGCCTGGCCACCGCCGCCCAGTCGCTGACCCCGCCGCAGCTGATGGGCCGCACCCAGGCGGCCGTCAACCTCTCCCTCACCGCCCCGCAGGCGGTCGCCATCGGCGTCGGCGCCGGCCTGGTGGCCGCGCTGGACTTCCGCACGGTGCTGGTCGCCATGGTGGTCGGCGCGCTGCTGTCGGGCCTCTACCTGCTGGGCAAGCCCGACGCGGTGATCGAGGACGACGAGGACGACTCGGACGAGGGGGAGTCGGCCGGGCAGCTCACCCCGGCTCCGGCCGAGGCCGAGGAGACCGAGGACGCCGAGCCGACCGCGGTGCCCGCCGAGTCCGCCCCGCGCCTCCAGTCCACCTGACCTGCCCGCACCACCCCGTCCCCGCACCACGCCACACCACACCACCGGCCCACCCCGGCGACGGCCCGACCGCACCGCGCCGCCACCGGGGCGGGCCGCCGCGCACTCCTCACGAGAGAGCCCCTCAGATGCCCCACAGATCCTCTCCCGCCCCTGCCGCCGACACCGCCGCCGATGCCGGAGCCCCGACCGAACTCACCCTGGACCACGTCGAGTTCTACGTCACCGACCTCGCCGCCGAGGTCGCCCGACTGACCGCGGAGTACGGCTTCGACCTGCTCGTCCCGCCCACCGAGCGCGTCGAGAGCGCCGAACGCTGCGTCTCCGCGCTGCTCGGCCAGGCCGCGATCCGGCTGCTGCTCACCCAGCCGCTGGCCGCCGGCCACCCGGCCACCGACTACCTGGCCCGGCACGGGGACGGCGTGGCCGCGCTGGCCCTGCGGGTGCCGGACGCCACCGCCGCCTACCGCGCGCTGACCGGCCGGGGCGCCGACGGGCTGCGCCCGCCGCAGGCCGCGGCCGGCTGCGTCACCGCCGTGGTCGGCGCCTTCGGCGACGTGGTGCACACCCTGATCGAGCGCGGCCCCGGCGTCCCCGCCGAGCGGATACCGGGCCTGCCCGACGCCACACCGGCCGGTCAGCGGGCAGCGGGCGGCGCCGACGCGGTGGGCCTGCGCTCCGTCGACCACTTCGCGGTCTGCGTCCCCTCCGGCGAACTGCGCGCGACCGTCCGGCACTACCGCGAGGTCTTCGGCTTCCGGATGGTCTTCGAGGAGCGGATCGAGGTCGGCACCCTCGGCATGGACTCGATGGTCGTGCAGAGCCCCGACCACAGCGTCACCCTCACCCTGATCGAGCCGCTCACCCCGGACGCCGGCGGCCAGATCGCCTCCTTCCTCGCCGACCACGGCGGCGCCGGGGTCCAGCACGTGGCCTTCTCCTCCGCGGACGCCGTCCACTCCGTCTCCACCATGGCCACCCGCGGCGTGCCCTTCCTGCGCACCCCGGGCGCCTACTTCGACGCCCTGCCCGCCCGGCTGACCCCGCTGCGGCACTCCCTCGACGAGCTGCGCGACCTCAACCTGCTGGTCGACCAGGACCACGACGGCCAGTTGTTCCAGATCTTCACCCGCTCCCAGCACCCGCGCGGCACCTTCTTCTTCGAGGTGATCGAGCGCATCCGGGCCCGCAACTTCGGCAGCAACAACATCCGCGCCCTCTACGAGGCCGTCGAACTCCAGCGCAGCGCCAGCGAAGTGGCCGGATGAGCGCCCCGGTCACCACGGCACCCCGGCAGGCGCTGTCGGTAGCCGAGTACGCCGAGCTCGCCCGGGCAGCCCTGGCCCCCGAGGTCTGGGACTGGCTGGCCGGCGGCGCCGAGCAGGAGCGCACCCTCGCCGCCAACCGGGCGGCCTTCGACCGGCAGGCGGTGGTGCCCCGGGTGCTGGCCGACGTCTCCGCCTGCGACACCTCCGCGACCCTGGTGCACAGCCGGGCGGCCCTGCCGGTGGCGGTGGCGCCGATCGCCTACCACCGGCTGTTCCACCCCGAGGGCGAACTGGCCGCCGCCCGGGCGGCGGCCGCGGCGGGGGTGCCGTTCACCGTCGGCACGCTCAGCAGCGTCGGCTTCGAGGAGCTGACGGCGACCGGGGCCACCCTCTGGTTCCAGCTGTACTGGCTGCGCGACCGGGCCCGGCTGCTCGACCTGATCGCGGCGGCGGAGGCGGCGGGCAGCGAGTGCCTGGTCGTCACCGCCGACGTGCCGTACATGGGCCGTCGGCTGCGCGACGTCCGCAACGCCTTCGCCCTGCCTGGGGACGTCCGCGCGGCGCTGCTGGAGGGCGGCGGCGCCGGGCGGGCGCACCGGGCCGCCGCCGAGGTCTCGGCGGTGGCCGCGCACACCGCCGAACTGCTCTCCCCCGCCGTCACCTGGGCGGACCTCGGCTGGCTGCGCGAGCACACCGACCTGCCGCTGGTGGTCAAGGGGGTGCTCGACCCGGCGGACGCGCTGCGGGCCGCCGAGCTGGGCGCCGCCGCCGTGGTGGTCTCCAACCACGGCGGCCGCCAACTCGACCGGGCGGTGCCCTCGTTGACGGCCCTGCCGGCCGTCGCCGAGGCGCTGGCCGGGCGCGACTGCCAGGTGCTGCTGGACAGCGGGGTGCGCGGCGGCTCCGACGTGCTCACCGCGCTGGCCCTCGGCGCGTCCGGGGTGCTGCTCGGCCGCCCGGTGATCTGGGGCCTGGCGGCCGACGGCGAGCCGGGCTGCACCCGGGTGCTGGACCTGCTGGCCGCCGAGCTGCGCCACGCCCTCGGCCTGGCCGGCTGCCCCGACCTGGCCACCGCCGCCGCCCTGCGCACCACCCCGATGCCCTGCCCCGCCTGGAGCGCCCCGTGACCGTCACCGCCCCGCCGCACGAGCTGCGGCTGACCGACCTGCACCCCTCCCTCGCCGACCCGGCGATGACCTCGATGAACCTGCTCAACGAGATCTCCATCCGCTACCCGGAGGCGGTCTCCTTCGCGGCCGGCCGCCCGGCCGAGCAGTTCTTCGACCTGGACGCCGTCCACCGCCACCTGGACCGCTACACCGAGCACCTGCGCACCGAGCGCGGGCTCTCCGAGGAGGCGGCCCGCCGCCAGGTGCTCCAGTACGGGCGGACCAAGGGGATCATCCACGAGCTGATCGCCGCCCACCTCGCGGTGGACGAGGGCATCGAGGTGCCCGCCGAGTCGATCGTGGTCACGGTCGGCTGCCAGGAGGCGATGTTCCTGGTACTGCGGGCGCTGCGCCGCGGCCCCGAGGACGTGGTGCTCGCCGTCTCGCCCACCTACGTCGGGCTGACCGGCGCGGCCCTGCTGGCGGACCTGCCGGTGCGGCCGGTGGCCGACGGCCCGGACGGGCTGGACCTCGCCGACCTGCGGCGGCAGTTGGCCTCGGCCCGGGCCGAGGGCCTGCGGCCCCAGGCGCTCTACCTGGTCCCGGACGTGGCCAACCCGAGCGGCGCCAGCCTGCCGCTGGAGCTGCGCCGGGAGCTGCTGGACCTGGCCGCCGAGGAGGACTTCCTGGTCCTGGAGGACAACCCGTACTGCGTGTTCGCGGGCGAGCAGCGGCTGCCCTCGCTCAAGGCGCTGGACACCGGGCGGCGGGTGGTCCACTTCGGGTCCTTCGCCAAGACGGCCCTGCCGGGCGCCCGGGTCGGGTACGTGGTGGCGGACCAGCTGGTGGCGGACGGCGCGGGCGGCAGCGGGCTGCTGGCCGACCTGCTCGGCATGGTCAAGAGCATGACCACGGTGAACACCTCGCCGATCGCCCAGGCCGTGATCGGCGGCGCGCTGCTCGAACACGGCCACAGCCTGCGGGCCGCCAACACCGAGGTCGCCGCGCTCTACCGGCGCAACCTCGCGCTGGTGCTGGCGGGCCTGGCCCGGCGCTTCCCGCCGGGCGGCGGGGTGACCTGGAACGAGCCGCGCGGCGGCTTCTTCCTGGTGCTCACCGTGCCGTGCGTGGTGGACGACGCCCTGCTGGAGCTCTCCGCCTCGCGGTACGGGGTGATCTGGACGCCGATGTCCCACTTCTACCCGGGGGAGGGCGGGGAGCGGCAACTGCGGCTCTCGGTCAGCCAGGTCGACCCGGAGACCCTCGACCGGGGGCTGGACGGCCTGGCCGCCCTGCTCGCCGACCGGTCCTGATTCGGTGGCGGGGGCGGCCGGTCCGGTCCGGGACCGGCGCCCCCGCCGTCCGTCCCGTTACGGGATGGCCACCGCCGTGCCGGAGACCCGCACCCGGGTGTCCTCCGCGCGCAGTTCGACCCGCAGCACGCCCGGGCGGCCGAGGTCCTCGCCCTGGTGCAGCGTCAGCACCGCCGGGGCGGTGACCGCGCCCAGCTCGCGCAGGTACGCCCCGAAGGCGGCCGCGGCCGCACCGGTGGCCGGGTCCTCGACCACGCCGCCGACCGGGAACGGGTCGCGGACGTGGAAGACCTCGGGGGCCTCGCGCCACACCAGCTGCAGGGTGACCAGGTCGCGGGCGTTCATGAACGCGGCCAGCCCGTCGAAGTCGTAGTCCAGCCGGGCCAGTCGGGAGCGGGTGCCGGCGGCGAGCACCAGGTGCCGGGCCCCGGCGTAGCCGATCCGCGGCGGCAGCGCCGGGTCCAGGTCGGCGGCCGACCAGCCGAGCAGCGCGAGCGCCTCCTCGACGTCCGCCGCCGGCACCTCCTCGACCTTCGGCTCCACGCTGGTGAGCGTTGCCCGCAGGCCGTCGGCGCCGCGCTCGACCTCGACCGGGACGTCCCCGGCCGCGGTGCTGAACACGTACCGCCCGGGGCCGGTCCGCTCGGCGACCGCGACGGCGGCGGCCACCGTCGCGTGCCCGCAGAACGGCACCTCCAGCAGCGGGCTGAAGTACCGCACGCGGTAAGCGCCCTGCTCGCCGCCCGGGATCAGGAAGGCGGTCTCGGAGTACCCGACCTCGGCGGCGACGGCGAGCATCCGCTCGGCGGTCAGTCCGGTGGCGTCGAGCACCACACCGGCCGGGTTGCCGCCCTCGGGGCGGATCGCGAAGGCTGCGTAGCGGAGGATCTCAGGAGCGTCGTCGGTCATGACCGGACGAACGTCCCGCCGGTGATCACTGTTCCCGGGGCTCCCCCGTTCCCGCGCGGAGGAGTAGGCCCCGGTCCGGCGGTGGGATGATCATCCGCATGGCCCTGACCCCCTTCCAGCAGCAGCTCCGCGACCGGATCCTGGCCGCCGAGGTGGTTCCCCCGCCGGCACCGTGGCGGCAGGTCGGCCGCGGGATCGTCCCGGTCGGCGGACTGCTCGGCATCGGCTTCGCCGTCCACCCCGACACCGGGCACGACCTGGTGCTGACCGTCTCCAGCAGCGGGCACGGCCTGTTCGACGCGGTGACCGGCGAGAAGCTGGAGCGCGAGTACGACCCGGAGGAGGACCCGGACGGCCCGGACCTCTCCTGCCCCGGCATCGGCCCGGTCGCCGGCCTCCGGATCCCGGTGGCCGGGCTGTGGGGCGGCGGCCCGCACACCGGGACGGACGACGGCTGGTCCGTCGACGTCCCGGCGCCCGAGTGGCCGAACCACCGCGTGCTGCTGATCGGCGGTACCGAGCCCGCCCGCGGCGGGCGGCACGGCGAGACCTGGTGGCACGTCTTCCACTCCACCTGGTCGACCTTCCGCGCCGCCGGCTTCTCCCCCACCGGCCGCACCCTCGCGGTGGCCACCAGCAGCGACCTCACCCTCTGGACCAGGCACTGACGCCCGTCAACGCCGGTGGCCGGAGGCCCCGTTGTCGGAACCTCCGGCCACCGTCGTCACTTCAGGCGCTCACGCGCGGGACGGCCGTTCAGGCGCGCCCCCCGTGGACACCGGACACCGGGATGCGGTCGGCGTTCGGGCTCCACGGGTGCTCCGGCGGGTCGCACGGCTCCGGCGGGCACGGCTCGGGCGGGCAGGGCTCCGGCGGACACGTCTTGCTGTCCGCGACCGTGATCTCCACGCACGGGCAGTCCTTGGTCAGTTCGACCGTGGACACCGCGTCCTGCGGCAGGTCGTACCCGGGGGGCGCGACGACCTCCTGCCAGTAGTACGTCCCCAGCGGGAGGTTGTCCGCCGAGCACACGCCGTTGACGTCGGTCGCGCACAGCGGGCCGACGGCCGTGTCCGGGTTGGCACCCGTGGTCTGCAGCCCGGGCACACCGTTGGTCTCCCGCCACAACTGGAAGACCGCGCCGGCCAACGGCTTGCCCGTCTCCGCGTCCACCTTGGTGACGGTCGTCTTGCCGGTCTGCGCGGCCGTCTTGGAGTCCTTGACGGTGACCGGCACGTTCTGCCCGTTGGTGTCCAGCACCACCGTCGTCACCGGCTGCTGCGGCAGGTCGTACCCGGCCGGCGCCGCCGTCTCCTGCCAGTAGTACGTCCCCAGCGGCAGACCCGTCGCCGAGCACACCCCGGTGTCGGACGTGACGCACGGCGAACCGACCGCCGTGTCCGGGTTGGCACCCGTGGTCTGCAGCCCGGGCACACCGTTCGTCTCCCGCCACAACTGGAAGACCGCGCCGGCCAACGGCTTGCCCGTGTCGGCGTCCACCTTCGTCACCGAGGTCGAACCGGTCGGCGTGACCGTCTTGGAGTCCTTGACGGTGACCGGCACGTTCTGCCCGTCGGTGTCCAGCACCACCGTCGTCACCGGCTGCTGCGGCAGGTCGTACCCGGCCGGCGCCGCCGTCTCCTGCCAGTAGTACGTGCCCAGCGGCAGGCCGGTCGCCGTGCAGACGCCCGAGGCCGGGGTGGTGCAGGGCGAGCCGACCGCCGTGTCCGGGTTGGCACCCGTGGTCTGCAGCCCGGGCACACCATTCGTCTCCCGCCACAGCTGGAAGACCGCACCCGCGAGCGGCTGCCCGGTCGCGGAGTCGACCTTCGTCACCGAGGTCGAACCGGTCGGGGCGACGGTCCGGGTGTCCTGGACGGTCACCGGGACGGTCTGCCCGTCGGTGTCCAGCACCACGGTCGTCACGTTCAGGTCGGGCAGCTCGTAGCCGTTGGGCGCGGAGACCTCCTGCCAGTAGTACGTGCCCAGCGGCAGGCCGTGCGCCGAGCAGACGCCGTCCGCCCCCGTGGTGCAGGGCGAGCCGACCGCCGTGTCCGGGTTCGCCCCGGTCGTCTGCAGGCCGGGCACGCCGTTGGTCTCCCGCCACAGCTGGAAGACCGCACCGGCCAACGGCTTGCCGGTGGCGGAGTCGACCTTCGTCACCGAGGTCGAACCGGTCGGGGCCGCCGTCCTGGTGTCGGCCACCGTCACCCCGACGGTCTGCCCGTTGGTGTCGAGCACGACCTCGGTCACGTTGAGCTGCGGCAGGTCGTACCCGGCCGGGGCCGCCGTCTCCTGCCAGTAGTACGTCCCCAGCGGCAGGCCGTGCGCCGAGCAGACGCCGTCCGCCCCCGTGGTGCAGGGCGTGCCGACCGCCGTGTCCGGGTTGGCCCCGGTGGTCTGCAGGCCGGGTACGCCGTTGGTCTCCCGCCACAGCTGGAAGGTGGCGCCCGCCAGCGGCTGCGAGGTCGCCGAGTCGACCTTGGTCACGCTGGTCGACGCGGTCTCGACCACCGGCGTCTTGGTGTCGGCGACGGTGACCGGCACGTTCTGCCCGTTGGTGTCCAGCACCACCGTCGTCACCGGCTGCTGCGGCAGGTCGTAGCCGGGCGGGGCCGCCGTCTCCTGCCAGTAGTACGTCCCCAGCGGCAGGTCACCGACCGAGCAGACGCCGTCCGCCCCGGTGGTGCAGGGGGCGCCGACCTTGGTGTCCGGGGTGGTGCCCGAGGTCTGCAGCCCGGCGACGCCGTTGGTCTCCCGCCACAGCTGGAAGGTGGCGCCCGCCAGCGGCTGCGAGGTCGCCGAGTCGACCTTGGTCACGCTGGTCGACGCGGTCGCGATCGGCGGGTTGCCGCAGTCGGGCAGGTCTCCGTTGAACGGGTAGGCGTGGAACTCGGTGCCGGTCATGCCCGAGCCGGAGTTGTGCAGCAGCGAACCGGTGGTGAAGAAGCGCCCGTTCAGGCCGGGCAGGTTCATCGTGCTGGTGCTGGCCGGGTTGCCGACCAGCACGCTGCCCTGGAACTGCCCGGAGCCCGTGAGGGTCACGGTGCTCGCGGTCGGGAAGTTCCACAGCAGACGCGGGCGCAGCCGGTTCCACGGGTCGTTGTCGTCGAAGCTGCCGCTGTAGGTGTTGATGGTGCGGGCGCCGCCGACCAGGTTGACCAGCACCGTCGCGTTCGCGGGGATCCCGGCGAAGGCGACGCCCTGGGTGGAGCCGCCGTTGCCGACGAGGTCGAAGTCGACGTTGAAGACCTGGAGGGCCGAGCTGCCGTCGCCGGTGAACAGGGTCTGGTAGCCCTGGTTGACGGCCGTCCCGGTGGCCGGGCGGGGTGTGCCGACCCCGGCGTAGCACTCGCTCGCCGACTGCAGCTGGCCGCGCAGCGGCGTGTAGGCGGCGACGGCCTGGGCGTCCTGGGTCGTCGTCCCGGTGATGATGCCGCTGGCGGTGCCCGCGTAGCGGACCACGCCGCCGTCCGCCAGCAGCCGCTGGCCCGGGGCGACCGTGACGTTGCCTCCGGCGGTGAGGAAGTCCGCGCCGTCGGGCGGGGGCACCCGCGACCCGACGCCGACGATGCCGATGTTGTACCCGGAGCTGACCCCGGCGGCCTTGTTCTGGCTGAAGTTGCCGAGGGTCACCACGTGGCCCTCGGCCTCGGCGGCCGAGCCGCCGACGTTGAAGTCACCGCCGACGAAGATGTTGATCCCGGCGTCGCGGCCCGCGAAGGAGCCGTTGTTGACCGGGGGGAAGGTCGCCGGGCAGTCCGCGCCCAGGCAGGGCCCGAGCCCGCCCGGAAGGCCGGCCGCCGAGGCCTGGGTGGGTGCGGCGAGTGAGATGGCGAAGGGTACGAGCGTCAAGGCCAGGGCGGAAGTCATCGCCTTGCCTAGTCGGCGTCTCCAGCCGACGGGTGGTGCCGCCGGTCTCTGACTGGGCTTCACCTCGGTCCTCTCATGACGTGAACACGATGGGGCCCTGGAAGTCTCCGGGGGCGCCCTCCGGGGCGACGGGCGACGCGCACGGGGTGTCCCCCGAGCACGGAACGGGAGCACCCGATCGGCAGCAACCGCCCGCTCTCCGGATGCGGGCCGCTTCCCCGGCACGGATCCTGGCGACGAGGCGTGCCCGGCCCGAGGAAGGACTTCACGGCATGAGTTCTCTCGACTTCGAGATCATCGACGCCCCCGACAGCTCGCTCAACAAGACCGCCGTCCTGGTCACCGGGCCGAACGACGCCCTGCTGGTGGACGCCGGGTTCACCCGCTCCGACGGGCGCCGGCTGGTCGAGCGGGTGCGCGCCAGCGGCAAGCGGCTGACCACGGTCTTCGTCAGCCACGGCGACCCGGACTTCTACTTCGGCGCCCAGGAGGTCCAGGAGGCCTTCCCGCACGCCCGCTTCCTGGCCACCGCCTCGACCGTCCAGCACATCCAGGACACCTACGAGGACAAGCTGCGCGCCTGGGCGCACCTGGGCCCCGAACTGCCGACCCGGCTGGTCCGGCCGGAGGTGCTGCCCGGGGACGAGATCGTCTTCGAGGGCCACCGGTTCGAGCTGCGCGGCGCCGACTTCCACCTGCCCGACCGGCACTACCTGTGGCAGCACCACCACCGCGCCGTGCTCGGCGGGGTGCTGCTCTTCGAGGGCCTGCACGTGTGGACGGCCGACACCCCCACCGCCGCCCAACGGGCCGCCTGGATCTCCCTGTTGGACGAGATGGAGGCGCTCCACCCGACCTGGGTGGCGGCCGGCCACCGGGTCGCCGACGCGCCCACCGACCTGAACGCCCTCGACCACACCCGCGCCTACCTGCGCGCCTTCGAGACCGAGTTGGGCCGGGCCGCGGACGCCGCCGGCGCGAAGGACGCGCTGGAGCGGCGCTTCCCGGAGCTGGGGCTGCGGATCGCGGTCGACATCGGCACCAAGGTCGCCATGGGCGAGATGGTGTGGGGGTGAGCACCCGGTGATCGAGATCCCCAGGGACGTCTCCGGCTTCGCCGAGTCCGCCGCCCCCGCCGACGTGGTGCGCCGCCAGTACCTGGCCTCCGCCCGGGGCGACCTGGCCGCACTGCGCGCCACCCTCGCCGACGACGTCGAGTGGACCGAGATGGCCGGCTTCCCGCTGGCCGGCACCTACCGCACCCCGAAGGGCGTCACCGCCAACGTCATGGAGCGCCTCGCCGCCGAGTGGGACAACTGGACGGCGCACGACGACACCTACGTGGTGGACGGCGAGAACGTGGTGGTGCTGGCCCGCTACACGGCCGTCCACAAGGCAACGGGAAAGCCGCTCGCGGTGCGGGTCGCCCACCACTTCACCGTACGCGGCGGCCGGATCGTCCGCTTCGAGCAGTTCACCGACACCGCGCTGGTCAGGGACGCGACGACACCGTGAGGCGCCCCCGTTCACCCGTACGGGCGAGCGGGGCGCGGCGCGCCCGGCACGGCCTCGACACACCACCCCGACGGCGGCAGGCTGACGCCTGATCCTCAACGGAGAGCAAGGAGTTGGGCATGGCGGGCAGTGAGCGGCCGATCGTGATCGTGGGGGCCTCCCTGGGCGGCGCCAAGGCGGCCGAGGCCCTGCGCGGGGCCGGGTACCGGGGCGGCATCGTGCTGATCGGCGAGGAGCACGAGCGCCCGTACGAGCGCCCGCCGCTGTCCAAGGGCTACCTGCTCGGCAAGGAGGGCCGGGAGAAGCTCTACGTCCACCCGCCGCAGTGGTACGCCGAGCACGACGTCACGCTGCGCCTCGGCACGGCGGTGGTCGCGATCGACCCGGCCGCCCGCACCGTGACGCTCGCCGACGACGGCGAAATCGCCTACCACAAGCTGCTGTTGACCACCGGCTCGGTGCCGCGCCGACTCCCGGTGCCCGGCGCGGACCAGGACGGCGTGCTCTACCTGCGCCGGGTCGAGGACAGCGACCGGATCAAGGCCGCGCTGCGCCCGGGCGCCCGGATCGCGGTGGTCGGCGCGGGCTGGATCGGCCTGGAGGTGGCGGCCGCGGCCCGCGCGGCGGGCGCCGAGGTCACCGTCCTGGAGGCGATGGAGCTGCCGCTGCTGCGGGTGCTCGGCCGGGAGGTCGCCCAGGTCTTCGCCGACCTGCACCGCGCGCACGGCGTGGACCTGCGCTTCGGGGTTCAGGTCGCCGAACTCACCGGCGCGGACGGCAGGGTGAGCGGCGTACGGCTCGGCGACGGCAGCGAGCTGGCGGCCGACGCGGTGGTGGTCGGCATCGGCATCTCCCCCGCCACCGCACTGGCCCGGGCCGCCGGCCTGGAGGTCGACAACGGCATCAAGACCGACCGGCACCTGCGCACCTCGGACCCGCACGTCTACGCGGCCGGCGACGTCGCCAACGCCTACCACCCCCTGTTCGACCGGCACCTCCGGGTCGAGCACTGGGCCAACGCCCTCAACCAGCCGCAGACCGCCGCCCGCGCCCTGCTCGGCCAGCCGGACGCCGGCTACGACCGCGTCCCGTACTTCTTCTCGGACCAGTACGACCTCGGCCTGGAGTACCTCGGCTACACCGAACCCGGCGGCTACGACCGGGTGGTGTTCCGCGGCGACCCGGCCACCCGCGAGTTCATCGCCTTCTGGCTGTCCGGCGACCGGGTCCTCGCCGGCATGAACGTCAACGTCTGGGACGTCACCGACCCGGTCCGCGAACTCATCGTCTCCAAGCGCCCCGTGGACCCCGACCGCCTCGCCGACCCGAAGATCCCGCTAGCCGAACTCTAGGCGGCGCGGCGGGGGGTGGGCTTTCCGTCGCCGGCCACGGCCTTCGAGTACTGGAGGGAGTGCAGGATGGCGAGGCCCTGGCTGACGATGCCGGCCGCCATCTGGTTGACGCCGTCGCTGCCGTTGAGGACGGTGAGTTCGGCTCCGGACATGCCCCGGGCGGCCGCGTCCGCGAGGGCCGGGAGGTTCTCCACGATCCGGTTGGCGGCGATGAGTTCCTGGTTCCCACCGCGCAGGGAGTCGGCCCGGGCGGTGTTGGCGTCCGCCTGTGCCTGGGCGAGCGCCCGCTCGCTGTAGGCGTTGCCGTCCGCCTCGAACTTCACCCGGTCCCGGGCGGCTTCGGCCAGCGTCCGCTGCCGGTACGCCTCCGCGTCCGCCGGGCGCCGCACCTCCGCCTCCAACTGCTGCGCCGCCAGCGCGGCCCGGCGCTGGGCGAGGGCGGTCTGCTCCTCGATGACGTCCTGCGAGGCCCGGGCCTCGGCGAGCGGACCGGCCTGGGCGGCGCGGGCCCTGGACTGCTCCGTCTCGGCGAGGAAGCCGGCCCGCTTGATCGCGGTGTCGCGCTCGTACTCGGCTTTCAGGGCGGCCGCCTGCTGCTCCCGTTCGGTGGCCTCCTGGTCGGCCTTGGCCTGGGCGATCCGGGCCTGGCTGGCGACCGCCGCCACGTGCGGCGCGGCCAGGTTGTCGATGTAGCCGGTCGAGTCCTCGATCTCCTGGATCTGCAGTGCGTCGACCACGATGCCGAGCTTCTCCATCTCGCCGTGGCTGCCCGCCATCACCTCCTGGGCGACCCTGCTGCGTTCCCGGATGATCTGCTCCACGGTCAGCCCGCCGATGATCGACCGCAGGTGTCCGGCGAAGATCCGGCCGACCAACTCCTCCATCTGGTCCTGTTCGGAGAGGAAGCGGCGGGCGGCGTTGGCGATCGACACGGCGTCGTCGCCGACCTTGAAGACGCAGACCGCGCGCACGGTGAGCCGGATCCCCTGCTGGGAGACGCAGTCCTCGGCGATCTCCGCCTCCCGGAGGGCCAGGGAGAGCATCCGGACCTTCTGCTTGATCGGGAGGACCAGGCTGCCGTGGCCGGTGACGATGCGGAACTGGGTGTCCTGCGCCTGGTGCTTGGAACCGGAGATGAGCATCGCCTCGTTGGGGGCGGGAACGTGCCAGAAGAACATGATCGACCACCTGACCTGTCAGGGCTGGGACGCGTACCTAGGAGGGCAAGAGCTCGACGATCACCGAGCGGGCCGAGAGCGCGTCCACCACGACCACCCGGACGTCCCGGCCGACCGGCTCCGAGCACCAGGCCGCGAACACCTCCGAACCGCCCCTCAGGGCCACCAGCACCTCGCCCGGACCGTCCAGCGGAATGGGCACCGTCACCTTGCCGACGGCCCCGACCGGGCTCTGCCACGAGTCATCGGCCGGGGACATCCGCTCACGCGCCACCGGCGCCTCCGCTCACCACGTCCGCCGCACCCGAGACGCTTTCCACGGTACTCCGGCCGCAGGCGGTCGCCCGCGGTGGAGTGAACCGTTCCTGAGCGTCAGGACCGCCCGCGCTCGGCGATACTGGGGTTCCAGGGGAAGTCTCGGGGCTGGTACTTCGGGCTGGGAGGCGCGCGGTGGGTGGGACGGCCGGGTTCGCCGTGGTGGTGTTCGGTGCGCTGGGCGGCGTGGTCGCCTACCTCGCCGGGGTGGTCGGGCTGCGCGAGCTGCGGCGGCTGCGCCGGGTCGGGGTGCCGGTCCGGGCGCTGGTGCGGGCCAGGGTCGCGACGCCGGAGGACCGCGCGCTGCCGCCGCGCCCGCTGCTGCAGTTCGAGACCGCGGACGGCCGGGTGGTCGAGGTGTTCTCCCCCGTCCCGTCCACCGCCCGTCACCCGCTGCCCGACGGCGGCTACGTCCCCGTCCGCTACGACCCGGCGGACCCCCGGCAGGTGCTGGTGGACGGGCGGGAGCGGGTGCGGCTGGAGTACGGCTTCGTCGCCCTGGGGCTGCTGATGGTGCTGGTCTCGATCACCCTCGGTGCCGCCGTGCTCTGACCCGATGACCGTAGGTCTGGGTCACGCGGTCGCGGCGCGCAGCAGTGCGCCCAGTTCGGCGTACAGCTCGGTGACGGCGGCGTCGACCGCCGTGGAGCGGGTGTCGTAGTTGAGGAAGCCGTGGATCAGGCCCGGGTACCGGTGCTTCCCGACCGGGACGCCGGCGGCGGCCAGGGCGTCGGCGTAGGCCAGGCCCTCGTCGCGCAGCGGGTCGAGTCCGCCGCAGCCGACGACGGCCGGGGCCAGGCCCCGCAGGTCCTCGGCCAGCAGCGGGGAGGCCGGGGCCCGCTCGCCGGCGTCCGGGTCGTCTCCCAGGTAGAGCCGGATGTCGTTCTCGACCTCGGCGGTGGTCAGCAGGTAGCCGGTGGCGCACTCCGTCCGGGAGGCGTAGTCGCGGCCGGTCCGCAGGTCCGTGATGGGGTAGGCGAGCAGCTGCGCCGCCAGCGGCCGGGCCTCGTCCCGGAAGGCGAGTGCCACCGCTGCCGCCAGATTGGCCCCGGCGCTGTCCCCGGCGAGGGCGAGGGGCCCTCCGCCGAAGTCCGCGGGGTGGTCGGCGACGTGCCGGGCCACGGCCAGGCAGTCGTCGTGGGCGGCGGGGTAGGGGTGCTCGGGGGCGAGCCGGTAGTCCGCGCTGACCACGACGGCGCCGAGGTCCCGGCACAGGCGGCGGCAGACCCCGTCGTGGGTGTCGAGGTCGCCGACGATGAAGCCGCCGCCGTGGAAGAACACGACCGTGGGCGCCGTGCCGGTCGCCTCCGGCCGGTAGATCCGCACCGGCACCCCGGCGAGACGACCCTCCTGGACCGCACCGACGCCGAGGGGCGGGGTGGGCGAGACGGCCAGGGAGAGCATGCGGTTGCCCGCCCGCATCTCCTCCACGGTGGGCGCGGTGGCGGGCGGCGGCCCGGCCACCCCGAACTGCTCCAGCAGCGCCGCGATCTGCGGATCGATGGGCTCGAGGGGCATGGTGCGACCCTTCCACTCCGGTGCCCGGGGCACTCCTGCGGATCCCCCGCTCCACCGTAGGCCGGACGGCCCGGCCCCGCCGCCCACCGGGGTGGGCGCCCTCAGTGGTCGCGGCCCGCTCGCAGGCCGGCCGGGGTGAGGCCGATGTGGAGCCGCATGGTGCGGGTGAGGTGGCTCTGGTCGGCGAAGCCGCACAGCTGGGCGATGGCCGCGATCGGGGTGTCCGTGGTGAGCAGGGCGCGGCGGGCGCGCTCCAGGCGCAGCCGGACCAGGTACTGGTGCGGGGACTGGCCGGTGGAGGCCCGGAACGCCCGGGTGAAGTGCGAGGGGCTGACGCCCGCGACGGCGGCGAGTTCGTTCAGCGACAGCCGTCCGTCCAGGCAGCCGTTCATGTGGTCGACGACCCGGTTCAGCCGCTTGGGGGTGAGCCCGCCCTCGCGCTCGGGCAGGGCGGGGCCGCGGGTGGCGGCGGTGCGGATGAGGTGGGCGGCGAGGGCCTGGAGCATGGACTGGGCGTAGAGCGGGTCGGCGGGCTGCGGGCCTTCGTACTCGGCGACCAGGCGTTCGACCAGCATGCCCAGGAACGGGTCGGTGAGGTGGAAGCGCGGGGCGAGTTCCAGCCGGCCGGGCCGGTCGGCCTCGGTGGCGAGCTGCTCCAGCCAGGCGGGGTCGAGGGCGACCAGCATCAGCTCGGCGTCCTGTTCCCAACGCGGGCGGGCGGCCCAGCCGGCCGGGTTGACCAGGGCCTGGCCGCGGTGGAAGCGCTCCCGGCGGGGGCGCCCGTCGGCGCGCCAGCTGAGGTCGGCGGAGCTGCCGGTGTGGACGGCGACGACGTGCCGGGTGGGGCCGTCCGCCGCCTCCCCCGTGCCGCCGGCCCGCTCCAGGCCGCGCTCGACCACGCCCGCGTCGAGCTCGGCGCCGCTGCCGGAGAGCCGGACCAGGTGCGGCTTGATCGCGGAGGGGCCGGCGGGTGCGGGGACTGCGGGCCGTGCGGGGGTCGTCGGGGTCGCCATGCTTCCGATTCTGGTCCGTCCGGGTGCGGAACGACGAACGCGCGCAGCCCCGGCCCGCGGATCGTGAGCGGTTCGTTCCAGGGCCCGTCGGATTGTTCAAGCCCCGGAGGGCCCGCGCCCCGGACAGTGGTCGGGCGAACAATCCCCACTCATCCGGCGAGGAGCCGAAGATCATGAGCAACAACCACACCCTGGCGGGCAAGGTCGTCCTGGTCGGCGCGGGCGCGAAGAACCTGGGCGGGCTGATCAGCCGCTCGGCGGGCGCGGACGGCGCCAAGGTCGTCGTGCACTACCACTCGGACGCGACCGCGCCGGCCGCCGAGGCCACCGTCGCGGCGATCAAGGAGGCCGGCGGCGAGGCCGTGGCCGTCCAGGGCGACCTGACCGTGGTCGCCGAGGTGGAGCGCGTCTTCGCCGCCGCGAAGGAGACCTTCGGCCGGATCGACGTCGCGGTGAACACGGCCGGCATGGTGCTGCGCAAGCCGATCGTCGAGACCACCGAGGCCGAGTACGACGTGATGCACGCGGTGAACGCCAAGGCCGCGTACTTCTTCATCCGCGAGGCGGGCAAGCAGCTCCACGACGGCGGCAAGGTGATCACCGTGCTGACCTCGCTGCTGGCCGCCTTCACCGACGGCTACTCGACCTACGCCGGTGCCAAGGCCCCGGTGGAGCACTACACCCGGGCGGCGGCCAAGGAGTTCGCCGCGCGCGGGATCTCCGTCAACAGCGTCGCCCCGGGGCCGATGGACACCCCGTTCTTCTACGGCCAGGAGACCCCGGAGCGGGTGGCCTTCCACAAGTCGCAGGCGATGGGCAACCAGCTGACGCAGATCGAGGACATCGCCCCGATCGTCACCTTCCTGGCCACCGACGGCTGGTGGATCACCGGGCAGACCCTGTTCGCCAACGGCGGCTACACCACCCGCTGACCGGCCGGCCGGGGGGCCCGTCCCGCACGGGGCGGGCCCCCGGTCCTCAGACCGTCGCGGCGACGGTCGTCGCGGCCGTCGTGGCGGCGATCACGGCGGCCATGGTGGCCTGCATGTTCCGGATCGCCTCGCCGACCGTCTCGCCCGCCCAGTCGCCCGCGGCGATCTCGGCGAAGCGCGGCTGGACCTGCTTGCGCGGCAGGTCGGGGAAGGCCAGCCGGTGCAGCTTGGCCGAGTGCAGCAGGGCGATCAGCGCGGCGGTGCGCAGCTCCGGCTCGGCGCCGTCCAGGACGACGGCCGTCAGGCGCTCGCGCAGCGCGCGCTCCACGCTGCCGTCGGCCTCCGGGTAGTGCCGGACCGGGAAGATGCCGAGGACGCGGTGGCGCTCCTCGGTGACCAGGCCGCGTTCGCAGAGCCGCAGTTCGGTGTCCCGGACGACGGTGGCGCGGTCCTTGGTGAGCCACTCCGCGGCCTTGGCCCGGCCCTGGCGCTTCCCGGCGATCCACTCGTCGAGGCGCTCCAGCCGGCCGTCCAGCAGCGGGTCGCCGGTCGGGGTGCGGTCGACGACGCCGAGCCGGCCGTCGGTCACCTCGACGCGTCCGGCCAGCACCAGTTCGGCCAGCAGGCCGCCGGCGGCGGCCCAGGCGGTGCCCACGCCCTCCTTCTGCGCGCCGGTCCGGTCGTCCAGCGAGAGCAGCACCAGTTCCTCGGCGAGGGTGACGTGCATGCGGGTCCTTCCTCTCTCATCGCCGGGCAGCGCTCATCGGCCGCTCGGCGGCTTTCATGATCGCAGGGCCTCGGCCAGCCGCCGGGCCCGGGTGTCCTCCGCCAGCAGCACCCGCAGCAGCGCCTCGGCGCCGCCGTCCGCCGCGCCGCCCGACAGGTAGGCCTCGACCGAGCGCGGATCGGCGGGCAGCGTCACCTCACCGGCGTCGAGCGCGGCGTGCGCCCGGGCGTAGTCGACGCCGAGGTCGGCGAGCAGCTCCCCGGCGTCCGCCTCCGGCACCGACTCCGGCTCCTGGCGGGCCACTTCGTGGAGTGCCAGGAGCGCCAGCAGCACGTGCTCGGTGCCGGGCGTCCGGCGGCCGAGGCGCTCGGCCTGGGCGTCCGCCTCGAGCCGGATCCAGGCCGTGCGCCCGGCCGCCCCCGGCTGCAACAGCCGCTTCCAGCGCGGCAGTCGGCGGGCCCGGCGGGCCGCCAGCGCCTCCCGGGTGGGGCGCAGCAGGGCGGCGGGGCCGCCTTCGGGCGCGTCGGCACCGCCCGCGCCGCCCTCACCCTCACCTCCGGGCGCGTGCCGGTCCGGCTCCAGCTTGGTCGTCTCCATCGGGCCCCTCCACGGATGCGGCTTTGCCTGAACGATACGCCTGCTTTTCTCTTCCTTTAGAATCTTCCGCACGTCAAGAACGCGTCAGGATCGGCGCGGGAACCGAGGCGGCACACCGCCCCGTCCGCCCCGACGCCTGCGTCATCGGATGGGTGCACCGGGCCGACTACCAGGTGCGGACGAGCGACTCCTACCCCGAGACCGGCTGCTTCGACCCGCCCTTCGCGCACTGAGGCCGGCCGGTGGAAGCCCCGGCGACGCTCCGTTGTTGCTACCGGGTGGACCTTCACCGCCGGAAGGGGTGAGCACCCATGACCGACACGCTCCCCGGCCCCGAGCACACCCCCGGGACGGAGGCACCGCTGGACGCCTACTCGCGGATCGTCACCTCCGTGGCCGCCGCCGTGACGCCGCGCGTCGCCGCCCTCCAGGTGCCCCGGCGCGGCCGGGACGGCTGGTTCAGCACCGCACTCGGCTCGGCGGTGGTCTTCACCGAGGACGGCTTCCTGCTCACCAACGCCCACGTGGTCGGCCACGCCGACGCCGGCACCCTGGCCTTCGCCGACGGCACCACCGCGCCCTTCCACACCATCGGCACCGACCCGCTCTCCGACCTGGCGGTGCTGCGCGCCGACGGCCCGACCCCCTCGCCGGTGACGCTCGGCGAGGCCACCGCCCTGCGGGTCGGGCAGTTGGTCGTGGCCGTCGGCAACCCGCTCGGCCTGGCCGGGACGGTCACCGCGGGCGTGGTCAGCGCGCTCGGCCGCTCGCTGCCCGCCCGGGCCGGCAGCGCCGTCCGGATCATCGACGACGTGATCCAGACCGACGCCGCGCTCAACCCCGGCAACTCCGGCGGCGCGCTCACCACCGCCGACGGCGAGGTGGTCGGCATCACTACGGCCGTGGCCGGGAACGGGCTGGGCCTGGCCGTGCCGATCAACGCCACCAGCCGGCGGATCATCGCCGCCCTGCTCGGCGACGGCCGGATCCGCCGCGCCTACCTGGGCCTGGCCGGGGTCCCGGCCCCGCTGCCGCCCGTGCTGCGGGAGCGCACCGGCCAGCGCACCGGCCTGCGGATCGTCGAGGTGGTCCCCGGCGCCCCGGCCGCCCGCTCCGGCCTGTGCGAGGGCGACCTGCTGCTCACCGCCGCCGCCGAACCCATGGGCAGCGCCCAGTCCCTCCAGCGCCTGATGCTCGCGGACGCCATCGGCCGCCCGCTCCCGCTCACCGTCCTGCGCGGCGAGGCCCTGGTCGACGTGATCGCCGTCCCAGCCGAACTCCCCGTCGAGGACTGACCGACCACCGACCGGCGTGGATCTTTGACGCTCAGTCACCACCAGTGCTGGGGTGGGCGCATGGAACCCATCGAACGCATCCGGCAGGCGATCACCCACGAGCGGGAGGAGTGGCGCGCCTGGCTCGCCGGACTGCGGGCCGGCCGGGCGCCGGCACCCCAGGGCCGGATCCGGCACGTCTTCGTCCTCGTCCTGGAGAACCGCTCGTTCGACCACATGCTGGGGGTGTCGACCGGCACGGTGGCCGACGGCGGCCTCCGCCACGGCGTCGGCACGGACGCGGTGACCGGCGCGCCGACCACCGTCGACGGCCCCGACACCCGCGCGGGCAACCACCACGCGGGCCAGGACTACCCCGTCCGGATCGGCGCGCCCTTCGCCCTGCCCGTCGACCCGCCGCACGAGTTCTGCGACGTCCAGCTCCAGCTCGCCTCGACCGCCATCACCGGCCGCCCGCACGACGACCGGTGCGCCTACGACGGCACCTACCCGCCGATCACCCTGGACGGCTTCGTCGACAACTACGTCAACGAGGCGACGGTGAAGCAGGACGCCGAGGGCCTCGCCGACCCCGGCGCCGTCATGGCCTGCTTCACCGCCGACCAGCTCCCCGTCCTCAGCACCCTGGCCCGCGAGTTCGCCGTCTGCGACCGCTGGTTCTCCGCCCTGCCCGGGCCGACCTGGCCCAACCGCTTCTTCCTGCACGCGGCGAGCTCCGCCGGCCTCGACCACAGCCCCGACCCGGTCGACACCGTCCGGTCGAAGCTGAGCGGCTACACGTTCGAGCACGGGACGCTCTACGAGGCCCTGGACGGCAAGGGCCTCCCGTGGCGCGTCTACGCCGGCGACGCGCTCCCCCAGGTCAGCGCGCTCGCCGGGATGGACCTGCCGACGACGGTGGAGCACTACCACCACCTCGACGACCTGGCGGAACACCTCCAGGACCCCGGGTACCCGGCCGCCTACACCTTCATCGAGCCGAACTACGGCCACGTCCTCACCCACGGCGGCGACTTCCGCTGCGGCAACAGCCAGCACCCGCTCGACGACGTGACCGACGGCGAGGCGCTGATCAAGTCCGTCTACGAGGGGCTGCGGTGCTCACCGCTCTGGGAGTCCAGCCTGCTCGTCATCACCTACGACGAGCACGGCGGCTTCTACGACCACGTGCCGCCACCCGCCGCCGTCCCGCCGGGCGACCGCACCGACCCGGAGCACAGCGCCCACGGCTTCCGCTTCGACCGGCTCGGGGTCCGGGTGCCCGCCGTCGTCGTCTCCCCGTGGGTCCCGGCCGCCGCACCCGGCGGCACGGGCGACGGTACGGGCGATGGCACCGGCGGGCGGAACTGCAACCTGATCGACCACACCCAGTACGACCACGGCTCGCTGCTCGCCACCGTCGAGCGGCTGTTCGGACTGGCCCCGCTCACCGACCGCGACGCCCGGGCGAACGACTTCCTCCACCTGCTCTCCGCCGACGCCCCGCGCGAGGCGCCCCGCACCCTGCCCGACCCGGCCGAGTCGGGCGTGTCCTGGAAGGCGGAGGCCGCCGGCCCGGCCGATCCCGGCCGGCCCGTCACGGCGACGCTGCGCGGGTTCGTCGAGACGGCCGCGATCCAGGAGGCGCGCCTGCACCCGCAGGAGCACGACCGGATCCGCCGGCGGGCCGCCGGGATCGGAACGGTGGCCGACGCCGAGCGGTACCTCGCGGACATCACCGAACAACTCGGCCGGGCCGGGCTGCGCATCGCCCGGCGCCCGCAGGACTGACCCCGCCGCAGCACGCCCGGTGAAGGGATCTGGGCCGGCCGGGGCGGACCTGACGGTCACCCCTGGCCGGCGACGGGCTGATCGGCTGAGCCGAGCCCGACGGGTGCCCCGTGAGGAAAGGCCTCCAGGGCCCTAGGCTCCCGGCGCGCGGCGCATCGTCCACAGGGTCGGGCCGTCGGCCGGCAGGCGGACCTCCTCCAGCACCTCGAAGCCGAAGTGCCGGTAGAGGGCGAGGTTCTCCCGCTTGGAGGACTCCAGGTGGACCGGCAGGCCCGCCGCGTCCGCCCGGGCCAGGCCGGTGCGCAGCAGCGCGGCGCCCTGGCCCCGGCCCTGGGCGGCCGGGTCCGTGCCGATCAGCGCCAGGTACCAGTGCGCCTCCTGCGGCGCGGTCGCGGCGGCCGCCGCCACGCACTCCCGGAACCAGCCGGCCCGGTCGCCGAGCAGCGCGGCCAGTTCCCGGATCGTGCCCTCGTCCGGCGCGGCCTTCTCCTGGGCCTCCGGCGCGACCCAGATCGCGGCCGCGTGCCCGGTGCGCTCGCACACCCCGTACGGCAGGTACTGCCGGGTGAGCAGTGTGTCGAAGTAGCCGGCCAGCGCGGCCGGTCGGGTGGCCTCCTCGGGGAAGAACCAGCACATCATCGGGTCGTCGCCGAAGGCCCGGGCCAGCAGCCGGGCCGTCGGCCCGACGTCCTCGCCCGTGACGCTCCTCGGCCGGTCCGCGTTCGTCATCCGCATACGGACATCCTCCGCGCCCTTGTCCCCGGCCACCAGGGTGGGGGAACCAACTCGGCCACGGTGCAGGGTATATGACGGCGCACGGGGAGACAGTGGAGTGGCCGCTGCGGGCGGCGGCCCGCTGTCCGAACGGCGGCCACTCCACCGCGGGGCGCCGGGGCGCCCCGCCTTCACCTGTCTTCCACCGGTCGCCGCGGGCTCCGGAGTACCGGCCGGGGCCCGGGGGTTCGGCGGCAGCCCGCCCCACGAGGGGGCGGACCGTTCTCGGGGCGCCTCAAGGCGCGTCTGAGGTCGTGCGGTCGAGGCGCAGCAGCGCCACCCGGACCCTGCGGCGGGGCAGCGCCGCGGGTAGCGGGAGCAGCAGGGCGGCGGCGGTGAACGCCGCGTAGTGCCAGGCCTCGGACCCGGTGCCGGACCAGCCGAGTTCGGCGTGCCGGTGCTCGGCGAAGGCGTTGCAGCACAGCCAGGCGGCCAGGCCGACGAGGGGCGCGGCGCGCGGGTGGGAGAAGTGCCCGACCAACACGCACAGCGCGAGGTACGCGGCGAGGGCGGGCGGGCCGGAGTGCAGCTCCCCGATCCGGCCGAGGGCGAGGGCCAGCAGGCCGCCGCCGAGCAGGGCGGCGGTGCCGGAGGTCCCGGGTGGGAGCCGGTCCAGCACCGGGCGGTAGCGACTTCCGCCGGGGCTCGCCGAGTACATCCGCACCCGTGACTACCCCTTCGTGGCGAGCAGTTCGGGCGCGGGCCCGACCGGGAGGTGCCAGCGGGTGCGGCGGTGCAGGGCCTCCAGGTCGTGCAGCAGCTCGGGCACCGGCACGGTCAGCACCGGGCAGCCGGCCCGGCGGGCGCAGTACGCGGACACCGGCCGCCGCAGCCGGCGGCGCAGCGGGCCGCCGCTGCGGCCGAGCACCAGCAGGTCGTCCGGCCGGTCGGCGAGGTGCACCAGGGCGGGGCCGGTCTCGCCGCGGATCACCACGGGCTGCATCAGCACGCCGGGGCCGTCCGCGCCGAAGGCCGCCTCCAGCGCTTCGTCCAGGCGCCGCTCGGCGGCCTCCCGGACGGCGGCGAGCAGCGACGGGCAGGGCGAGCGCCGGTAGCCGTGTTCGCCGCCCGGGAGCTCCCAGGCGAGCACCGGCCACAGCACGGCGCCGCGCTCGCGCGCCTCGGCCCGGCCGCGGTGCAGCGCGGCCAGGCTCCCCAGTGACCCGCTGACCCCGACCACCACCCTGGGTGCCGTGCCGTCCTGGTGCCGCCCGTCGCCGTACATGATCCGTCCTCGTGTGGTTGCGGTCCTCCGTCGCTCTCCACCCAATCGCCTCCCGACCGACCGCCCGGCCGTCGTTGACGCCTTCCTGACGCCCCGGGCGGCGTTCCGTACGCACTCCATACGCAGGTCAGCCGCCTCACCCGTCCGGCCCAGCCGAGGGGCGGAGACCACGATGAGCCCGCCTCGAACGGTTATGCATACGACATGAAAATCACCTTTCGCGCCGCTTTCGGCGTCCCGCTGATGACCGCCGCCGCCCTGGCCCTGACCTCCGTCCCGGCCGGCGCGGCCACCGGGGACCTGGCCATCAACGGCACCACCCAGACCGATCCCTCCGGCTGCTACGCCCTGGACGAGGCCGCCAGCGTCGTCGACAACCTCACCGACGCGGCAGCCGAGATCCACTCCGGCGCGGACTGCGGCGGAGAGGTCGTCGAGGTCATCCAGGCCGGTGACGACAGCCGGGTCACCGGGGCGCAGAGCCTCTACATCCCCTGACCCGGCAGGAGCGCCCGCCCCCTGCCCGAGCAGGAGGCGGGCGCGGTCCGACGGGCCGTCGCGGCGGGATCAGACCTCGCGCTCGAAGGGGTTCAGCACCTCGTCGACCTGGGCCAGCAGGTCCCGGATCGTCGCCGTCTCCTGCTCGGGCACCCGGTTGGTCCGCACCGTGATCGACCGGGCGACCTTCCGGGCCTTCTCCAGGGCGGCCTCGGGACTCACGTCCGTCACCATGACGGACCCGCAGCGGTCATCGGACCACCGGAGTTCGTGCACGACGTCGCCCGGCGAAACGGACACGTCGACCCGGATCACCCCCGGCACCGCCTCCGCCTCCTCGACTCCCGAGACCTCCTCGACGGTCCCCGGTTCGGCCACGATGAAGTGGATGGCCGCGGCCACGTCCCCGGTCGAGGTGTCCAGCGGGAGCGAGAGCCCCCCTCCGGCCACCTCGTAGGCCAGCTTCTCCAGGTCGACCCCGCGGACGATCTCGACCAGCTCGGGGATGCTGTCACCGCCGCGCCGCGCGTGCGACTCGACCACCCGCGGGCCCTCCGACGTCAGGATGACCTCGGTGTGGGCCGGCCCGTCCACGAGACCGATGGCGGAGAGCACGTCGGCCACGAACTCCCGGATCTGCGCGGCCTCGGCCTCCGGGATGGGGGCGGGTATGACGTGCCCGAGTTCCACGACCCCGTCGCCGGTCACCTTGCCGGTGATCGCCACGACCTCGTGGACGCCGCCGACCGAGAAGGTCTCGACGCTGAACTCCGGACCGTCGAGCAACTGCTCCACCAGGAAGGTGTCGATCCCCAGGGCCTGCAGCCAGTGCCAGGCGGCGTCCACCTCGTCCGTCGAACGTATCAGCCGGACCCCGAGGCTGCCGTTGCCCATCAGCGGCTTCACCACCGCGGCGCCGTGCTCGGCCGTGAAGGCGCGCAGCGACTCCAGGGACGTGCAGAATTCGGCCGCCACCGGACCCAGGCCGATCCCGTTCAGCAGGCGCCGCAGGGCGAGCTTGTCGTGCATCCGGTCGATGACCTCGCGGCCGCTTCCGGGGAGCCCGAGGACGTCCGTGAGGAGCGCTGCCACCAGCTGGCCCGCTTCGGCCTGGGTGACGATCCGGTCCAGCGGTGCCCGGTCGTGGAGCGCCTTCACGACCGCGGTGATCAGCGGGATGTCCTGGTAGTCCAGCAGGAGGACCTGGTCGCAGTAGGGGACGGTGGCGGGGTCGAATCCGGAAGGCTTCTGGATGTGCACGATCTCGAAGCCGAGTTCGGCGGCCTTGCGGATGATCCGGGCCCGTCCTCCGAGTGCCAGGATCCTGGTCATTTACCCTCCATGCGTGTAGTGGTGGTGACGCCGACGGAGTCGGCCGGGGTGTCAGTCGAGATCGGCTGTCATCGACTCGAAGTAGGTCTTCGACCGGCTCGACAGGAAGTCGAGCATCCCGCCCACGGAGTCGAGGGCCTTCCGGTCGGGCGTCCAGATCCACGTCTCCCGGAGATCGAGCCGGGCACCCCGGATGAGCTTCGGCATGAACGCCTCCAGCCCCATCCGGACGTGCTGGATCCCGTGTTCGGCGGCGAACCGGATCGGGCTGTAGAAGGAGAGGTTCGGATAGGCCAGTCCGCGGTCCGGAACCGAGTAGTCGCAGCCGTACACCAGGGCGTAGTAGCTGTTCCGGCCGACCAGGTCGATGCCGCAGGCGATGATCCGGCCGTCGTGCTCCACCACCGGGATGCGCACCGCGTCCCCGAGTCGGGCCGCCATTTCCCGGCGCAGTTCGAGCAGCGCCCGCAGGTCCGGGCTCCCGCCGTACTTCGCGGAGTTCCCGGCCTCCAGCTCCACGATCAGCTTCAGGTTCTCCTCGGTCGGCGGGACCGTGGACAGCACCATGCCGGACTCCGCGAACTGCGACTGCTCGTTCCGGTAGCGCCGCCGCCGCCGCTTCGGCAGCGCGCCGACGAACTCGTCGTAGGAGGCGGCTGCGGACAGGTCGAAGAGCGAGACTCCGGTGAGCACACCGCTCCGGAAGCCGTACTCGGAGAGCAGGCCCCTCAGCTCGGTGTCGCCGGGTCGGACGTAGGGCAGGGCGATGGCACCGGCGAGTCCGGTCCGGACGGCTTCCTGCGCCCGTTGCAGCAACGATCCGATGGAAGCGCGGCGTTCGGCCTCGGACAGCCCGCCACGGAGGATCACCTCGCTGGTGTCGAAACCGCGGACCACGAAGGCCTCGCCGAGCCGCTCGGTGATCCCGGCCCACGCCGTGTCCGTGGCGTCTGCTCCGGCGACGGCGGCGAGCAGTTCCCGCTGCCGGGCCAGGACGTGGCCCTCCACCTGGCCGGAGCCGTCGTCGGACCTGAGGAACTGCCCGGCCGCGAGCATCTTCCAGGGGTGACTGAACAGGGCCGTCCGGGACGTGGTCACGGCCCCGTGCACGGCACCGCGCAGACCGGAGTCGTCGGACACGGTGAAGAGAACGGGGTCACCGGGCTCGACGTGCTCCCGGAAGCCCAGGTACGCCTTGCTCTGCTCGAGTTGCTCTCCTGAGACCAGCACCTGCCAGTCCGCCTCGGTGATCGCGCCCAGCCCGTGGTGCATCCCGACTGACATCTTCTGACTCCTCTCGCCTTCTGGTACGGCTCGTCGGGTTGTCCCGCGCCCGGTCATGAGTGGGTAGGCTATCCGGGCGCCGGTCCCGGTCAGCGGGGCCTCCTCAACGGCTGCCCTGCAGCAGGCCACGGCCGCGCAGTACCCGGCGCTCGATCGGGGTGAAGACCAGCAGGTCGATCACGACGCCGACGACCAGGATCAGGACGATCCCGAGCAGCACGCCGGCCAGGTCGGAGGCCTCCCGCTGGTTCTCCAGGTAACGGCCCAGGCCGAGGCCCAGGTCCGGGGAGCCGGCGATCAGTTCGGCGGCCATCAGGGAGCGCCAGGCGAACGCCCAGCCCTGCTTGAGGCCGGCCAGGTAGCCGGGCAGCGCGGCCGGCAGCAGGACGTGCCGGGCGCCGCTGAGCCCGCGTGCGCCCAGCGTCCGGCCGGCCCGCAGGAACAGCGGCGGGACCTGGTCGATGCCGGCCACCAGCCCGTTGGCGATCGAGGGCACGGCGCCGAGCAGGATCACGACGTACATCATCGAGCTGTTGATGCCGAGCCAGATGACGGCGGCCGGCACCCAGGCGACCGAGGGCAGCGACTGCAGGCCCTGGAGCACCGGGCCGATCGCGGTGCGCACCGGCTTGACCCGGGCGACGACCAGGCCGATCGGGGTGCCGATGACGACGGCGAGCACGAAGCCGGACAGGCCGCGCCACACGCTGGTCCAGATGATCGAGAACAGCGTGCCCTGGAACCAGAGGTCCTGGAAGGAGTGCCACACGTCCACGGGGCCGGGAAGTTTGTAGTCGGGGACGACGTGCAGGCTGTAGGTCAGCTGCCAGCCGGCGAGCACCAGCAGCACGGCGAGTACCGGTGGCAGCACCTTCTCGCGCAGCAGTTGGGCGGGTGAGGTGCGCTGGGGCTGGACGGCGTCCAGCGCGTCCAGGCCGGCCTCGACACCGGCCGTGTCCTCGTGGGGCGCGACTTCCGTGGCGGTGGTGGTGTCAGTGCTGGGCATGGCGGCGGATCTCCCCACGCAGGTGCTCGGTGATCTCGACGGACAGGTCCGCGACGCGGGCGGACTCGATGCGGCGCGGCTGCGGCAGGTCGATCCGCCACTCGCGGGCGACCCGGCCGGGGCGGGAGGAGAGCAGGACGACGCGCTGGGCCAGCCGCACCGCCTCGCGCACGTTGTGGGTGACGAACAGGACGGTGAGTCGGCGCTCCTGCCAGATCCGGGTGATCTCCTCGTGCAGGACGTCCCGGGTGATCGCGTCGAGCGCGGCGAACGGCTCGTCCATCAACAGCACGCTGCTGCCCTGGGCGAGGGCGCGGGCCATCGCGACGCGCTGGCGCATGCCGCCGGACAGCTCGTGCACCCGCTTGCCGTACGCGCCGTTCAGGCGGACGAGTTCGAGCAGCCGCTCGGCCTCCGCCCGGCGCTCGGCGCGCGGCACACCGTTGAGGCGCAGCGCGAGCTCGATGTTCTTCCCGGCGGTCAGCCAGGGGAACAGCGCGTGTTCCTGGAACATCAGGGCGGGGCGGCCGCCGGGGACCTCGATGCTGCCGCGGGTGGGCTCGTCGAGGCCGGCGACCAGGTTGAGCAGGGTGGACTTGCCGCAGCCCGAGGCGCCGAGCAGGGTGACGAACTCGCCGGGCGCGACGTCGAGGGTGACGTCGTCCAGCACGTGGGTCCCGGCGCCGGGGCGGCCGAAGGACTTGTGCACGTGCGAGATCCGGACGGCGGGCGCGCCGCCGGTGGCGTCGGCGCCGGGGGCGTCCGCCGAGGCGGTCAGTGCCAAACTCATGCGCCCTTCCCGCTTCGCTCGGCAGGGACATTCGCCCACGCGCGCCTTCCGATGATTCGCTCGCTGCGCTCGCTCATGCGGGCACCTCCTGGCGTGAATGGGACGGACTGGGAGTCTTGGGGGCCGGAGTCCGCCCCGGCCCGGCCCACTGACTGGGCATCGACCGGAGCGGGGCAGGGGCGGACTTCGGAGTTCGGCGGGACCGGCCGGGCGGGCGGCCCGTCAGTCGACGCTGCCGAGCCCGGCGTCGGAGACGGCGGGCCCGCCGGCCGCCTTGAGCACCTGGTTCAGCGGGTCGAGGTCGTAGATCCCCTTGAGGTCCGGCTTCTTCAACAGCCCTGCGGCGGCCGCGTGGTCGGCCTGCGCCTGGAGGGTGCCGGCCAACGGGTCATCCGTGAACCGGATGCTCCGCCAGGCTGGGTCGAGGATGTTCGCGGGCACCGTGACACCGCCGGCCGCCGTGATCGCGGCGTTGGCGTCGGCCTTGGCCTTGTCGGGGTTGGCGTTGATGTAGGCGTTGGTGTTCACCGAGCCGCGCAGCACGGCCTCCACCACGTCCGGGTGCTCCTTGAGGAACTTCTGCGAGACGATGATGTTGGTGCTCACGAACTGCCCGTTCGGCCACAGCGAGTTCTCGTCCAGCAGCACCTTGGCTCCGGCGGCCACCAGCTGGGAGGCAGTGGGCTCGGGCGCCCAGGCGCCGTCGACCGAGCCGGAGGTGTAGGCGTTCAGGACGACCTTGTTGTCGGTGCGCACCACGCTGACGTCACCGGCGCCGGTCTGCGCCACCTCCTGGTAGCCCTTGCCCGCGAGGTAGTTGAGCAGTGCCACGTCCTGGGTGTTGCCCAGCTGCGGGGTGGCGATCTTCTTGCCCTTGAGGTCGTCCAGCGAGCTGATCCTGTCCGGGTTGACCACCAGCTTGACCCCGCCGGAGGCCGAACCGCCGATGATCTTCAGGGACTTGCCGTCGGACTTGGTGTAGCCGTTGATCGCCGGGGAGGGGCCGATCCAGCCGATGTCGATCGATCCGGCGTTGAGCGCCTCGATCTCCGCCGGGCCCGCGTTGAAGACCTGGGTCTTGATCCGGGTCGCGCCCAACTCCTTCTGGAACAGGCCGTTCTGGAGTCCGACGAGGGCGGTGCCGTGGGTCAGGTTGGCGAAGTAGCCGATCTTCACCGTGCCCGCCGACAGCTTCGGACCGCCGGCGGCGGCCGCCGGGGCCGCGTCGGCCTTGACGGCCTTCGAACCGTAGCCGCAGGCCGACAGCAGACCGGCGGTGACCAGAACGGCCACGGCGATGAAGCCGGCACGTCCGACGCGGGCGGCGTTCGGGCGAAGGCGGCTACGGGTGGTTGCCTGCGTGGGGGCCATCGGAGGTGTCCTCTGCTGGAACGGTGAAGGAACGGTGATGCGTCGGGTGCTGCGCCGAGGCGCGCCAAGTGCCGTCTCCCGGGCCCGAGAACGCCTCGCTGGGCATCAGACCCAGTCCTCCTCGTCGGGCGCGTCGGGCGCGCCGTCGGTGCGTACGGTGGCGAAGGCCTCGCCCGCCATGCCGGCGGTGAGGGTGGTGCCGTCGGCCGGGTCGATCAGCAGGAACGAGCCGGTGCGGCGGTTGTCGGTGTAGTCGTCGAGGGCCAGCGGCTCGGCCGTGCGCAGCTTCACGTGGCCGATGTCGTTGACGTCCAATCCCTGGGGGGCGGGGCGCTGTTCGAGGCCCCCTTCACTGATCGGCGCAGTGATGTCGATGCGGTAGGTGATCTCCTTGACGAGGGCGCGCACCGTGCGGGTGGTGTGCTTGAGCAGCACCTTGTCCCCGGCGCGCAGCGGCCGCTCGTTGAGGTGGCTGACGGTGGCCTCGATGTCCTTGGTGGGGACGGGGGCGGTTCCGGCGGTGATGAGGTCGCCGCGGGAGATGTCGAGGTCGTCGGTGAGGCGGAGGGTGACGGACTGGGGTGCCCAGGCGAGGTCGGCGGGGTGGCCGAGGGTGTCGATGGCGGCGACGGTGGTGGTGTGGCCGGAGGGCAGGACGGTGACGGGGTCGCCGACGCGCAGGACGCCGGAGGCCAGCTGGCCGGCGTAGCCGCGGTAGTCGGGGTGTTCCTCGGTCTGGGGGCGGATGACGTACTGGACGGGGAAGCGGGCGGGGTGGGCGTCGGGGTCGGTGCCGACCGGGACGGTCTCCAGGTGTTCGAGGAGGGTGGGGCCGCCGTACCAGTCCATGTGGGCGGAGGGTTCGACGACGTTGTCCCCGGCGAGGGCGGAGATCGGGACCGCGAGGACGTCCTTGACCCCGAGGGAGGCGGCGTAGGCGGTGAACTCGGCGGCGATGGCGGCGAAGACGGGCTCGGCATAGTCGACGAGGTCCATCTTGTTGACGGCCAGCACCACGTGCGGGACGCGCAGCAGGGCGGCGACGGCGGCGTGGCGGCGGGTCTGCTCGACGACGCCGTTGCGGGCGTCGACCAGGACGACGGCGAGTTCGGCGGTGGAGGCGCCGGTGACCATGTTGCGGGTGTACTG